>NZ_JBSSEL010000021.1:0-72899 GCF_054061655.1 Pedobacter sp. UYEF25 | reverse complement strand
AGCCACAAAAAAGGAGCTGCCCTAAACAGGCTGGCACAAAGCCGCCTTGAAAAATAAAGATAGAAATTATTTGGAATTCATCACAGAATCTTTAAATGGCACCTTTAAGCCAATTAAAGATACAATGGAGCACGTGTTAAAACGCCCAAATAATCATCAATTTAGACTAAAGAAATTTTTTATATAATTTGGGCGTTCCCCTAAAGGGGGTCGCGCTTTACATTCCAATCTTTTTGCGAGGAACGAGCAAAAAGTATTTCCAAGCAATCGCAAAATAGACATCACGTCCGAGCGCTAACGATGGGAATGGCATCCTTTAATTGGCACCTTAAAGCCAATTAAAGATACAATGGACAGCGTGTAAAAGCGCCCAAATTATTAATATTATCGATCTTAAAAAATCTTAGAATGAGGAAAGTTAGCATTTTCCGTACTATTTTAGTAACGTACCTTTTAAAATGAGAACGGCCACGCTGAAATAGATTACAATCCCGGTTACATCTACTAAGGTGGCCACAAATGGTGCTGAAGACGTGGCGGGATCTAACTTTAATTTTTTTAAAAGTAGCGGCATCATAGATCCGATAAGGCTGCCCCAAAGCACAATACCAACTAAGGTGAAAAATATAGTCACTGCTATAAGCCACCAATGAGGCCCATAATCGTACAGGTTCATATTTTGCCATATCACAATCCTTATTAAGCCAACCGTGCCTAAAATGGCACCAAGCATGCTGCCAGAAATAAGCTCTCGTTTCATTACTTTCCACCATTCGGTAAGCGTAACTTCACCCAGAGCCATCGCTTGTATTATTAAGGTAGAAGCCTGCGACCCGCTGTTGCCGCCGCTGCTCATAATAAGTGGAATGAATAACGAAAGGACGACTGCTTTTTGAAGTTCAATCTCGAAATATTGCATTGCTGTGGCGGTGAGCATTTCACCCAAGAACAGGACAACCAGCCAACTTGCGCGCTTTTTTACTAGGCGCAGCAGTGGAATATCCAAATAAGGTTCATCGAGTGCTTCTGTACCTCCGAATTTTTGCATATCCTCTGTATATTCTTCGTTTGCAACCCAAAGAATATCATCTACGGTTACGATACCCAGCATAATATTTTCGCCATCTACTACCGGCAAGGCAACTCTATTATTCATCCGGAAAATACCAATGGCTTCTTCCTGATGGTCAGTTGCTTTAAGCGCAATAAAACGATTGTCAGTAAGTTCGCCGACGATTGATTCGGGATCTGCCAGCAAAATCGATCGGATCTTAATGTCATCTACGAGTACACTGTTTTTATCTAAGATGTAAATTACGTCGATGGTTTCAGAATTTTTCCCAACACGCCTGATGTACGCTAATACCCTGCTTATTGTCCAATGTGCGCGAACGGTTACGTAATCTGGTGTCATTAACCGGCCTACACTGTCCTCTTCATACCCCAAAAGCGCCAAAGATTCCTTACGGTCTTCGGGTGAAAGCAACGTAATCATCTTCGCCAGTATATCCCCTTTTAGTTTGCCAAAAAGGGCAGTTCTATCATCTGGAGGAAGATTTTTTATAATTGAATTTAGCTTAACACCAGAAAGTTTTTTAATAATGCGTTCTTGCGTACGAAAATCTAAAATGCGAAAAACATTTACTGCGCGATTGAGAGATAAAGTTTTGATAAATTTCGCAGCCTGCTTTGGAAATTCGTCGATAAGTTCCTCGACATCGGAAATGTTAAGTTGATCTAGATACTTTTTTAATGCTTTCTCGTTATCCTTTAAAAGCAACGCCTTTACGTCTTCAAAAATCAACTCTTCCATATCGGCCTTCTTTATTTTACATTTCCATCCTAGTTAAACGGATGCAAAGGTGCGCTTTTAATTTCAGAAAGTCAATGCCACGATCTGCAACCTAACTTTTGAAGTAATTTTTAGGAACATCGCAAATTAAAACATCTATGAATTATGTTTTAGTAAACAGCTTTAAACGGTTTTGTTTCCTATTTACTAAAGTATTTCCATCGTGCGCAAATAAAACTAACGTCATTATTTCTATATTTGCTGCCCAAAGTACTTTATGCTCCCGTAGTTCAATGGATAGAATTGTGGTTTCCGGTACCACCGATATGAGTTCGAATCTCGTCGGGAGCACTAAACACCGCCTTTGCTTTTAAAAAAGCCAAAGGCGGTGTTTTTTGTTGTAGAAGTTTGGCAATTAACTAAAAGAAGATAATAAATCAATTTTCTTCCCATCCGACTTTCAAATGTTTAAAAAATCACTTTTGATTATTTAAATACTTCTAACTTTAACAAATGAAAAATATGAAAATTCGCTATTTTTTACCGTTGTTCTGCATTCCAATTTTTTCTGCCTCCGCGCAAACCATCGTTAATCGAAACGCAGAGATTGCTGACATGGTACGAGAAGTAAATACCGATTCTTTAAAATCTTACATTTCTAGCCTAGTTACTTTCGGAACTCGCAGCACACTGAGCGAGGTTAAAGAAAAAAGAGTAGGAATTGGAGCGGCAAGAAACTGGATTGTTTATAAATTTAAACAGTTTGCAAAGCATAGCGACGGCAGATTAACGGCTTATCTTGATACCGTTACTTATAAGGCCGACGGTAAACGGGTTGATGCAAACATTTCTTTGGCAAATGCAGTGGCCGTTTTAAAGGGGACCGATAAAAATGATGAGCGTATTTTTATCATCAGCGGGCACTTAGATAGTCGCGTTACAGACATTATGAATAGGAAGAGCGATGCACCCGGCGCCAACGACGACGGTAGTGGCGTTGCGGCGGTTTTAGAGAGCGCTAGAATTATGAGTAAACATGCATTTCCAGCAACCATCATCTTCGTGGCAGTGAGCGGAGAAGAACAAGGTTTACTCGGATCGACTTTTATGGCAAATAAAGCCAAAAACGAAAATTGGGAGGTAGAAGCAGTATTGAATAACGATATTATTGGCAGCAATAATAGCAGTGGCACAAACATTATAGACAACACTAAGTTTAGAGTGTTTAGCGAGGGTTTGCCCAATTATGAATTAGATAAGACGGCAAGAAACATTAGGAGCTTTGGGTTAGAAAACGATAGCAAAAGCAGACAATTGGCTAGATATGTTAAAGAAATTGGCGAACGCTATGTGGATCACTTAGAGGTTAAATTAATGTATCGAAGCGACCGTTTTCTACGCGGTGGCGATCATCTTCCATACTTAGAGAATGGATTTACTGCCGTAAGATTAACAGAGATGAACGAAAACTTTAATCACCAGCACCAAGATTTGAGAACCGAAAACGGAGTTGAATATGGTGATTTGCTGAAGTTCATGGATTTTGAATATTTGCGTAAGAATACTGGCATCAACCTTTCCGTACTTGCTTGTTTGGCAAAAGCACCTTCTGCGCCGATAGATGTGAAGGTAGATGTGAAAGATTTAAGCAACTCGGCAACCTTTAATTGGAAAAAACCAAAAACCGGTAAAGTGAAGGGATATTATATACTCATGCGCGAAAGTAGCAGTCCAATGTGGGAGAAAAAGTTTTTTACCACTGAAACTCGAATTTCGTTGCCCTACAGCAAAGACAACTATCTTTTTGCGATACAAACGGTTGGCGAAGATGGCACAGAAAGCCTGCCAGTTGTTCCCGATGTAGAAAGATAAGACATGAAGTACGAGAAAAAACAAAAATTTAATCTAGCAGCGTTAATTATAAACATCGCGTTAACGCTTGGGGTTGGCAGTTTGGGTGCATGGGCGACAGTTGGCGGCATAAAAAGTTGGTATCCTAATTTAAACAAGCCTACATTTAATCCACCCAACTGGCTATTTGGTCCAGTTTGGACAATGCTGTACATCTTAATTGGCATTTCTGCTTATCTGGTGTGGCAAAAGCGAAGCAGCATTGCACATTTTCCTAGAACTATAGCCATTTACCTCATTCAGCTGATTTTAAACTTGGCTTGGTCGTTTATCTTTTTCTATATGCACGAGATAGGTTTTGCCTTGGCAGAAATTATTTTACTGTTTATGATGATTTTATTTAACGGATTCTATTTTTACAGAATCTCTAAATGGGCGGGATTTTTGTTTATTCCCTATTTATTATGGGTCGCTTTTGCCTCTTTCTTAACGTTTAGCATTTTTATGCTAAACTGATTTTAGAAAAGAAATTTTTAAGTGCCTACAATTTATCAACCATTTTATACCTTAGATCGTCATTAAAAATGTTTTTTGCCCTTATTAAAGTCTAAAAAAATTTGCTAAAAATGAAAAAATTACTTCTTTTTTTATGCGTTTTGGCCGCAGGAACAACTGTTTTTGGCCAAAATTCTGCAATTAATAATTTTTTGGTGAAGGAGAATCTACTTAAAAATAATAAGCTCGCTATTATTGCTGCGGATTCGGCAGGCACGCCCAAAGAGAATATCAATGGCCTTTATACCTTTAGCATTAGCGGATTTACGCAGCAGTTAAAATTTAATGATGGCGTTGCAATATTGCAACTTCCTATTGAGAAATCCACTTTTGTATACGTTAAGCATCAAAATGACAATGGTACCCATAGTAAACTCGTTTACGTCTACAAAAAGGACACAGACCTAACGCCCTACGCCATCAACAGTTTATGGCTGTTTTTAATTCCAATTATTCTGGTGATTTTGGCTTTTGCTTTTAGAAAACTAATCATTTTTGCGGTGCTTATTTTTTTAGCTTTTGTTTATTTTAACCACAGCAGCGGTTTAAACCTCACTACTTTTTTTGAAAGCATATTCGACGCCTTGAAGAAATTATTTTGATCTTAAAATAGGTTTAAAATCTTTCTTTGAAATTTACAGCGCTTAGAATTAAGAATTGCTTTTGTCAGTCTTATTTAACATCGCTTCAGATTTATTTTGCTCCTAAGCTATTTCTAAATTCATTTGGGCGTTCCCCAAGCTGCGCAAGGGTCGGGCTCATCCGTTACAATCTTTTGCCCAAAAAGGCAAAAGGATTTTCACTACTATCCCTCACGCAAAAGTGAAACTAAAAAGGCATGCCAATGCCAAAATTATATTGTAAAAAGCGGTAAGTATCCGGCCCGTGAGTAGCATTATAGTCGTCCTTAAAGGATTTCCCTCCAGTTAAAAACTTACTAATTACCCATTGATCAGTTCCCGAAAATTCAGGATCTTTAAGTTTCAATCCAATGTCGAACCTGAACACAAAATACTTTACGTCGTATCTAAAACCCATTCCCGTTCCAACGGCAATCTGATGACCAATCTTGCCAAAATCAAATTTCTTTTCCGGACCATCCGCCGCTGTTAAATTCCAAACATTGCCAGCATCAAGAAAAACAGCGCCTTTTAAAGTCGCACCAAAAAACTTGTCGAGCAATTTATACCTATACTCTAAATTACTCTCAATGCGCAAATCGCCCAACTGATCTAAGCCAAAAAGTGCACGCCTTAGATTGTCACTGCCCAGGGTTGTTCTGTTATAATTGCCAGGACCGAGTGTTCTTGCCTGCCAGGCACGTATGCCACTGGAGCCGCCTGCAAAGAATTTTTTCTCAAAAGGCAAACCAGATCGGGTAGAGTTCCCATACGCATAACCTATTCCAGCATTTATACGCGCAATAAACTGTCGTTCACCAGAAATGTATTTGTACCATCTAATATCTACATCTGGCCTAATGTACTGATTGTAAGGAAGTCCCAAAAATGTTGCATATTCGCCGTTGGCAACATCATATTTTTTCCCACTTATGCTAGAGAAAGCCTGCAACAAATTTCCTGCGGTTTCTATATTTCCCCTAAAATACACAAATGTTCTATACTCGTTTAGCTTGTCGGCGTTTAAAGAGTAGGTATATTTTGTGCCTAGAGTAAAATCTTTCCTGTCTAGTAAAGCAATGTAATAGAGGTTATTTAAAGCCTCATCACTCGTTAGGCTATCTCTATTTAAATTCCCAAACCGATACTCAAAATTTAAAGGCGTAAATGAATGTAGCTTAGATTTTGTCTCTACCCAGTCATACGTAATGGAGTTGATAAATATCCGCCTAACAGAAATGTCTTTTTGCAAAGCATAAATATAACTCGAGGAAAATGTGGTGTGTGGCATTCCATTTTTCCCCAGCCCAAAGTTAAAAAAAGGAATAAGTAAACGCGGTACAGCAATGCTTGCACTAATTGAAAAATCTCGCTGATAAATGTCTTTAAAAGGTGTTTCCCCGTTGCCTATCCTAGACTGCAAACCTCCCTTTAATTGGAGTTCAAACCGCTCAGCACCTCTAAAAATATTGTTATTGGTATACGTATTACTCAGATTAAAGCCAACCGTTCCTCCATTAAATGGGACTTCTCCTTCTACCCTATTGCTCATTACCTTTTGAGGAATAAGTTGAATTACTGGGATAATTTTATTAGATGTACTGTCTGCGCGGAAAAAATTAATATTAACATTTTTAAAGATGTTAAGCTGATAAAGCCGGTCGTAGGTAAGATTTTCTTTATTAATGTCATACAATTCACCAAACTTCAAAAAATCGTAACGCACAATTGGATTTCTTCGATAACGCTTTGCAAAATCTGTAAAAACAACATGTTTAATGGTGTCTTTACTGAGCTTATACCTTAAACTGTCTGGGAAACCATCGGGATTAGGTGCAACAATTACTTGACTCGTACCGATAGTATAGGTTTTATGCTCGCCATTTGGCGGATCAGTTACATTTAAATGTAAATCCACTTTGTTATCTGCAGAAACGACATCTGCGCCAAACACGTCGAAATTAATGTAAGGCCGAAGAAAATAATAATACCCGTTTTCTTTCGAAATGCGATAGATCTGCTCGCGCTCAAAATTCAGCGAATCAGAATCATATTGCATGCCAACGTGCAGCCTAGAAAATTTAGGCTTCTGACTTTCATAAAGGTATTTAATGTTTTGGTTTGCTATAGAATCTTTAATGCTTCCGATAAAATAGGCGGGTCCCGGATTGGCTCTAAAATCTACCACGGCTTTTTTATTTGCTACCGATATTTTAGCCTTAACTTTAGCTGTAAAATAACCTTTACCCTTCAAAAATTTTTCTATCTGATTTCGAGAGATCTCTACCAATGTGCTGTCTAAAACTGCGGGTGGAGAACCGAAAGGCTTGATGCCGCTCGTTTTATAACGGCCGTCTTTGGTATTAAAAAGGTTGTAGAGCGGAACATTTATGCTTAGTGCAGATGGCGGCCTAATATCCTTTTGAACATAATTATAGGCTTCTTCCGCAAACTTCGGATCTATGCTGTCTATGGTAACTTTTTTAACGATAGCTTGGTCCTCGGAAATATATTTGGTAGATGAACAAGCATGTATTAACACAATAATAAATAGTAATATTGCAACTCTATAAAATTTAATAAAGGGCGGGTAAACATATGCTTTCAAAATCGCAGATCAGTTTTGTTAAGTCGTTGCATCAAAAAAAGTATCGCAAAGAAAATGGCCTTTTTTTAGTAGAAGGCCAAAAATCTGTACAATCGTTTATAAATTCCAGCTATCAAATCGAAACCATTTATCATCTTGCAGAAAAAACGGCTTTTATTTCACAGTTGCCTGCAAATATAAACTTATTTGCACTAAACAACGTAGAACTGGGTAAGATTAGTGCCCTGCAAAATCCTCAAGATGTGTTGGCTTTGGTAAAAATTCCAGAAACTGTGAGCCCTTCCTATAGTCAATTTAAGCAGAAATTTACCCTCGTATTAGACGGACTGCAAGATCCGGGAAATTTGGGCACCATTATTAGAACGGCCGATTGGTTTGGAATTAAGAATATTGTTTGCTCAATAGATACCGTAGAAGCCTATAATCCAAAAACGGTACAAGCTACCATGGGCAGTCTTGCTTCTACCAACATTTACTACACAGATTTGGCTGATTTTCTAACCGACACCGGAATACCTATTTTCGGGGCATTGTTAGAAGGGCGATCAATTTATAAAACAGCGTTTGGCGCGGAAGGATTTATTGTGTTAGGCAACGAAGGAAATGGAATTTCTCGGGAAATTATCAAAAAAATAGCAAACAAAGTAACCATACCAAGAGTTGGTAAAGCAGAATCGTTAAATGTTGCAATTAGCGCGGCAATTTTTTGCGCAGAAATTTCTAGAAGAGATTAATTAATTCTTTAATCAAAAATTACAAAAACTTCCTTGCGGTATAGCCTTTTATTGTTACTTTTGCAAACTATTACAAAAATGGTCGAGTGGCCGAGTGGCTAGGCAGAGGTCTGCAAAACCTTCTACAGCGGTTCGAATCCGCTCTCGACCTCTAGGTTTAACAAAGAAATTATAAAAGAATACCGACATGGCAGTTACAAGATTAAAAAGAAAAGATAGAAGAAATAAGAACTTTGCTTCGCAAGATGTAAAATTTTTAAAATTGGCAACCAATTTAGAACTGGGCTCTCGTTCGGTACAACCAAAAAACGATCAGTTAGCTAAAAATAATGCTGTTTTAGCTTCGTTGAGCAAATAAGCTTTAAGAATCAAAATAATTGAACATCGCTATATAATTAGCGATGTTTTTTTTGTGAAAAACGTTCTTGTAATACCAATCGCCAACGCTTGGTCGTTTGGCAAGTATTTTTAAAAGTGTATCAATTTGAAATTTTCAGGTTTTTGCAGGGCACAGCATGTATGTTCGCATCGTCATAACATCTGAAGTGAAATGTACATACTGCCCAAAGTTATGAGTCAAATTCAATTTTTTGATTAAAAAGGCTGTTTTAAACCAAAGCCTTGCAAATTGTCTTAATCAATCCTGGGCCTTCATAGATAAAGCCAGTGTAAAGTTGCACGAGACACGCTCCTGCTGCAAGTTTTTCCTTGGCATCTTCTGCAGAATGTATTCCGCCAACACCGATAATGGGAAATGCGTGGTTAGATTTCTCAGCCAAATACTTAATGACTTCCGTAGAACGATTTTTTACCGGTTTTCCGCTTAATCCTCCCATTTCTCCACTTAGTTTTCCATCACTCAATAAATCCTCCCGACTAATGGTTGTATTGGTGGCAATAACGCCTGCAATCTTGGTTTGGGCAACTATCTCAATAATGTCATCTAGCTGACTATAAGTCAAATCTGGCGCTATTTTTAACAGAATGGGTTTCGGAAAAGTATGTTTATGGTTCTCAACTTGCAAGGTATTCAAAATATTTTTTAATGGTTCCTTCTCCTGTAATTCGCGTAATCCCGGCGTGTTGGGCGAGCTTACGTTTACCACAAAATAATCTACCACCTCGAATAACTTCTTAAAACAGATCAAATAATCATTAACTGCATTTTCGTTGTGCGTGGTTTTATTTTTTCCAATATTTCCTCCAATTACAATATCCGGATGCTTGTCTTTTACCATCCGCAGGCGTTCAGCCATTACATCAACGCCCTTATTATTAAAACCCATGCGGTTAATCAACGCTTCATCATTGGGTAGCCTAAACATTCTTGGCTTATCATTTCCAGGTTGAGGCATTGGCGTAACGGTCCCAACCTCTATAAACCCAAATCCCAAATTGCTAAGTGGCTCCACATATTCGCCGTTTTTATCAAACCCGGCAGCCAAACCTACCGGATTTCTAAACTTAATTCCGAACACCTCGCGCTCTAAGCCCTTGATATTTACATCAAAACTACCACGGATAATGGTCTTTCCGAGTGGAAAAACATCATTGAACCATTTAAGACGTTTCACTACAAAATAATGAACATTCTCTGGATCGAACTTAAAAAATAGGGGCTTTATGAGGCGATACATATTACTAATATAGTAAAGAAAGCCAAAAGTAGGAATTTAAATGCCTTACCTTTTAAAGAATATGTTTTAACTAAAGTTAATGTGAAACTTTACTGCATTTTTGAAAACAAAACATCTCTTTTTCCGGCAGTGTCAGTCCGGTTACGCGCTATATCTCTTCACGTTCTTCGCTTTCGTGTCCGCCAATATGAGTTTTAGTAATGCAAAGCGCTTTCGATCTTTTTAGAGAAAATACCATACTAAAAACAAGAGCAGCTTTTGGATGGCTCGCGAAAATCTCTCAAGATTGTGATTAAAGAGTAAGAACAGATCTTATCGCAGTTCGCTCCCAACGCTGCAAAACACCTTTCATTAACAAATGAATAAGCCATGTGTTAAAAATGAATCCATCCGCGGCAGCGAAGAAAACTTGTTTATTTGATTGTTAGACTACATTATTGAAAAATGCCTATTTACACTCCGATTCCAAAACAGGCATTTTATAAATCCACTCTAAAAACGCTTTTAATTTTCGTACTTTTGCAGCCGCAATGATTTCTATAAATAACCTAACATTTTTAATTGGCTCTCGAGCCTTATACGAAGAAGCAAACTGGCACATTAAACCTGGCGATAGAGCAGGTTTGATTGGCGCTAATGGTACCGGAAAATCTACTTTACTTAAGATTATCGTGGGCGAGTATGCGCCAACCTCGGGCACCGTGAGTATGGCCAAAGATTTGAAAATTGGATATTTAAACCAAGATTTGCTCTCTTACGATTCTCACCACAGCATTTTACATGTGGCTATGGAAGCTTTTGATCGCCAAAATCAGCTGCACGACGAAATTGAGGAATTGTTGAAAAAGATAGAAACAGATTACAGCGAGGAAGTGCTAAACAAATTAAGCGATAAACAACAAGAGTTTGAAGCGCTTGATGGATACAACATAGAATATAGAGCAAACGAAATTTTGGCAGGTTTGGGATTCAGCACTTCAGACCAGCATCGGCCGTTGAACACCTTTTCTGGCGGCTGGCGCATGCGCGTAATGTTGGCTAAAATATTGCTTCAAACCCCAGATATTTTGTTGCTAGATGAGCCAACTAACCACATGGATTTACCATCTATTAAATGGCTGGAAAGTTACCTGGGCAATTTTGAAGGCGCTATCGTAATCGTTTCTCACGATAGGTATTTCTTAGACAAAATCGTAAATCGTACCGTAGAATCTCGTAAAGGAAAGCTAAATGTTTATGCCGGAAACTACAGCTTTTATGTCGAAGAAAAAGCACTTCGTGGTGAAATTCAAAAAGGAGAATTTAAAAATCAACAGGCCAAAATTAAGCAAGAAGAGCGTTTAATAGAACGTTTCAAGGCTAAAGCCAGCAAGGCTAAGATGGCGCAATCTAGAATGAAAGCGCTAGATAAAATGGAACGCGTAGATGATGTAGATGATGACAATCCGACGGTAAATTTTGCTTTTAAATTCTCCAAACCATCTGGTAGACACGTGGTTATGATAGAACATGCCACCAAACATTATCCAAATGTTCACATTTTAGAGGATGCAGAAGCCGTTATAGAAAAGGGTGATAAAATAGCTTTAATTGGAGCTAACGGAAAAGGTAAATCTACCTTGCTAAGAATTATTGCGGGTGCAGAGCAGTTTGATGGCAAATGCGAAACTGGACACAATGTTACTACAACCTTCTTTGCTCAACATCAACTCGAATCATTACATCTTGAAAACAGCATTTTGGCAGAATTGCAAGCATTTGCTCCGAAACATACAGACACTGAACTGCGAGGCATATTAGGCTGTTTTCTTTTCTCTGGCGATGATGTTTTTAAGAAGATAAAAGTGCTTTCTGGTGGAGAAAAATCTAGGGTAGCCTTAGCTAAATCACTAACGACCGATTCTAATTTCTTGATCCTGGATGAGCCAACCAATCACTTAGACATTCAATCTGTAAACATATTAATCCAAGCACTGCAACAGTTCGAAGGTACTTTTGTTGCTGTTTCTCACGATAGATATTTTTTGGATAACGTGGCGAACAAAATCTGGTTTATCGAGGAAGAAAAAATAAAACAATATCCTGGTACATACGCAGAATATGAAGAATGGAACAGCAAACGGGTGATTCCAGCTTCCAAGCCAATTCCGGTAAAAATGCCTGAAAAAAAGAAAGAGGAGCCTAAAATAGTTGGTCCGACTTCAACAAATCACTTAAAGAAGCTTAACGAAGAACTAAAAAAAGTTGAACTTAAAGTTGGCGAATTGGAGCAAAAAGTGAAGCAGATAGAAGCTGAGCTTACCCAAGAAGAAGTGTATGGAAAAGCAGATAAACTTGCTGAAACCAATAAGCGTTATTTGGCTACAAAGCAAGATTTAGATGTCAGTCAGCATCAGTGGGAAAGTTTGGCTACCGAAATTATGGAAATCGAGGGGTAAACATTTAAGCTCCAATCCACCAACCTTCTTAATAAAAAATTGCGGAATAAAGTCTTAGCTTTAGCCATGCTTAGATTTTTTTTTAGCCTAGTTATTTTGTACGGAGGTATTGCTAACGCACAAAGCGTTAACAGTTTTTTATACACCAATAAGGTTTATTTGCCAAATATAAGGACTGTTCAGTGCCACAACACAATAAAAGAACAATCCATTCCTATTATCAGACTCAACTCTGCAGAAACCATTACCTGCTCGTTTGACGATTTACTAGCCGGAACTAAAAATTACGTCTATACCATTGAGCAATGCACTGCTGATTGGAAGCCCTCTCGCCTGTCAAGCGTAGATTATCTGCAAAGTTTTACCAGCGATCGCATTTTTGATTATCGCTACTCCTCAAACACCGTAAGAAAATATACCCACTACGAATTAAAATTACCAAATCAGCAAATTGCACCGAAAATTAGCGGCAATTATCTTTTGAAAATTTATGAAGATAACGCAGATCAAACGCCCGTAATTTCACAGCGATTTTACGTGTTGGATCCGCAATTTGCAGTGGCTGCTGAGATTGCAAATTCTTATCAAGTGGCTGACAGAGATAGCAAACAAAAAATTAATTTTATTATAAATCATCAAATCCCAATTAGTAATCCGTATCAGGATGTAAAAACGGTGGTGATGCAAAATTTCGATCAAAATACAGTGCAGGCAAATACAAAACCTTCCTTTATCAAGCCAAATCAATTGATTTTTAATGATTTGACTAGTAATGATTTTTGGGCAGGTAATCAATTTAGAAAATTCGACATCCGAAGTTTGCGCTACAAGTCGAGCGGAGTACAGACGATAACCCCAGAGGTGAGTGCAAACAATGTGTTGCTCTTTGCCGATTTGCCAAGAAATAACTTAGCTTTCGCAAATGAATTTGATGAGAATGGCAACTTCTTTATCCATAACAGCGATGGACGGGATGACAACACGGAAGCCGATTACGCAAACGTAACTTTTACCTTAAATGCAATTCCACCAACGTCAATGGGTGATGCTTACGTTGTTGGAAAGTTTAACAATTATGCATTGACTCAAGAAAACAAATTAATTTACAATTCGGAAAAAAAACAGTTTTACACAACACTTTTGCTAAAGCAAGGATTGTACGATTATGAATATGCTTGGCTAAATAAAATAGACCAGACGCTACAAACCAGGGCATTTGAGGGCTCTTTTTATCAAACAGAAAATAGCTATCAAATTTTTGTGTACTACCGCTTTCCCGGCGGCAGGTGGGATAGTTTAGTTGGATTTGTAAATTTAGGAAGGTAAAAATTATTCTTAGTGATAGTGTTCTCCAAATTAATTTGTTCCGACACCCCAGAATTAGTATTCCTGTTGGATATTATGGTAATGCTGACCCCGGTAATGCATCATACTGACCCCCCTCGAGGATTTGGCCTATCCTAGCTGATGGCATGACAATTTTACCTTTTTTTTCTTAGACTTTCACCTTTTAATTCAACTCTGTATGAAGTATGTACCATACGATCCAGAAATGCATCGGCCAATGTCGAATCTCCGAAGATGTCCCACCATTTATCTACTGGCAGCTGGCTTGCAATTATGGTAGCTTTTTTTGCATGCCGATCCTCAATTATTTCCAACATGTCCATCCTTTGTTGTTGCTCAAGATGTGTAAGTCCGAAATCATCCAAAATGAGCAGATCCGCCTTTGATATTTTTTCAAAGAATTTGTAAACGCTTCCATCGATCCTACTCATCTTTGTCTTTAACAACAGCTTTTGGACATTGAAATAAGCCACTCTGTATCCCTGTGTGCAGGCCTGATGCCCCAGTGCAGAGACGAAGAACGATTTTCCGGTCCCGGTAGATCCGCACACCAATATCGCTTCACCTTTTGGTATGTATTCTCCTGTAGCGAAAACCCCTACGGTAGCCCTATCCAATCCTCTTTTTGCCTCTAGGTTGAGTTCCTCTATTGATGCCCTGTAACGGAAGTTTGCATTTAACTGTAGCCGTTCAAACCGCTTTCCATCCCGGTCATCGGATTCTGCCTGTAGCAGTACCTCCATTCCCTCGGTAAGGGTAAGTTCCTGGAGCCTTCTTGTCTCACTCAAAGCTAGCCAGCTTCGATTCATGCCGTGCAGACGCAGCTGCCTAAGTTGTGTTTCAATGTTCATTGTTTAGTATTTAATTGTTGTCTGTGAATAATATTCTTTCCCCCTGATATTTTGGTGCTGGGGAAGCGACTGTTCTTGTTTTGGTGTATCCTGATTACTGGCCATATTGTTCTTTAGAATGCGTTCGACAAAGCGGTAGGAAAGGTTATGAACATCCATTGCCAAATCGCACGCAGCTGCAAATCCGCTGGGACTTGCACCTTTCTATAGTCTTAGCAGGCCGTCACAGGTACGATAAAGTTGCTCAGGATGCTTGTTCTGCTCAAATATCATCTGAAACAAAAGATGTAGCGCTGGAGATTTTTCCTTTGCCCTGGAAATATAATAAGCGGGACTTCTTTCCAGATAGTGCCTGTGATGCGAGCTTAAATGATCCTTTTGGGTGGAGTAGCCTGCTGGATTCAGATTCCGTATGTGAACCGCAATCTGCTTGCCCCTTGCATAGATCTTCACCATGCTGCGCGTATAGATCACCTGAACCTTTAGTCCCACATAGGCAAAGGGGACACTATAATAGTGCTTGTCCTTCCCGAGGTAGATATGATTATTGTGCGCTACCTTGGGCTCTGCATACGACTTTACCTCAAAGCCTTCTTTTGGAAGGGGCTTTAGCAAATGCTTTTCTGCGGCAAGAAAGCGCTCCTCCCTACAATAGGGCTTTTGCTGCATCCGTGTCTGATTATGTGCCTTCACCTTTTCCCTGATGGCCTGGTTAAGGGATTCAATATCGAAGAATTGACGGTTTCTGAGCCTGGCATAAACCCGGTTGTATACCAATTTAACCTGATTCTCTACCAGGGCCTTATCTTTTGGCTTTCTTGATCTTGTGGGAATAACAGTGATGCCATAGTGGTTTGCGAAGTCCTCCAGCGCACGGTTGATCTCTGGTTCGAATCTGTTTGCCTTTATCACGGCAGATTTCAGGTTATCCGGTACCAGTATCGCTGGAGTACCCCCAAGTTCCCTCAGGCAACACTCCAGTGCATAAAGAAAGTCATCCACCCTTTGGCTCCTAACGGCCATAACGAAGCAGTAATCAGAGAATGGAAGTGAAGCAACAAATATCTGACAGGGGATTAGCTCTCCTGTATCCCTTTCGATATAATGCATCTGTTTACCTGCAAAATCAACAAAAAGCTTATCTGCTGCAAGATGCTCTAATCGCATACCTGGACGTCTGGCCACCAATTGTTGTCGTAGATGAAAACAGAACTGGGGATAGCTGTAGGCAGGCTTGCAGCCAGCCTCATACTCTTCATAAAGAAGCAGGCGTGTCATCCCTACAGATTGAAGCTCCTTGGCATAATAAGCTAGGTTTTTGCGAAGATATTCAAACCGGGGATCCTTATAGGCTGGACTGCCGACATGGAATTTCGCCAGTAATAAGGGGTCTTCCATATCCAAAAGCTCGGATATAGGAATAGTACCAGCTTCCAGTTTAGCGATATAAACTTTCACTGTATTCTTGCTGATGCCTAGATTACGTGCAATACTTTTAATGGAATCGCCTTGCTTGTGAAGACGTAATAATTGTTTGATCTGACTCATTGCTTTCGATTTTCCGGCCATCGGTATGCTGCTTTAGATAAATATAATTTACCTAAATAAGCCAAATCAAATTAAAGAGGGGGGTCAACATGCTCCATTAGAAACTGCTTTAACGCAGAACTAGAGGGGTCAATATGCTCCATTACAAAATCTTTAATATCCCGGGGTGGGGTCAGTATCCGACAGTACGTCAGTAAAAATCTTAAAAATTTTTACGACAAACCAGAATTGGAAACCATTACAAGGGGGTCAACATGCTCCATAATATCCACCTGTAAAGAAACTTTTAGCTATTCTCTTAATCGGGTTTAAATCCTTTTTAAAGCTGTGGTAAAACTTTTTTTGCTGATTTTTTAATTATTCCGTGCTTTTATTTAAACCGAAATAGAGATATTTTCCTTTGCACTCCATTTTTGTCAGACGGTAACCTAAAAACCCAATAAACTAGGAATTGTATCGGCTAATATTTTGCCAATTCGAGTTGCCAATTAAGAATAATAAAAATCAGGAATCCAAGAGTTCATGACTCCGAGATAAAGCAAGGTAAATTTGTCGAGATTTTAAGCTAATTTTTCTCAAGCCCTAAAAGATTTAATTAGAAACAAGCCTTGCGGGTTTCCAAGAAAAAAAATTAAAAAAGGTGCGAAGTAAAAACTCCGCACCTCTCTCTGTATCGTTTTTTAGAGACGATTATTTCATGAATAACAATTCTCTAAATTTCGGCAGCGGCCAAATTGAATCATCTACTATTTGCTCCAATTTATCTGCATGATAACGGATTGAATCAAAGTAAGACTTTACTTTTTCGTCGTAAGCAATTGCTTTTTCTCTGGTGTCATCAATTTTGTTGGTCACCTTGCGTTCTTCCAACATCGCATCAATATCTGTTTTCACAATTTCTAAATGTTTTGTCAGCTCTTTGATGATGTTTAGCGGAATTCCTGAATCCACACCAACTTCATTTAAGCCTTTAACATTTGCAATGAGCTCATTTTGGTATTTTATAACTGCCGGAATGATGAAGGTGTTTGCTACCTCCCCCATAACTCTAGCTTCGATTTGAAGTTTTTTATAGAAACTCTCCAACATAATTTCATGGCGGGCGTGAATTTCTCTTTTGCTATAAACGCCAGTAGATGCAAATAAATCTAAAGATTTTTCGGTTAAATAAGCATCTAATGCTTTTGGAGTGGTTTTAATATTTGCCAATCCTCTTACTGCAGCTTCATCTTCCCATTCTTGACTATAGCCATTTCCTTCAAATCTAACGCTCTTAGATTCTTTAATGTAACGCTTAATTACTGTAAGTAAAGCGATGTCTTTTTTATCACCCTTTTTTATTAGTTTGTCAACATCAATTTTAAATTTAGTTAACTGATCTGCCATGATCGCATTTAAAATGGTCATTGGTGAAGATGAATTAGACATCGATCCAACTGCACGTAACTCGAATTTATTTCCTGTAAAAGCAAACGGAGAAGTACGATTACGGTCTGTATTGTCTAATAAAATTTGTGGAATTTTTGGGATTCCCAACCAAAGTGCGTTATCTTCTTTTATTTTTTTACTGATCCGTGAGTGCTCAATTTCATCCAATACATCGTTAAGCTGGGAACCTAAAAAGATGGATATAATTGCAGGTGGAGCTTCGTTAGCCCCTAATCTATGGTCGTTGCTCACAGAAGAAATACTCGCGCGCAATAGGTCGGCATGTTCGCTAACCGCCTTGATGGTGTTTACAAAAAAGGCTAAAAACATTAAATTGTTCTTTGGCGTTTTACCGGGGGCAAGCAAATTTTTCCCTGTATCGGTAATAAGCGACCAGTTGTTGTGTTTACCAGAGCCATTTATACCGGCATAAGGTTTTTCATGTAACAACACCCTTAAATGGTGGCGATGAGCAACTTTTTCCATTAAATCCATCAACAATTGATTGTGATCAATGGCTAGATTAATTTCTTCATAAATTGGTGCACACTCAAATTGAGACGGTGCAACTTCATTATGTCGGGTCTTCAATGGAATTCCAAGTTTTAAAGCTTCATTCTCAAAATCGACCATGTAGGCAAAAACACGCTCTGGAATAGAACCAAAATAATGATCGTCTAATTGTTGATTTTTAGCACTCATGTGGCCAAATAGCGTACGACCAGTTAACACCAAATCGGGACGTGCGTTAAATAAAGACTCATCTACTAAAAAATATTCTTGTTCGATACCTAAAGAAGCATTTACTTTAGTAATGCTTTTATCAAAAAACTGACAAACCTCTACTGCAGCTTTATCGAGTGCGGCAAGCGCTTTTAACAAAGGAGCCTTGAAATCTAATGCTTCTCCAGTATAAGCAACAAAAACGGTTGGAATACAAAGTGTTTTTCCTGCTTTACTTTCCATTATAAAAGCTGGAGAAGATGGATCCCAAGCAGTATACCCGCGTGCTTCAAAAGTATTGCGAATGCCACCATTTGGAAAACTAGAAGCATCGGGTTCTTGTTGCACCAATGCGCTACCCGCAAATTTTTCTATAGCTCCGTCGCCACTTGGCTCAAAAAATGAATCGTGTTTTTCTGCAGTAGTGCCAGTTAATGGTTGAAACCAGTGGGTGTAGTGTGTTGCACCGTGGCTCATTGCCCAAGCTTTCATCGCAATTGCAATTTGATTTGCATCATCGCTGTTAAGCATAGCACCCTGATCTATGGTAGAGAGCAGTTTTTCATACACTTCCTTGGAGAGGAAGTCGCGCATTTTCCTCTTATCAAAAACATTCTGTCCGAAAAAATCAGATATTTTCGAAAACGACGATTTAACATCTGGAGAGGTCCTATTTTGCGCCTCTTTTAGTGCAATGGTTCTTAGGTTATTCATTAATTGGCGAGTTTTTTTGTCAAAATTACTATATTTTCTTATTTTAATCGCAAAATTTAGTTTTTTTTTATAAATTTTATTAAAAATGCAGTTAAAATGAGTTTTTTAGGAAGGTTTTTGCTTTTTACAAAAAGAAAATTAGTTTTTGACTATTTTTGGAATTATACTTCGGCTAGTCACGCGTATTCCCCTCAAATGGAGCAAAAAAGCTATTTGGCATTTTGAAATGAGAAATCAAGTAACTGAGTTGGACGGTTAAATGTTTAACTAACAATTATTTGAGCATTATTTCACGCTGTACGTCACATCTTTTGGCAGAAAACGCCAAAAGAATTCCGCTCTTATTGATCGAACAGGAAAAAAGGAAATCGTTGGTAGCATTTTTGATTCATTGGCTAATCGCTGTCTGCGCTCAAACAAAATTTAATGGAAATAAAAAGGGAGAAATTCTTTACCGTGCTTTATATTTAGCTGAGCAGTTTTTCTAACTCAATAATTTCGTCTATTCCTTCGCTTCCGATTGGAATGGCCTCTTTTATTCGATTTTAACAAAGCAAGATATTTTTGAAAACAGCATTAAAAGCGCCGAAAACTACTTCAAAAGTCCAACCTTCAAACAAAAATAGGCATAAATTCAGCCTAAGCGCTGTCCTTTAATCTCTGCTCTGACAAACAACCCAAATCATTTATCTCGGCTAGAATTATAGATTGCTGAAAGAGATCAATACATTCTTAAATGCTTTCTGACGGAACTTCTGGATTTTCAAATCCGTTAAGTTTTAAAGCCTTTGTTAGGTTATTGAACTCGGCATCTGTTAACAACAGATACTTCAGTTCACCTTTAGCGCTTAATTGATAGCCCGCTCCGATTTTTTTTATTTCAAACCTACCTCTGGGGAAAGTTAAGATGCCGTGATCTATTGAATAAACGCCTATCTCAACATCTGCAATATTTTTAGACTTATTTTTAAAAGTAAAAATTTCGACATTATTTTCACCAAATTGGCAAGTCACATCAACATGAAAGTTTTTTAAATTCCCGGGTTCTATCAAATGAAAAGCATCTTTTGAAATTTTAAATTCTCTTCTACACCCTATACAAGTAATAATCGATACAACAAGTAAATAAAGCATCAGTTTCATAACAACTAATGTAACTTTTTATGATATATCGGCGAGCTATTTTAGCAAATATTTTCAGCTGCTCAAAACAACTAAATTAAAAAGGGTTCTCAAATGTAATACCTCCCATTTCTCTTTTGCAATAAAAACGCAGCCTTTTTAACTTCTTATTCTTTAGCATCATAAATTGCTACTTGTTATTTGCTCATTTTTAGCCTCAACTTCTGCATCAACCTCATTTAAGCACCCAAACAGATACGCTGCCTGCATTGCAGGGAAACCCTCCGTTTCCATTTTTATCTATTACCACCTCGTCCTGTCGGTGCTTTAAAGCATCTACAAAGGTTTTTCCACAATGTTTTTTCCCAATCTCCATGGTTTTAAACCCATCATCGCCATTGCTTGCCACAACAGCCAATCCGCTATGCTCGTGCTCATCGTCTCCTGCTCGTGTCCAACCGATGCAATTTTTATGGTTGAAATAGTCTCGTTGTTCACCGTAGGACAAATGTGCGCGCAATCTGCTCATTATTTCTACCTCGGGCAACACAGCCAATTGAATGTGCGTATCTTCTCCGGCTTCACTTTTATCGTCGTAAATCGCGCCGTATAAATCCGGGAAAAATAAACATGGAATTCCCTGTTCACGCAAAAGAATGATGGAATAAGCAATGGGTCTAAACCAAAAATCAATGTAAGATTCAAGAGATTGCAAAGGTTGAGAATCGTGATTGTCTACAAAAGTTACCGCGAGTTCTGGCCTAATACTCATCAACGTATTGTTTAAAATGCTGCTCAAGTCAAAATCTTTTCCTTGTTGTCCGGCCAAATAAAACCTTCGATGCAATAATGTGTCGAAAAGCTGTGTTTCACCTTGGGTTTGCTGCATATAGGTTTCTTGCTGCAGCGAGTTTACAATGTCCCAATTTTCTGCAACGATGAAAAATTTCCGATCAAACTTTGCGTTTAAATGCGCAATCCACTCCCTAATAAACTCCGGACTGATGTGTTTAACGGCATCTAGTCTAAAACCATCAAATCCGGTAGAATTTATCAACCACTCGCCCCAGTATTTCAATTCTTCTACCACGGCACGATTTCTAAAATCTATGTCGTTGAACATCAAGTAATCGTAATTTCCCATTTCATCCGAAGGCACTTCGTCGAAATCATCTCCAACCTCATTTTGGATTGAAAAGATGCCTTTCTCCTGAATGTCGTTTGCCCAATCCACGCCACTAAAGCATTTAAAATCCCATTGAAAATTTGAGTAAGTATCTCCCCTGCCTGGAAAGGTAAACTTGGTCCAAGCCTCTATCTCAAACGGATCTGATATAAACTGAGTTCTATCGTTTTCATCTACACGCCGTACAAAAAACTTCTCGAGCTCATCGCCAGCAGCCTTATGGTTAAAAACCGCATCGGCCAATACACCTATACCTTGTTCATGTAACGCTTCAATTGCTTTTAAAAGCTGTTCCTTACTGCCGTATTTTGTTTCTTTGGTGCCTTTTTGATCAAATTCGCCTAAGTCAAAAAGATCATATGCATCATAACCTACGGAAAAACCACCTGCAGATCCCTTATAGGCAGGTGGAAGCCATACCATAGTTACACCCACTTCTTTAAGATGAGCAGCTTCTTTGGCAACTTTCGTCCACAAATTTTCTTCTTCGTTATAATACCAGTGGAAATATTGAATTAAGGTTTGATTTTGCATCTTTTAAAATTTACGAAGTCCTAACGTTTTTTGGCGTAAAAAGTTTGGCAGAATAAGCTACAAGCAGTGGTAAAGAATTTTTATTACACGATGTAATTTGCGCTAACGACTGAAGCGGCATCCTCCTACGGAGCTTTTCGCGAAGTAGAAGATACAGCGCAAGGCGTATGAAAGCGCCCAATTTATCTTTATTTTATTCGAAAATGAAAGCACGTGGTTCTTCGGACACTGCAGGCCCGCTTTCCGCTGTAGCCGTTCGTTCCTCACGGGCTGTCGCTTTAATCGGGTTTAGCAACGCAGATCGGTGCAATAAACAAAGGTTGTTAAGCGTACAAAAAACATCGCTTTTTTTTATACAGTTCGCAAGCGCTAACCACTGAAGCGGCAGCCTTCTACGGAGCTTCTCGCAAAGTAGAAGATACAGCGCAAGGCGTGTGAAAGCGCCCAAAATACCTTTATTTTATTGGAAAATGAACGGAAGAATTTAGTCGAAATTAAACCATCCTCTTTGCTTTTAACTTCTTAAGCGGTACATAAATTTTCGGATTTCTTCTTATCTTTCCAGTCGAGAATTTAAACCTATGAAACATTTATATATCCTACCGTTGGCTCTCTTGTTGAGCTGCTGTTCTTCGGTAAAAAATCAAAATAATGGAGGCAAATTAGATAAACAATTACTGACCGATGTAGAAGTTCTATCTTCTGATGCATACCAAGGTAGAAAAACCGCAACCGCCGGCGCGGAAATGGCAAGAGCTTACATCAAGGCGAGGTTCGACAAACTTGGTTTGAAATCATACCCACAGAATGTAAACTACGCCCAAGAATTTACATTTAAAGACAAGGGAAAGGATGTAAATGGCACCAATTTAATTGCATATATTGGAGGAAAAACCAACAATGTTATCGTGGTTTCTGCCCACTATGACCATCTTGGGATAATTAACGGGGATGTATATAATGGTGCGGACGACAATGCTTCGGGCACTGCCGGACTACTGAAAATAGCAGCCTATTTTGCAAAGCATAAACCTACCAATACCATCATTTTTGCAGCGTTCGATGCCGAAGAGTGGGGTTTGCGCGGTTCAAAAGCATTTGTTGCAAATCCTTCAGTAAACATCAACACCATTTTTTTAAATGTGAATATGGACATGATTAGCCACAACGATAAAAACGAACTTTACGTTTCGGGAACTTACAAAAACCCTAAATTAAAGCAATATGTAGCAACAAATTTAACAGGAATAAGAGTGCTTTTCGGTCATGATGAACCAACCATGGGCCACGACGATTGGACAAACCAAAGCGATCAGGGTGCATTTAACGCAAAAGACATTCCCTTTTTATACTTCGGCGTAGAAGACCATAAAGACTACCACAAAGCTTCTGATGAATTTAAAACAATTAACCAGGCCTTTTTTAGCCAAGCCGCAAAAGTGGTATTGCAGACGATTGTTAATATTGATAAACAATCTGAACTGCAACAAACTTTGAAAGACAAATTGATTATGATGGATAATCAGAAGACTAAGGAAAAACTGTGAGTCGAGTTTAGGGTTAGTTGTTTAGCTGGATAGGGATTTAGCTGGTCAGATGTGTAGAGGTTGTTTCCGAAAATTGAAGGTTTGGTTGACTCCAACAATGGTGAAGACTTAAACTTAGCTTATAAATGAAATCCAACCAAAAAGATTTTTTCGCCCAAAAAGCAAAAGGCTTCGACAGCCAAAAATCTACCACTCGAAATGTAGATCAAATTGCACAAACCATATTGAAGAATGTATCCTTTTCGAAGGAGATGCATATTATGGATTTTGGTTCTGGTACCGGATTATTATTGTCGCAGGTTGCACCTTATGTTGGCGAAATTACCGCGGTAGATATTTCTGCTTCCATGACTGAAGTCTTAAAAGCTAAAAAGGGTGATATAGCTTGTAAGCTTAACATCTTAGAAATGGATTTAACCAAAGAAACATTAGATACCAAGTTCGACGCTCTTATTTCTTCCATGACCATTCATCATATTGAGCATGTGCAGGAGTTGTTTAATAAATTCTATTCACTAATTAAAAGTGATGGAACCATTGCCATCGCCGACCTTGATGCAGAAGATGGTACTTTTCATTCGGAAGATACGGGAATTTTCCATCTTGGATTTGATAGAAACGAATTCTTAGCTATGGCAAAAAACGCAGGATTCAAAAATTTGAAGATTCAAACCGCAAGCATTGCGGAGAAGCCAACAGGTAATTATCCGATTTTCCTGTTGACAGGTGAAAAATAGTTGCTTAAGTTCTTTAAATCAACTTTATAAAACTTTTTTTATAAATAATCATCCTGTCAAAATACCTTAAACATCGCAACCGAAGCTAAACTAATTTCTATGGCCATGTAAAAACCGGTATTATCATCAAAGTCGCGAGTTAAATTTTATCCGAAAGTGATTATGTTTGCAGCATGAAAATTTTTAATACAATCGCAGTATTCATCTTGTTGTTTTTTGCTGCATGTTCCTCAACTAGTAAAGTTTCGGAAGGAAGCGAAAATAATATGGATATTTTAAAAAAGGACACGTCCTTAACAGCAGTGATGACCGGACCGTCTGAAGCTAAGCTTGGCGATTCCATTAAGTTGGATTTTGTGGTTCACAACAATACCGATAGCGCCCGCAAGTTTTGTAAATGGCAAACCCCTTTTGAACCCGTATTGAGCAAATATTTAGATGTTAAATCTACAGCAGGCGAAGAGGCTGAATATAAAGGTGCGATGGCTAGAAGAATCATGCCGCCTCCGGCAGATAGCTACATAACCTTAAATCCTGGAGATAGCTTAAAAGAGGTTATAAACTTAACTAAATCTTATGTTATTCCGCAGGCTGGCAAATATATAATTAAATACAATAGCGAAAATATGAGTGGAATTGTGGTGAGGGATAGTGTTGTTCTGAATTTGTCGAACTAATAAAACCATAGTGAACGATAGCAATCTGGATGAAAAAAATTGTTAAGCCCTGTCAATGCTATTCAAAATCTTATTCAAACAAAAAAGCAATTTTATGAAAAAATTATCGTGGTTATCAGTCATCCTTTTTAGTATTGTTTCTTGTACCAATAATCCGAAATCGGAACAAGAATCTTCTACGAACCAAGAAGTAGTTACAAGCAAAAATAGCGATCAAGCAAATTTGCAATTAGGCTGTTACCAATATGCTGAAAAAGGTGATCTAATTAACATGGAAATTACGGAACTTGGTGAAAAAGTAACTGCTAATTTAAATATTGCTTACGCAGAAAAAGATGCCAACAAGGGCAAGTTTGTAGGTAGGTTAACAGGAGACAAGCTCATTGGTAACTATACTTTCAATTCAGAAGGAGTAGAAAGCGTACGGCAGGTTGCATTTCTGGTGAACAACAATCAACTTTTTGAGGGCTATGGTGAAATGGGTGCCGATGGCACAAAGTTTAAAGATATAAGGACGATCAAGTATCCTACTAACATGCCGCTAAAAAAAGTAGATTGCCTGAAATAAAAATTGATTTGCAAAAGCGACAACAGAACTCAAGCTAAATTAAAGGCACTTGTAAATAAGCTTTTTGTCAAAATAACCGGAAATGTCGCAACCGGAGCTAAGTTGATTTCTACTTCAGTACTTTTGCAACATGATATTAATAGTGGGTGCAGGATTGTCTGGACTTTTAACCGCTTACCGTTTAAAACAACAAGGCATTCCGTTTAAAATCCTAGAATCTAGAAATAGAGTTGGAGGAAGAATAAATACCATTTATGGAACCGATAATACGCCGGTTGAAATGGGCGCTACTTGGTTTGGCAATCAGCATAAAAATTTGATTGCATTACTAGACGAATTAGAAATAGAAGTCTTCGAACAATATATGAAAGGTACTGCATTCTTTCAGCCGTTCTCTACTTCACCTGCACAATCTATTCAAATCCCTGATCAAGCACCTAGTTATCGAATTTCTGGTGGTACGGCAAATCTAATAAACGCCTTATACCAAAAGTTGGATAAAAACGATGTTTTGCTAAATCAGTCTGTCAAGAAAATAAATTTTATCGAAGGTGGAGTTCAGGTTACAACAAATAAAGTTTTTGAAGGAAGCAAAGTTATTTTAGCCATCCCTCCAAAATTGTGGGCTGAGAATATAACCTTTCGGCCTCCCTTACCAGATCACTTGCTGACTATCGCTGGCCAAACACATACGTGGATGGAGGACTCTATTAAGGTTGCTCTAATTTATAATCAACCGTTTTGGGAACAAGAAAATCTATCTGGCACTTTATTTAGCAATACAGGACCTATCACCGAGTTTTACGATCATTGTAATGATGAGCGAACAAAATATGCCCTTTGTGGATTTATAAATTCATCCTTCAAAAGTCTTTCTTATGATGAAAGGCGCAATCAGGTAGTTAATCAATTAAAAAATGTGTTCGGTCAAAAAGCCGAAGCATTTGTCGGTTATGAGGAATGCATCTGGAGCAACGAAGAAAATACCTTTTTAGCATCCGACCATGCGCTGTATCCGCATCAAAATAATGGAAATCCAATTTTCAGCGAATCTTACTTTGATGGTAAATTACTGATTTCTAGTGCAGAATCATCTCCACAATCGCCCGGATATATGGATGGCGCGGTACATGCTGCAGATAAAGTTGTTAAAAAAATCATCGACGCATCATAGACAACCTACCCTTGATAAACATAGAAAGCAGCCACCATCATTTATGTCATTTCTTTATTTATCCTTCCGATAGCCTTTTTAAATAAGGTCATTTCCATTTATTATTGAATTTAATTATGTTGATGACGCTTTTATTGGTAAAATCTCTTACAATACTTTAGAGTTTTTTCTTAAATATCATCACGTGTTTTAAATATTTAAGGCTGATCTTTTCGCTCCCCAAAAATTGAAACGCACAGAAAACCCTACTTTTTATAATCTTAAATTAGCTTATATTTATCTAATAAAAGTTCGTGTAAGAATAAAATACCTTTAGACGAACTGCTGTTGGCAAACATCAAAAAAATGAAAGTAAAATTTGACGTAATCGGACTTTGCCTTGGATGGTTTGCAATTATAACGCAATTTGTGTTGATGTTTCAACACAGGCAAACGGATATCGCTGAAATGGTAATTCGTTTCTTTAGTTTTTTTACCATTTTGACTAATATTTCGGTTGCGCTCTATTTTACTACATCTGCATTTAAATTGAAAAAAAATATGTTTAAATGGCTCTTATCCAAGGGAGCATTAACCGCCATTACAGCATTTATACTTATCGTAGGAATAGTTTATCAAGTAGCACTAAGAAACGTTTGGCACCCTACCGGATTGCAACGCGTCATTGACGAATTACTTCATACCATTATACCTTCTTATGTACTTATATATTGGTTTTTTAATGTAGATAAAAACGATTTACAATTAAAGCCAATTTGGCGCTGGTTGTTATATCCATTAATATATCTAATATTTATACTCTTAAGAGGTCGTTTCTCTGGATATTATCCATACCCATTTTTAAATGTGGCTCAAATCGGTTATGAAAGAACACTGGTAAATATTGGTATTGTTCTTGGAACAACTTTGGTAATGCTGACAATCTTATTAATTATAGGCGAAAAAATAAGCGTAAAACAACCAAAAAACCTATTTCAATGAAAATCAAAACCAACTTACTTTTAACTATTTTCGCCTTGGTTACTGTCTCTTGCGCAACCAGAAAACATGCTACTAAAGACGAACTTTTTAACACAAATTGGGAGCTGGAATACATTTCTGGCCCACGTATTGCTTTTAACGGATTATACCCAGATAAGAAACCTAAAATTTATTTTGATAAAGAGACCAACAAAGTCAACGGAAATAATAGTTGCAATGCCTACACCGCAGATTATACCTTAACTGGTAATTCCATTTCTTTTGGTGAACCTGGTCCGACAACAATGATGTTTTGCGGGGAAGGAGAAAAAGTATTTTTGAATATGATGAGAAAAATAAACAAATTTGACTTTGACCAAGGGGGAAAATTAAATTTGATGATCGATCATGTGCCCATGATGCGATTTAGAAAATCCGAAAATTAACGAATAAAAACATACGCTTAACACTTGATTTAATTAAAAATTATGGACTGGATAGAAGAAGACAACAGCTTAAAAAGAAGTTTTAAGTTTAAGAATTTTATAGAGGCTTGGTCATTTATGACAAAGGTGGCGATGGTGGCGGAGAAAATGGACCATCATCCAGAATGGAGCAATGTTTATAACAAAGTAAATATTACGTTAACCACTCACGATAAAGGAAATACCATTACTGATAAAGATAGAGAACTAGCCAAAAAGATTAATGAGCTGACCTAATATTCATCCGTTCGACAGCAAAATATTCTTTAATAAAATCAGCTCTAATGAAAAAATTAGCTTTATTGACACTTACACTCTTTAGTTTAGTTGCGTGTAACAACAGTACTAAAACAGACCGCAACTCGGTAACAAAAGAAGACCTTTCGGTAACTCAAATTGCCAAACAACCAGCGCTAGAAACTGGTTGTTACGCATACAACAAAAATGGCGACCAGATTAAAATGCAAATTACCGAGGTTAGCGAAAAAGTAGCCGCAGATCTAAGTATCTCTTACGCGGAAAAAGACGCCAACCGTGGTAATTTTGTTGGCACTTTAAACGGCGATAAGCTGATTGGCACTTATACTTTTAATTCAGAAGGCATAAAAAGTGATAGGGAAATAGCGTTTTTGGTGAAAGACAATCAACTTATTGAAGGTTTTGGAGAAATGGATGAGAGCGGTACTAAGTTCAAAGATGTGAGTTCCATTAATTACACGTCCACAATGCCGTTAGCAAAGGTGGATTGCGATAAATAACAAATCATCGTTTGCATGCGGTGGGCAGTTTTTATTTTACATTTCTACAACTTGAATTTACGAACATTTCTATGTAAAAATCGGTTTTAGAGGGAGAGTTTAAATCGTCCAAATCATGAAAATCGTTCTTATAGTATTCGCTTCGTTAGTTGTAGTATTGATTATTTCTCAAGTTTATTTCGCAATGGCTAACAGCAAAACAGAGACTCAGCCTTACAAAGTGATAAAAACCGAAAAGGGTTTTGAGATACGTCTTTATCCTGCGACAACTATGGCAAGAGTTTCCATGCATGCAAATTCATACAAAGAGTTGTCTTCAGCGGGATTTAGAAAACTGGCATCGTTTATTTTTGGAGGAAATCAATCTAATAAGAGCATTGCGATGACTTCTCCTGTCCACATGGACATTAACAATTCGGAATCATCCATGAGCTTTGTAATGCCATCTAACTATACAAAAGACAATTTACCAAAACCAAATGACTCTTCAATTATCATCGAAACGGCTGCCAAAGAATACGTAGCTGCAATAAAATTTGGTGGCTTCGCAAATGACAAAGTGATTAAAAAATACACTGCTGAACTGAAAAGCGCTTTGGAAGAAGATGGGATCCAATATTACGGAAATTTCCGTTTTCTAGGCTATAATGCGCCCTATGAGTTAATAAACAGAAAAAACGAGATCATTGTAAGTGTAAATTGGGAAAATTAATCAACCTTAACCTGTCGAACACTCCATACTGAAAGTGTATCAATTTACTTTTGAATTCAAAGTATTATCCACTTAACATAAAAAATCGCTGAAAGTCCACACCCGCAGCGATTTTTCAATTATTTTACTGCTAAAAGCTCCACTTTTTCTATAGTTGGTGCAGTAGACAATAATTCCTCCGCACCAGCCATCAAAGCCGCTGCAACTTTCCCATTCAAATGCGCATCTCTACCATCTTCTGCTTCGAAGGTGTCAAAAATACCAAAGCTCGCTGGTCCAAATTTTAACGCGTACCATCTTACAGTTCCTTGTTCTTCATTAACTGTGGTTAATGCGCTTTTTAAAAAAGCCGCCACTTCTGCTTCTTTCCCCGATTTCGCCTCTAATCTCGCTAATAATGCTAATTTTTCCATTTTTCTATGTTTAAAAGTATAACCGTCCAAGTAGCTTATTGTTTATTTAGATTCTTAACATCCCAACGAGTTTGAAATAAAAAATTACAAAAATATCTTTCAAGCCGTTCTCAGGTAAGATGAAATTTAACAAACAAACAATTTTGAATATCCCAAAACAGAAATCCAGCTTTACCTGGAAAAAGTAAATTCCTCTCTTTGAACTTGAGTGGCCTTACACACTTCGTTAAACTCTTCAACCGATTTAAATTTAAGTTGCTCCAAAATTCTGTATTCATAAAAAACCGTGAAACTATCCTGTTTAAAAGCCCAGGGTTCTACCGAGATTTCATTTTTAGCTTTGTAAAAGGTTTGACTCATATCCCCATCCGGACTCAGAGATACTTCCATCTTTCTTCCCTCTGGCTGAATTTTATCCATGCAAATCAGCAACGAAAATGCGTCACACCATTCTACGAAACGATACAGCCGGTCGGCGTATTTTTTATCAATATTTAAGTGTTTGAGAACTCCCTTTCGATTTTTATCCTGTTCCTTTAAAAAAGCATCTAAATTTTTGTCGTTGCCATGGCTGCTTCCCCCAGAAATAAAGTCTATGTGCAGTGACGTAAGCAGCGCATTTAACTGGCTTTTCGAGCTCGCTATCTCCATTACATTTACCCATTGTGCGAAATTAGATTTTTTTGAATCGTCTTTTACCAAGAAATGTCTTGGCGCTCCAGCCTCGGTTAGGTTTTGGCTCTGCGCAGTTTCTTCCACACCGTCATCATGTTCGGCAATGGCGATGAGGGTAGGAACCATCACTTCATTTGGCAAATCAATGTCGTATTGGTAAGCCAACATAACAGCCAGCAATCCGTGGGAACGTTGGTTAATAATTTTCCAACCTTTTTGATGTGAGGTAACAATCATTGTTTCAATATGTTTTAGAGCTAATAACGCAGTGAAATTTAGCAGCAAAGACATTTCAAAAATTATACCAAGTGACGATCAAATGCTCAGGCTGTATTTGTGCTGACTTTCCAAGCAACTTGCGGTAATTTTTTGGTAGGATATAAGTAAACGAACGACAGAAAAAACAAACATACTCTAATCTAAGCGAACAAATTAGCTTAATTAAGCACCTCCGAAAAAAAGTTAAATAATAATTTTTTTAATCGCCCAAAAAACGAAACAATAGAGGTGGCAAGAGGTTTATAGTTCATGTCTAATTTACTGAAAATTAGAATCTTAAACTAATTCACTTGAAAACGATATTTGAAAATATGTTGTCTGAAGAATTCAGAAAACGAGTGGAGCGTATCTTTATATGGATTGCAATAATTAGTTTCGTACTTCATTTATTTATTATTTTTTTAGTGAAAGAGGACGTCATTCATCTATCTTCCAAACTTACAAAAAGCCCTATTGCTGCCATATACACGCCCTTTTCCTTTATTTTAGTTTATGAGGTTTTTTTATTGGTATTCTACCTCCCGAAATCAATCTCAAGTTACATTGGTAAGCAATATGAAATTATTACGCTAATTGTCATTAGGAGAATTTTTAAAGACATTGGCTATATGGAGCTATCACCTAATTGGTTTAAGTTGCAGCACGACCTGCAGTTTACTTACGACTTAGCAACAGCGCTGATTCTATTTTTTTTAATCCAGCAATTCTATCAACGGTTAGCAGAACATGCTTTAAATTACAAGCCAAAATCCTTTGAAGATCAAGCACGAATAAATCAATTTATAAAATTTAAAAAAACAATTGCCATCGTACTGATTCCTACGGTCATCATGCTTGCACTGTACTCTTTTATCAACTGGATCGTCGTCTCAGAACAAAATCACTGGAATGATATCGCTACTTTCAAAAATATAAACAATATATTTTTTGAAGATTTCTTCATTCTGCTGATCATAATCGATGTGATATTACTTTTATTTTCATTTTTCTATTCCGACAGTTTCCATAAAATCATACGAAATTCAGGTTTTATCATTTCGACAATTTTAATAAAGTTATCCTTTTCTATGGAAGGTATTATCAATAATGCACTGATTTTGGGCGCTGTGATCTTCGGTTTTTTGATCTTATTGATTCATAACTCTTATAAAAGCAATTCCTTTACCGAACATTAACCAGCAAGTTTACGCATTGCATTTCGTTTGGACGCCGGACGAATCGAATGGCAAAAGCTAAAAAAATTATAGTTGTTTACATGAATTTTTACAAAAATCCTAACAAAACTTCGACAGAAGATGGTAAGTTTGAGAAATTTTTTTTTAATGGCCCTCCACAATGCATTTTAAAAAACGAATCTCGGTTATCATGTCTGTGTATAATACGCCGTTTAAGCTGGTAAAAAGAGCGATAGATTCGGTGCTAAATCAAGATTTTCAAGACTTTGAGTTGATCATAGTCGACGATGGAAGCGCTAATGATTCCCATAATCAAATTTTAAATTATGCCATCGAGCATGAAGATAAAATTACTTATTTACGCCATAAAAACCGAAGCCAATCGGATTCTATAAACCGGGCAATGCTCATCAGCAATAGCGAATTTATCACTGTAATTGATGCAGATGACGAATACAAACCCAATCATTTGAGCACCTGTTTATCTGAAATTAAATTACTTGATTTGATCGCTTCGACAACAGAAACGATTGTGAGTCAAGAATCAGATTATTATGTTCCTGATCGCTTCAACCTTAATCAGGTGATACATGTAGATAAGTGTATATTATTTGCCACGTTATTTGGAAAAAAAGAGGTATTCACAATGCTTAATTTCCAGAATATGTATGCTGCAGATGCAAATTTTTATGAACGAGCAGAACAGAAATTTGCAGTTAAGAAATTAGATTTAAGAACCTATGTTTATTATAGAGACAATCTGGAAAGCTTGACTGCAAAAATTAAAATGAACGCTCAGCTTGAAAATTGATTTTAAAATAAGGGGCAATTTTATTGTTGCATCTCATATTACCGGCGTTTACGATGTCAATAGAAGTACCACTTTAGCGGATGATGATTTTTCGTTGGTATCCGAGTGGGCAAATTCTATTACTAAATTAGGTTTACAAGGTATTATTTTTCACAATAACTTCTCAGAATTAACTTGCAGACTCCACCAGTCTAATCACATCCATTTCATAAACATCGAATATAATCCGCAATATAGCCCTAATGTGTTTAGATATGCAGTTTATGACGAATTCTTAAAACAATACGCTGAGCAGATTGAAAATATTTTTTTTACAGATATTTCTGATGTAAAAGTTTTAAAAGACCCGTTTATAGACCCCTTGTATATCGCTTGTCCGGGCACTATTTTTTGTGGCGATGAACCCGAAATTTTAGAAAATGACTGGATGCAAAGACATTCGGACCATTTACGCAGTAAAATTCCTGATTATCAATACTATGAGGATGACTTTAAAAATGCTACCCTACTAAATTGCGGAATAATCGGCGGGAATTTTTCTGTCGTTCACCCATTCATCGACGAGTTGTGGAACATTCACCAACGCTATAATATTAATAATAAATCGCTTTTTACGGGAGATATGGGCGCTTTTAACTTTTTAGCGAGAACCCGATACCAAACTAGATTAATTCACGGCAGGCCTGTAAATACCGAATTTAAAAGTTACACAGCCGATACCACGTGCTGGTTTAAACATAAATAGAAAAAATGTTTATTTCAGTAGAAAGATAATCTCACAATCGGAGAAGATTTAAAGGCTACTGAGCCAGCATTATAACCAGAAGACGAACTATGTTTGGGGAGTTAACGAGACACCAATAGTTAGGGTATATGGATTTTAACAAAAACTGAGCGACTTGCGCAAGGCCAAACTAACAGGCAGACCACTACGCATAAAATACCTTTTTCTAACGATTCCCTCTTAAACTTCTACAGCCTTACTTACTTTTCTGTAAACAAATTCGTTGTAGATATTTCTACGGCAAAACCTTGCAGGAGCATCCGCATTACAAAATTTATTATACATGGTCCTAGGAACACCGAAATATTCATAACTACTACCGTCTACAAAATTTAGCTGTAATAAGCTTTTCTCGTAAGAGTAATTTAAAATCTGAGAGGTTCCGACCGTTTCCGTGTATTGTTCTAAATTTTGCTCAATAGTCTCGGGCGCTACGCTAACTAAAAAATGATAAGCTTCGATTATTTTTTTACTGTGTGTTTCTGCACCAATTCTTTCTTCCTCATTGTCCGCAAATTTATCGGGATGCCATTCTTTCATTAAGTTGCGATACTCTGATTTAAGTTCTTTTAAAGTAACAGCTTTATCAACTCCTAAAAATTTCCGATATTCAATAATTCTTTTCATACAATACTTGCCAATAGTTTACAAATGAGCGAGCATCCTAACGCTCAATTTTTTAGAAGTGCAAAGGTACGGAATTTGAGGATAAATTTTTATTTTTTTATTTTTCTTCAGATATGAAACAACATTCAACTATCGCTCACTATTTTATGGTTGATTGGTTACTGATCGATAGGTACTCTATATTATGGCAGCTTGCCCAACCGACGAATTCACAATGTCCATTATATGATTATGATCTAACGCATTCCATAAAATCTATTGTGGAACAAAAACCACAAATTTTGTCTCAAAAAATTCCTCTTTAAAATAATCCGCCAGTGCGAACAGCTCCACCGTCAATTTTGACTCTTTGATTTCTTCAGTCAGATCACCCCCTTTTAAATATAAAATCCCATTTGGAATGGCGTTGATAGAATCTTTCTTGAACTTTCCTTGCACCCAAGGGTAAAAATCAGCCAATCGCGTAACTGCCCTACTTACTACAAAATTATATTTATTTTTAATTTGCTCAGCCCTAATGTGCTCGGCTTTTACATTTACAAGATTCAATGCTGAAGCAATTTCCTTTACAACTTTTATTTTTTTCCCTATAGAATCGACCAAATGAAATCCGGTTTCTGGAAAAAGAATTGCCAAAGGAATGCCGGGAAATCCACCACCTGTGCCTACATCTAGTACATTTTCTCCAGGCTTGAATTGGCAAATCTTTGCTATACCTAAAGAATGCAAAATATGCCGTTCGTATAACTCGTCAATGTCTTTCCTCGAAATCACATTTATCTGCGCATTCCAGTCTACATATAAATCATATAGCGCTGCAAACTGTTCAATTTGTTTAGCAGATATATCGTTAAAATACTTAAGGATAATTTGCATGTTTCCCGTCTGCATATTTTTACTAAATTCTTTCATTTCCAATGTACCTTTTTATTACCAAATAGCCCTAAAAACCCATTAATGGTTAGAAATAAGTACAGCAATATTTCTAATACAGGAAACCACCAACTCATACTTTCGCTGCTCAATTTATTGAGCAATTTTGGGTAAATGAACGCTTTTATCAATATAAAAAAAACGAAAACTGCGGAGGCGAAAAGCAGGGTTTCCATATTTAAAAACAGACAAGCGATAATAGATGTGTAGAGTAAAAATTGTGTAATAATTTGCAAACTCAATAAAAATTTATGGCTCGACTTATACATTTTGCCCGCACCAAAATGTCTTTGTTTCTGTCGAAGGTATCCACGCCAAGTTGTATTTGGGACACTCCAAACGTGTGCTTGTTTATTTATTCTTATTTCTGTATTAATTTTGGTAGCATGGGCATTAACAAAAAGATCATCGTCCCCGCTGGGAATATGCATGTGTGCGGCGAAGCCCTTATTGTCAAAAAAAAGAGACTTCCGATATGCTAAGTTTCTTCCAACGCCCATGTATGGCATTTTTTTTAAGCTAAAAGAAAGGTAATTGAGCGCAGTAAAAAACGCTTCGAAACGTATAAGTGCATTTAGCAGCCCCTTTTTGCGCTGATATGGAGAGTACCCCAATAGAATCTCTGTTTGAATGGCTGCTGGTAGCTGCATGTCCATCAACCAATTTTCTGATGCTGGTTCGCAATCTGCATCTGTAAACACCAACCAGTCGTATTTTGCAGCTTTTATGCCCATGGTCAGCGCAAATTTTTTGCTAGCAACAAACTTGCTGCTTTCAAGCACCTTAACCAATTTCAAATGTTTATAGGTTAGCTGCAGTTCTTCTAATATCTGCTCTGTCTTATCCCAAGAGCGATCGTTTACCACTACGACTTCGAAATTTGGATGATTCTGTTTTAAAATGCCAGGCAAAAAAGCTTTTAGGTTTTCGGCCTCATTTCGCGCGCAAATCACCACACTCAAAGGATCTATTGCAGTATCGGGTATCTCCTCCACCTTATATTTCAATAACTTTAGATGAATAAAGAGTAAAAAATAGAGCTGTACAACTGCGCACAGCGAAACAATTAAAAACAAAAAAATTTCAGTTGGACTAAAAACCACTACGTTAAATTAAATTTCCGCAAATTTCTCATTTTAAATTAACAAAAGCTGCTGTGTGGATAAAAAATTAAACATCAAAATGACCTCTATTTTTGCTATTTTTGCACAAATTTTTAGTAGAATAAAATATCTTATGGATTTTAATTTACAGGCCCAAGATCCGCTTTCAAAAGCCCGAGCCGGTAGCATCAATACCGCCCACGGCATTATAGAAACGCCCATTTTTATGCCTGTCGGTACTGCCGGAACGGTTAAAGCCGTTCATCAGCGAGAATTAAAGTCTGATGTAAAAGCACAAATTATTTTAGGCAATACCTATCATTTATTTTTGCGACCGGGGATAAAAATTCTAGAAACTGCGGGGGGACTGCACAAATTTATGGGGTGGGATGGCCCTATTCTTACCGATAGCGGCGGATATCAAGTTTATTCGTTAAGTAAAGTGAGAAAAATTAAAGAAGAAGGCGTTACATTTCATTCACACATAGATGGTTCTAAACATTTGTTTACACCAGAATATGCCATGGACATTCAACGAAGCATTGGCGCAGACATTATAATGGCGTTCGATGAATGTACACCTTATCCTTGCGATTATGCATACGCAGCAGAATCGGTAAACATGACGCACCGCTGGTTAAAACGGTGTTGTGCGCGCGTAGATGAGACTGAGGGAAGATATGGCTTCGAGCAGACACTGTTTCCAATTGTTCAAGGTTCTGTTTTCAAGGATTTAAGAGTCAAATCTGCAGAATTTATTGCAACGATGGGGCGGGAGGGTAACGCCATAGGCGGCCTTTCTGTTGGAGAACCCGCAGAAGAAATGTATGCCATGACCGAGGTGGTCTGCGATATATTGCCAAAAGATAAACCTAGATACCTAATGGGTGTTGGAACGCCAATTAATCTGTTGGAAAATATTGCGCTTGGCATAGATATGTTTGATTGTGTTATGCCAACCAGAAACGCAAGAAACGGCATGCTTTTTACTAGAAATGGTATTATAAATATCCGAAATAAAAAATGGGAAGATGATTTTTCTCCTTTAGATAATGAGAGCGATTTACACGTAGATTTGGTAACAAGTAAAGCTTACCTAAGGCATTTGATACACAGTAAAGAGATGCTCGGTGCACAAATAGCTAGCTTACATAATCTTCATTTCTACATCTGGCTTGTTAAAGAAGCAAGAAAAAAAATCATCGGTGGCGAATTTTATAACTGGAAAAATAAGATGTGTAAGATATTAGGCAATAAGCTTTAAAATAAATGTTTAGACAAAATATAAAAATATTAGACCGGTTCATAATAGGAAAATACTTAGGTACTTTTGTTTATACGCTAATTATTTTTGTAGTAATTATTGTGGTCTTTGATATCTCTGAGAAATTAGACGATTTTCTGAGGAGCGGATTGGGATTTTGGGGCATACTGACAAAGTATTACGCAGGTTCTGTTCCTTTCTATGTGAATATGCTCTCTCCGCTCATAAACTTTATTGCAGTTATTTTTTTTACCGCAAAAATGGCGGATCAAACCGAGATTGTACCCATTTTGAGTGGCGGTGTTAGTTTCAATAGGTTTTTGAGGCCATATTTCATTTCCGCTTTTATTATATTTTCTGTTAATCTCGCTTCAAACTTATACATCTTACCATACACAAATACATTAAAAAACAACTTCGAAAACAGGTATGTAAAACGCAACGATCCAACTGCCAAGAGCAATATTCATATGAAGTTGGATAAACAAACTTACATCTATATAGAGAGCTTTGACAACCGAACTAATTCTGGTTCACGTTTCAATTTAGATAATATTGATGGCGACGTGCTTACGAAAAAAATAGTGGCAGAAAGCATTAAGTGGGATTCTTTGAAGAGAAAATGGACGCTCACTAATTATTCCATTAGAAATATCAATGGACTAAAAGAATCGATGATTTATGGCGCGGGAAAAACAAAAGATACAATTTTAGATATGCGGCCAAACGATTTTTCTGCGTATGATAATGTGGTTCAAAATCTTACCACCCACGAATTGGCCGAAAAAATCAAAAAAGAAAAAATTAGAGGAACAGGGATTATGAACGATCTCCTTTTCGAACAATATAAACGCTATTTAACCCCCCTATCGGCTTTTGTTCTTACATTAATTGGTGTTGCCTTATCATCAAGAAAAGTTCGCGGTGGCGTAGGTGTTTCTTTGGGAATAGGTATATTTTTAAGCTTTACCTACATTGTTTTTAATCAATTTACCCAGATGTTTTCCACAAAAGGTGGGCTTCCGCCGTTTATCGCAGTGTTATTGCCTACTATTTCATTTGGAATATTAGGTCTCTACCTGCTCAAACGCGCTCCTAAATAATGGAAAAAAAGAAGAATCTAATCATCCTCCATTTAACAGTGTTCGTTTGGGGATTTACTGGCATATTGGGTAAAGAAATAAGCATAGCCGCTGTACCAATGGTTTGGTACCGGGTTTTAATTGCCTCAGTTACACTTTATATTTGGTTTTTAATTACCAAAAAAAACCTCAAAATTACTAGGAAACAATTTTTTTATTTTATGTCGGTCGGCGGAATAGTTGCCATTCATTGGATTCTATTCTTCCATGCCATCAAGGTTTCTACCGTTTCGGTTGCGGTGGTGTGTCTATCTGCGTTCACCTTATTTACAGCCATCCTAGAGCCCCTGATAAAAAAACAACCAATTTTCAGAACGGATATACTTGTAGGAATACTAATCATTACGGGCATTTTACTGATCTTTAAGTTTGAGACACAGTATGCCGTGGGCATCGCTTTTGGCCTAACTGCCGCCGTTGCCTCTAGTTTATTTGCAACGATAAATTCTGTTTTGGTCCAGAAAAGCGAGCCATCTATTATAGGGTTTTATGAGCTTGTAGGTGCGTTATTTTGGGTAACAATTTATCGAATTTTTGATGGATCGTTCGCTACGGTGCATTTTGATTTGAGCAAATCCGATTGGTTCTTTTTAATTATTCTAGGCACCATCTGCACCTCTGTAGCCTATGTCGCAGGGGTTGCTGTGATGCGTACAATGTCCGCATTTAGAACTGCATTAATCACAAATCTTGAACCCGTTTATGGGGTGATTCTAGCCTTCATTTTTTACGGCCAACAGGAAAGAATGACGTATGGTTTTTACCTCGGATCTGTGGTTATTTTGGCCACCGTGTTCCTCTATCCTCTTTATAAAAATAAGAAAAATCAGCTCTAATTTACCGCAATAATAACGTTGAATAACTACTGAATTTAGAAAAATATCTTCAGAAAAAGTGCTGTCCCATTTACTTTTTAGTCCAATTATTTTAAAGCGAAATTAATATAATCCGTGGAAGTCGAGTAAAGGACCTCTTTAGAAATCTTCAAAAATCGATCTAGAATAAGCGTTAGATTAAATCCTATCTAGGATTTAATGCTCTTTTAAATCACCTAAAAACCATACAAAAAGCAGAAAGTTATCCTTAATTTTCAGCTTAAATAACTGCTACTTTGCAAAAAGACAGTTTCAAATCACCTGCTTCTATCGAATGCGTTAAGAGAAATGGGCAATCTAATTTCCCCCAATTTTGTGAAACACCCATAGGTTTCGGAAAAGTTCTACTAATTATTAGGTGAAATTCGTCGACTATACAACTCCTTTTCTATGGTTTTGATTCAATATAATTGGATCACGGCAACCCACAAAAACCATAAAGTTTTCTTCCACATCTATAGGGAAATCCTAAAATTTGTTAGTTAGCACTTGCAAAAAACAATTATAAAATTCGACTAATTACAAATTTTTACAGCAAAATAAAGAACAGAAAATTTACAGAAATTCTAAGTTAACTGCCCTTATGGCATAGTTTAAAAGCTACTTAAAATCGATATTTTAGGTTTAAAATACAGTTTTTCATAAAAACTAAAATGCTATCATCCGAAAATCGTATAAAAGCTAATGCTTTTTCCCTACTAATTATAAGAGTGATTTCTTACCAGGTTGTATAATATTTAGCCAATTAAGAAAAAATTGTGGTCGATTTTAGATTTATTAAATAACCGAAAATGGAGTACAATAGAGAGATCGTTTACACTTATAAAATCAATATTTGGCACACACCGGGAAAAAAAATTTTAAACTTAGTGTTATTTAATATCGCGATAAAAAACGCTATATTTAAAATGACAATATGCGTAAATTAAGTAGAATTAAGACGATAAAAAATGTTCTACATACTTAACTTACAACTTTATAAAAAAAATATAACTTACTGAAATTCAGCTTCTAAATACTTTTAAATAAAATATACCTTAAATTAAATTTAAATTCAAATGCAGCGTATTACTAATATAATTAGCAAAAATTAACAATGACCAATTTAAATCGACTTAAAAAACTATTTATCAGTACTCTTGTAGGATTTACATTAATCTTAAGTGCACATGATGTTTTTAGTCAAATATTTAGCAGTGTGCAGAACCCACTTAGTGTAAAATGGCGCACCATTTCTTCTTCAGGGTTTCAAGTCATCTATCCGGATAGCTTGGAAAAAGAAGCTCAAAGAATGGCGAATACCCTACCCTACTTGTACAAATTTGTGGGAAATGGCTTAAATTTAAATCACACAGAAATACCTATCCTTCTCCAAAACCAAGGTGTAACGGCAAATGGATTTGTTCAGCTTGGGCCAAAAAAATCCGAGTTCTATACAACGCCTCCGCAGTTCTTCGATAATCAAGACTGGCTAAACAACTTAGCTGTTCACGAACTTCGACACGTCGCTCAGTTTGACAAATTGACAGGATTAAAAAAACACCCTTTTCCAGAACTAATCTACTTTGCCTATTTTGGTGCAACCATACCTTTATGGTTTTTTGAGGGCGATGCAGTAGTGAACGAAACTGCACTTACCTTTAGCGGAAGAGGCAGGCAACCAAATTGGATTATGCCATTTAGAACTTCGGTTTTGGAGGGAAGAAAATTTAGCTATAGCGAAGCTTATTTCGGATCTGAAAAAAAGGCAACTCCGGGCTATTACCAAACTGGTTTTGTAATGGTCTCTAACCTCCGGGCCGAATATGGAGAATTCGTCATCGATAGCTTGTTTACCCGAATCAAAAAAAATACGTTTACAACTTATCCTTTTTCAAAAAGCTTAAAATATTTTAGCGGCTTAAACACGAATCATTTTTTTTTAACGACCCAAAACTTTATCACTCAAAAATGGAAAGAGCAAGAACAAAAAACTCCAACCAGAGACTACCAGATTTTAACTCGCCGGGCCAGTTTTGAAACCAACTATTTTCTTCCGGTAAGGATAAACGAAAAACAAATTTTAACACTTAAAAACAGTGCCTCAAAAACCAGCTATTTTGTTCTCGTTAACGAAGATAAAACAGAGCAAAAACTTTTCGCAATCGGACAACAAGAACAGCCTTGGTTTAGCTACTCAAATGGAGTGTTGGTATGGGATGAAACGCACTATGATCCTCGATACAGACAGCGTAGCTATAGTGTAATTTATGCCTACGATTTTAGCACCAAAACCACAACCCAACTGAGTAGGAAAAGTCGGTTGTTCTCTCCCAGCCTATCGCCTGATGGAAAGAAAATTGTTGCAGTAAAAGTAACGTTAGACAACAAATTTAATTTGGCAGAATTAAACGCTGAAAATGGAAAGATTTTAAAAATTCATCCAAATCCGCAAAACTACATTTTACAGACACCCGCTTTTGATCAAATAGGAAATCGCATCACATACATCAGTTTAAGCGAAAAAGGAAAAAATTTGTGTGTGCGAGAAGGAGGACTTGAAACCATATTAATTAAAGACAGTAGACAACAATTAAGCAGGCCAGTTTTTAACGGCGCCGAAATTTGCTTTAATGCGCATTTTAACGGCATCGATAATGTTTACAGCTTGAACGTCGCCGACAAAAAAATAATGGCTCTGAGCGCCTCAAAATACGGCGCTTTCAACCCGACTTTTACCGAAAATGGTAAAATGATTTTTAATGACTATGGCATCAACGGCTATCAAATCGCAGAAACTGTTCGGGAAGAAACCGAGATTGGGAAAGACAATTTTGTAGATTTCTCTAATGCCGCAGAAAAGCAAGAGAATCCGCCAAATATTTTTGCAGCCATTCCAGACAGCTCATTTATTTCTAAACCTTACAAACAAGCAGCAAACTTGTTAAATTTTCACAGTTTAATTCCGGTAATAGACAACGAATATGTGTATGGGCTACAGCTTCAATCCAATAACCTGCTAAATACGTCCGATTTTTATACTGCCGCCAAATACCATAGTGATTTAAGAAGGATGGAATATACAGCAGATTTGAGTTATAAAGCACTTTATCCAATTATTGCCCTCAACTTTAGCAATAGGCCGCAAAGGGCATTCTACCAATCTAAAGGACAAAGTTTTCAGGGAGATTGGCGTGAAAATTATACCGTGCTAAGCGTGGCGTTGCCAATTTCTTTTAGCTCCAAAAATAATTATTATGCGGCATCTGCAAATATATCTACCAGCTACACACAACGATATCAGTTAAAAAACCTGCCAAGTGGCTTTGTAGATTCGAAAAAATTCCCGCTTTCATATTCGTTTTCCTTAAACCATAGTATTGCAAATGCAGCAAGAGACATTGCACCGAAATGGGCACAGGTGCTGCGTGTTACTTACAATCACCAACCTTTTGATCTACATTTAACAGGCGAATTGCTCGCTTTAGAAAGTTATTTCTATTTTCCCGGACTCGGAAAGAACCATTCGTTTTTGGCTAGCTTGAACTATCAAAACGCAAACGGAGCAAACAGATTTGCGGTGGAAATTCCAACGGTTTATGGCTACAACAATATTTTAGCAACGGGTAAACTTAAAAATACACTATTGCTAAATTATCGTTTTCCAATTGCTTTTCCGGATTGGGAAATCGGCCCGTTGGCTTATGTAAGAAGTTTTACTGGTGGAGTCTTTTGCCATTACGAGAACATAGAAAAAACCAATACCTTTACGCAGCCGAAAACCTTTGGATTAGAATTTAATACTAATTTAAACCTTTTGCGCTATTTGCCTGTTGTAAATCTTGGAACAAGGCTTATTTTTGTGAACCAAATTTACCATCAAAAACCCCTAATAGAGTTTTCTTTCAATTATAATCTTTAGACATGAGCGGCAAAACAATCTTTATAATCATTTTAACTGTGCTATTAACCATTTTTTTGATGGGAAATACAGATGCGGTGAATTTTAAATTTTTATGGATCGATTTCGAGATGTCTAAACTGCTCGTAATTGGTATTTGTGTTTTGTTCGGATTGATTATCGGGTACATTTTAGCAAAACCAAAGAAAACAGTTTCCAGCTACGACAGAAATTTTGATGGAGACGACCAAACAGAAAATAAAAGTGAGCTTAGCGATGAAGACCGAGAATACATCAGTTAAGTCACTGGCCATTTCAAGCAAGCGCACCGGTTATTTCTGCATATAGCAAACCGCTACCACCACCGTAGTGTTGAATGATTTTAACGCTTGGCTGAAGAATTAGAAGTTTTTCTCTTAAATCTTTTTCCTCTTCTTCTTCAATTCCGTTTCCCAACAAAACCAGATCTAATGGCTCAGCTTTGCACACTTCTAAAGCATCCTCACAGTTACAAACGCCAAAGCCTTTCCAGTTCACTTTGGCGTTTAATAAGCGGATCATAATCTTTGTAATTGATAAATCTTTGCCTACGTACAATATGCTTATTTTCATTGTTATCGATCTTTTCGCTTAATCTAAATTTTAATAGTTTAACCTCTCAACCAACGTACATCGGCAAATCCATTAACAAAACTTTGGCATCTGCAGAATTAGATTTAAATTCGATGTGATCCGTATCCCAAATCCCCAAACCATCTCTAGTATCAAGTTCCTGACCGTTTATTGTCACGTTGCCCTCTATTACAAATGCATAAACACCATTCCCGGCTTTCTTAATATCATAAGTTTTTATTACGTCTTTATCAAATTTTCCCATAGAAAACCAAGCGTCTTGATTGACCCAAACGCCTGCATCATCTGCATTTGGCGATAAAATTTGAGAAAACTGGTTGTGCATTGCTTTTTCGTCTAGCTGCATTTGCCCATAACGTGGAGTTACGTTTTTCTTATTGGGAAAAATCCAGATTTGCAACAACTTCAATGGGTCTACCTCCGACGGATTGTACTCGCTATGACTGACGCCTGTGCCGGCGCTCATTACCTGAATTTCCCCGGCGTGCACAATTTCTTCGGTTCCCATGCTATCTTTGTGCGCTACAGCGCCTTCTAGTGGAATGGTAATTATTTCCATGTTATCGTGTGGATGAGTTCCAAATCCTTTTCCCTCGGCGATGGTGTCATCGTTCAACACCCTTAAAGCGCCAAAATGTATTCTTTCGGGATTATAATATTCGGCAAAACTGAACGTGAAGTTAGATTTTAACCAACCGTGGTTGGCGCCGCCGCGCGTATCGGCTTTATGCAAAATTGAATGTGTCATGATATTTCCTTTTTTGTGATATACAAATTTACCGTTTCGCAGCGCTCAGCCTATTGATGTAGGTTAAGAAATTATTAGATAAACATCAACTAGATCAAAAACAGATGGTTTACGAATCACTCGGCCAACTTTGTTAGGCATACGGCGATTGTAAATTCTTAAGGTAGCTTATAAGTTCTGCAGGAGGTTTTGCAGTGCTAATTTTACAATTCCAGAAATTACGAGTAGATTGAATGAATGACCAAATTCTATCACTTTCGGGCATGTCTTGGATAGCCTTTACTAAAGTTTGCTTATCAATCCAAGCTACAAAGTAAATGGTGTCTTTGTATTTTCGAGCGCCAATTTTAGCGTAGAGATAATCGATGTCTTTACTTTCGAGATTAATTTGTTGCGCTTTAAGCCAGTTGTCTTTTGCCTTACGCCTTTGGTCGAACATCATTTGCAAATGCACATCACCAATTAAATGCTCAATCTTTGTGTTTCCACGAACAAGTAACTTTATATCTCGTTTTTCGATGGCTTGCTGTAAATCTTCATCTACGTCAGGAATCAATGAGGTTTTAAGTTCCAGATTATGTCCTCTGTATAAAAAATCGACATCTATTTGCTGACCATCGTCTAAATAATTTGTCTTATCAAGAATAACATCGAAACTGTTAAACCATTCGGTCATTGCATATTCGCCGATGTAACCCCGCAGCAGACAATCGAATTGAATATTTGGATGTCTGTAACGCAAATTATCTGTTTTAGAAATCGAGATTTTACTCAGCACTACCGCAATTACGCTTTTTATTTCAGCCTCCGTCAACTCCATCAATATCGAATCTGAAAAACGGACCATTGTGCTTAATTTTATGTTTTTTCTGCGAAACCTGTTTTAAAGTATTTTAAATTTCCACCTAAGCCTCGTATTACTCTATCTTTTAAATCCGTATAACCAGTTATTGCTTTAAAAATACGCGGATAAGTAACGTTGTCGCAAATTTGGTTCTCGTTATTGGTACAGATAATAAATTTTCGCTTTCCACCATCTATTTTATTTAAATGCAGCACTGCGTGGCCTGTTGTGCCAGATCCAGCAAAAAAATCCAATACAGTGATGTCGTTACATTCGATTAAATCTAAACAAAAAGAAATTAAACCAATCGATTTTGGAAACTTGAAGACATTTTGCTTTACAATGTTATTCAATTCCTGACTTCCATCAGCATTTAAAAATTGAATAAGCGCACGATGTGGCAGTTTTCTAACGCGTAAATTATTTTTGTTATCTACAAACTGATATTGCTTAATATAAATTTTCCAGTTGGTTTTTCCTTTTTTAAAAACAATAAAATCATTTTCTATTCCCCATTTAACTTTTTCTATATTCCATCGCCACGTATTTGGTTTACCTAGTTTTCCGCCGGGATAAATTTTTATTCCATCAGGCATCTCCAACTCATAATCTAAAGATGGACTATAACTCCCCTTATAATCTAAATCTCTAAGATAATATTTACCGCGATGGGCGAGGTGCTCGTCAACCAAACGATATTTTTTGTCGTTTTCTACATCCAAAATTTCTTTTTTAAACCTGACCGCCGCCTTATTTTTCGCAAAACAAAGCATGTAATCAAACTCTATTGCGATCTGTGCGCTATCGTGGCCAGATCCGGCTTTACTTTTTCTAATAAATTGGGCGATGAAATTTTGTTCGCCAAAAATCTGATTGCACAACAATTTCAGTTGGGCAACCTCATTGTCATCGATAGAGATGAAAATGACACCGTCATCAGATAATAAACCTTTAGCAAGATCAAGGCGCCTGTGCATAAACGAAAGCCACTTACTATGTCGATATTCGTCATCTGAATCTACAAATTTATCATTGTACATAAAATCATTCGCTTTACCAGTATTATAAGGCGGATCGATGTAGATGAGGTCTATTTTGTTTTGATGAGTTTCTGCTAAAACCATTAAAGCATGAAAATTATCACCTTCTATCAGAATGTTTGCAGGGCCGTTAAGAGTTGAGTTAATCTCTTTATTTTCTACCTCAATCAAAATTGGCCGCTGAGCGTTGCAGGTCAAGACGACCTTTTCTGGCTCGCGATCTTCCTCCCAAACCAAACCATAGCGTTGGTTCCGCTCTAACTTTTCTAACAGTTTTACAAGTGCTTCTTTAGAAAAGTTTTTGTAGTGCTCAGTAGCCATTTATAGTTAAATTTTTTATCGGCTCTGCCAGATGATGGCTAATCGATTTTCATATTCTGTAAGCCTTTTTGTATGTCTCCCAAAATATCATTAATGTGTTCTAAGCCGATGGATAACCGCACCGATCCTTGCTCTATACCAACCTCATTGCGCTGCTCTTCAGTTAATTTGCTATGTGTACTCGTGGCCGGATGCGTAGCGATAGACCGCGTATCGGCGAGATTTGCAGATATGGAAAACATTTTTAAACCATCCATAAAATTTCTTGCACCTTCTAAACCTCCCTTTAGCGTTAGGGTAACAATCCCTCCGCCTTGGGTCATTTGCCTTTTGGCTATTTCATATTGTGGATGTGATTTTAGAAAAGGATACTTAACCAATTTTACCTCAGCGCAATTTTCTAAATACTCGGCCACTTTAAGCGCATTTTCGCAGTGCCTATCCATTCTAACGGCAAGGGTTTCTAAACTCTTGCTCAATATCCAAGCATTAAATGGAGACAACGCCGGACCACTATGCCGCGCAAAACCTTCAATTTCTTTAATTAATTTGCTAGCCCCCAAAATCAATCCGCCCAACGTTCTTCCTTGTCCATCTATGTATTTTGTAGCAGAGTGAATAGAGATGTCGGCGCCTAAATCTAACGGGCGCTGTAAATAAGGTGTAGCAAAGCAGTTGTCTACAACAAACATTACTCCGTGTCTTTTTGCAATCTCAGCTAAATAGGCAATGTCTATGACATCAATACCTGGATTAGATGGCGTTTCTACATAAATCATTTTGGTGTTTGGCTGAATCATGGCTTCCCAGGTTTCTGGTTTATCCAAATCGGCGTAACTGTAAGTAATTCCCCATTTGCTAAACACATTGTTTAGCAATTGGTGCGTAGATCCAAAAACAGACCGACTAGAAAGTATGTGATCTCCATTTTGCAAAAACGTACCGAAAGTGGTAAAAATGGCAGCCATACCGGTTGCGGTTGCCCAACCTGTCTCTGCACCTTCTAACAAGGCCATCTTTTCGATCAGTTCTGACGTATTTGGATTGGCATATCGACTGTACACATTTCCTTCTTTCTCATTAGCAAACAATGCGCGCATCTCTTCCGCGTCGTCAAATTTATAACTAGACGTTAAATAAATTGGTGCAGAGTGTTCCTTATGTTGGCTACGTTCTGCCTGAGTGCGAATTGCGATTGTTTCAAAATATTCTGATTCCATTCTTATTTTGGAGTTTTAGGTTTTTTGTGGTGATAATTTTACCATTAAATTATTGCGAAGGTAAAATTAATAGTCGCCGAACGACCAAGAATATTAGACACAGAGCAATATTTATCGAAGGTCATATTTAGTGCACGTTCGACCTTTTGTTGATTTAATTCGCCGTATAGCTCGAAGTGAATATTTATTATGTCAAAAATAGGTGGCATCTCTTCGTCTTTTCTTGTTGCGTTTATGCTGATTTTAATGTCATTTAAAGGCTCTTTTTGTTTCGAAAGTACGTTTACAACGTCTATACCGCTACAACCACCTAAACCAACCAGCAACATTTCCATTGGCCTAAAACCCTTCCCTTCTCCTCCTATTGCTGGTTTGGCATCCAATTCAACCGTTTTGCCAGCTTCATTTTCTGCTTCGAAATTAAACTTTCCACTTTTTCTAATTAACTTTATTTCCATTTTCTTATGCGCTGAAATTATACTATTTTACTTACAGAAAAGCTCTTCGTGTTATTATCGCCATATTCATTCAAATCCATTTCTCCATCGTTAATTTCTCCAAACAACATATACTGCCTTGGCTACAAATGGTTATAAAATATAAGCCCGCCTGCGCGTGGCCATATCCTTTAGGATTGTTTAAGTCAGAGCCTGGTGCGATCTACTGACCCTTTCCCAACTAAAATAGAATAAGGACTATAAATAGTTGGGTTAAATCCGAATTTTAATCGGCTAGACCTCTAGCGGCGAATATGGAGTTGTTTCTATTCATTTATTTAAAACTATTGGGATGACATTTTCTAAAATCATTTGAAACGACAGGTTTATGTTTAAAGTACACGACACATTATATCAAATTTTATAAAAAACCCTACTCTCTCTCTCGATCTGCGGCAACTGAACTTCGTTATCGAAAATTGCGAAAACAGAAGCACCGCTTCCACTGAGCAAAGCAAAAATAGCACCTGCTTTGTAAAGTTTTGATTTTATTTCGGCTATCGCCGGATAACTTTTAAATACCGATAATTCAAAATCGTTTTTAAGCTCCTCCTGCCAAGTTTCAATTGGCTGCTTAAGTATGTTTTTGAGGGGTTTGAGCGGCACCCGCGGACTTACGCTCGCATAAGCATTAGCCGTGCTCATATGAATGTTTGGCATCACAACCACCATAAAATAATTACTCAAATCTATGTCAATGTCCTCAAATTCGTCACCCCTATTGTAGCCAAACACAGGCTTATTTTTTATGAAAAAAGCACAATCTGCGCCTAGTTTTCTGGCATAATGAAGCAGTTGCTCATCGCTCAAATTTAGCTCAAATCGATCATTTATCAATTTTAAAGTAAAAGCTGCATCGGCAGAGCCGCCTCCCAAACCCGCACCAACAGGAATATTTTTTAGAAGATTTATCTTCTGCGGTGCGAGGTCGAAATCAACACACAACAACTGGAAGGCCTTTAAACACAAATTGTCGTCCGTATTGCCCGGAACGTGGATGCCATGTATCTCACAAGAAGTTTCTATCGCATCGGTAATTTCTACCGCATCTTTTATCCCAATAGGATATAAAACAGTTTGTAAGTTATGATAACCGTCACTTCGCTTTTCGGTAATGTGTAAGCCTAAATTTATCTTGGCATTTGGGAAAGACAGCATTTTTAATTATCGTATTTAGCATTAAGATAAGATACGGAGATAGAGAAAACGACAGGGTCTACAGCCTTTAAAGTTTTGATGATGGCGTTAGCTCATTAATCTTTGTTCCTTGCTCTTTTATCCTTTACCAGCAAACATACAAAATCTTTAAATCAACGATTTCAAAAATCTTGCCTTATATTTTAGATATTTGTAAAGATAATTCTACCGAGGAGATATGAAACAGTATTTAGATTTGATGCAGCATGTGTTAACTCATGGCGCACAAAAACATGATAGAACAGGAACTGGAACACTAAGTGTCTTTGGTTATCAAATGCGTTTTGATTTGCAGCAAGGTTTTCCATTGGTTACCACTAAAAAGCTTCATTTAAAATCTATCATTCACGAATTAATTTGGTTTTTAACCGGAGACACCAACATTGCCTACTTAAAAGAAAATGGAGTTAAGATTTGGGACGAATGGGCAGATGAAGAAGGAAATTTAGGACCAGTTTATGGTTCTCAATGGCGGAGTTGGCCTGCAGGCGATGGGAAAACAATTGATCAAATTAGCAACGTTATAGATACCCTTAACCGAAACCCAGATTCAAGACGGATTATTGTTTCTGCATGGAATGTAGCCGAAGTGAAGCATATGGCTTTGCCGCCCTGTCATGCATTTTTTCAATTTTATGTGGCTCCTGCCGATGCTGAAAAAGGAGAAACCAGAGGAAAATTAAGTTGTCAACTTTATCAACGCAGCGCAGATATCTTTTTAGGTGTTCCTTTTAACATTGCTTCTTACGCATTGCTCACAATGATGATTGCGCAAGTTTGCGATTTGGAAGTTGGCGATTTTGTTCACACGCTTGGCGATGCACATTTATACAACAATCATTTAGAACAAGCAAATTTGCAGTTAAGAAGAACACCAAAAGCTTTACCAAAAATCGTTATCAATCGAGAGGTAAAAAATATTTACGATTTTAAATTTGAGGATTTCAAACTGGAAGATTATGATCCACATCCACACATAAAAGGAATTGTTGCAGTTTAATGGCGCCCACTTCTATTAAAAGATAAGAGATTTCTAAATCATCCATTAATTTTCAAAGACTGCATAAATTCGCTCAAGATAAAATGATATAAAATTCTTATTGATTGTCTTTATTATCTTCCGGATGGTCAAGATCATATTTGCATTTCAATCCTTCGTTTGTCATAATCCAAGTGCTGTAATCATCATGGTTGTTTTCTCGGTTATCACAGCTCCACGCGTAATAATTATTGATGTATCGATAAGCGTCTTGCTTTAGAATTAACTTGGTTCCAACCGGAACTTCTAGATTTAACCATACCTCTTGATTTCTCCAAATACTACCCCTTTTTAGTTGAAAACGAGGGTTAAATGTGATTGCAGAATCTTTTGACAGAAAAGTGTAACTGATGTTTTGTGTATTTTGTAACGCGTCTGGAAAAGTTTTCCCCTGCGATTCGTATTTTTGCGTTAAACGCGTTATCCCAGTTTCGCTTTTAGTAACATTGATGCGAATGTTGTTAGGAGACACGAAGGGTCCGTCCTCAAAATCTTCAACTACAATTCGATTTTTCTGATTGGCATCGATGTGGTAAGCAATACTATCTTCTTTACTAAAATACTTACTTTTGTCTATATCAATAATGTAAGTTGTAAAGATTTTTAGCGCTGTAGCCTGAGTAAGCTCTGCATGTTGCTTAAATTCTGATGATATTTTCGCCGCCTGATAACCTACCGTTGCAATACCAGCCAACCAGATAATTAGTAAAGCGAAAGAAAGCATTTTATTGATGGCTTGCTTACTAAAAGCTACACGGATGGAGAAAAGTACCAAAGCTAAAATAGGGATGAAAAACACAATAAACGTACTTAACACAATCACGCCTCTATTGCCTTCATTTAGAATAGAGAATGGAAAATATTCGTAGATACTGGCATCCCAAAAACCTTGAAAAGCGGCAACACCAATTATTAAAGTCAATAAAAACAATACGCCAAACACCACAATAACGATGGCTATAATTTTAAAAACCACTTTTCCTGTACTTGAGATAAATCTTCCCAGCCATTCAAAAAATTCTCCAATAAAATTGCCAAATTGCTTAAATAGAGGTTGCGCCTGTCTGTTAACGATACCCAACCGTTCCTTAACGGCCTGTAGTTCTTCTTCTAAGTTTTTCTGAAAACCTTGCAAATTTGCAGGTTCACCTTTCATTTCCATTTTCTCTATCCGCGATTTGGCTTTCGGCATGATAATCCAAAGGATGACATATACTAAAATACCAGCGCCCCCTAAAAAAACACTGACTAATGCGACCAAACGAATCCATTTTGCTTCGATATTAATGTAATGGGCAATACCTGCGCAAACGCCTGCAATTGCCCGTTCGTCCATATCTCGGTACAATTTTTTTTCTGCGTAGAATTGATTATTAATGTGGTTTACCGGTTCTTGCTCATTTTCTTCGAGAACATCAAAATCTTGTACACGGCCCATTTGGATGATTACAGCATGTACATCGTCATATCGGACTACTTGTTTTTTTTGCGCCTCCAATTGCTCGCTCAATAGTTCGGCAATGCGATTTTCAATATCCGTTACAATTTCTAAGTCGTCGGCATGGTTGGTAAAATGCTGCTTTACTTCATTCAAATACCCTCTTAAAAATTCGTAAGCACTTTCTTCTATATGAATAATCGTGTGACCTATATTAATGATGATGGTTTTTTCCATTTCCTTTTGCGTTATGAATTTTGTGAGTTAGCACCACTTTGCGATATGCCAACTGCATAGGCGAGTTCTTGCCAAGTTTGGTGTAATTGTGATAAAAAATCTGTTCCTGCTACGGTTAAAGTATAATATTTACGCGGTGGTCCAGAGGTAGATTCTACCCAGTTGTAGCTTAACAAGCCATTGTTCTTAAGCCTCGTTAATAAGGGATATAATGTTCCTTCTACCACCAATAACTTTGCCGACCTAAGTTCAGCAATTATGTCTGAGGTGTAAATTTCACCCCGAGAAATGATCGATAAAACACAGTATTCCAGAATCCCCTTTCGCATTTGTGTTTGCGTATTTTCTGCTGTCATACTACAAAGATATGTTATTTATATAATACTATGCAATACATAGTACTAAAATAAGTTGGAAAAAACTCATAAATAATTGACAATCAATTGTATAATTTTAACTTACTTGACATACTTTTATGAATTCTGACTAATAGGCAAGACTTTTTGCTAAAGTAACGCCGATAGGGACCCGCTATTTGAGGTAAATAAAGCAGATTTTAAAAGATTTATTGCTGTCCACTACTGCTAAAAAAGACGCTTAAAACAGCTTTTTAATCAAATGAAGGATGTCAAAAAGCAAAATTAAGCAGGATTGAGAAAGGGAAAATGGTATTGATTCAAAAAAATTAAGACTAAAACCCACGTTAGTTTGAACCTAAGACGTTTAAAAAATTTGTAACCAAACACAAAAAAAGCCGCTATAACTATTGTTAGAGCGGCTTTAGCTACTGTTAAAGCGATTTAGTTAATTTACATCAAACCACAATCTGGTGGTTAATAAATCTGCACCTTGACTCGCTACCGCATTTTTATAACTCTGGTTATTTAGTGATTGTTCTGTTCCAGGATAAATAAATCGCACTGGAATTTGTCCGTTTAAAACCGTGTTTGCAGAAGCTGTAAGTTGAGGATAATCAAGCCTACGTCTTTCTGCCCAAGCCTCTAAGCCTTGCCCAAATAAGGCAATCCACTTTTGTTCTCCTATTGATTTTTTATAGTTTGAACTGTCGTACTTTAATACTGGTTGCGCAAGATAAGTGGCCGCTGCTGCATCGGCAACACCAAATTGATTTAATGAAGCTGCTATTCCTTGTTTGTATAAATCGGCCGCATTCTCCGAAGTTAAACCTCTTGCAGCAGCCTCTGCCCTATCAAATAATAATTCTGCATAGCTAAATATTACCGCTGGCGATTGCGGTGTAAGAAAATAGGCACCAGGTTTAGATGTTTTAGCGAAACCAATATTACTGGCTTCAGAATTTGTTAGCCCGTTTGGCAATCCTACATATTGTTCGGGCGTAATTGTTTGTGTTTTACTTGCATAAATGGACAAGCGTGGATCATTTAAATCAGATAATTTATCCACAATTGATTTACTTATTCTATAGTCGTCTCTAGTTTCAAATTGTGCTGCAATGGGATTTTGCTGTGGAGAAACTTGATAGATTAGCTGCGCAATATCAGTATTATCACTAATGTATAAATCGCCATCGGCTTTAATCTCCTCTAACACTTGCTTTGCTTTTGCCGGTTCTCTGTCTGCAATTCTAAGTGCAATTCGCAACCTTAGAGCGTTTGCAAATTTTTTCCATTTAGCGATATTTCCTGTATAAATAATGTCTCCACCAATTGGCTTTCCGGCGACATCTAAGGTATTTTTTGCCGATTTCAAATCTTCTAGCAAACCAAAATAAACATCTTTTTGCTTATCGTAAGCCGGTGTGATAAATTCACTTAGTTTGCCAGATTCGCTGTATGGGATATCGCCATATGCATCAGTTAGCAGTAAAAAGGACCAAGATCTTAGCGTTAAGGCAACGCCAACATAATTTGGGTTATTTGTTGTATTTCCTATTTCGATGATTTTATTAAAACCTGTAATGCTATTAGAATATAAGGTAGACCATAAAGAGGTAAAGCTACTGTTGGAATAAATAAACCTATCCTCTTCTGTGTACTGAACTTTTGCAAATTGTTGCACAAAAAGTAAGCTAGAGTTCATATTATTAGCTGTTCCCCAATAGGCGTCGGCCGTGTTTTTGATAGCTGCTGTTAACAGATAATCGGGCTGTGCATTTTCTGTAGCGTTAGGGTTAATGTTTACCCTATCCAGTTCTTTACTACAAGACGTAGCAAAAAGAACAAGTACAATACCGGTATATATGATGTTATTTTTCATGATTGGTCGCTTAAAATTTAATGTTCAGATTTATACCGTAGGTACGCGTGGTTGGATTTGAAAGGCTTTCTAGACCTTGTCCGTTGCCAGTATTAAAAGCAACTTCTGGATCAATATCATCCACATTTCTATGTAGAATAGCGAGGTTTCTACCCACCAATGCAACAGAAAGACCTTGCAAACTTAAAGAGCGAATCCATTTTGTTGGTAAGTTATAACTTAACCTAATCTCGCGAAGTTTTACATAAGAAGCATCAAAAATGCTAGACTCGTCTATTCTATTAAACGACTTATAATAATTTTGCGCAGGAAGTATTTTTTCATTTGATTTACCATCAGCAGTAACGCCATCAAAAATAATTCCATCGTCATAAACGGTCAAACCTGTCGGTGCACTTGCGCCATTTGCCAATCTTACCGCTCCGTTTGCTTTTAAATTATTAGGATAGTAATAAGAAATGCCACCAAATTCTGCAGCTCTTCCAGGCAAAGTAGAGGCAAGTACACCAGTATAGGTGCCGGTAGAGTATGTTCCGTTATAAATTGAACCGCCAAAGCTAGCGTCAATTAGAACCCCTAAACTCACTCCTTTATAACCAAAAGTGTTTGATATTCCGCCAATCCAGTCTGGTGTATATTTACCCAAAACTTTCTTAGTTGGATCTGCTTGTGGTGCACCTATGTCGTTGACCACAATATTTCCATTGGTATCTCTTAAAAATGCATTGCCATAAATTGCGCCATACGGTTGCCCAACAGATGCGATAATTTGTGCTGTATTGGTAGCCACCACATAATTCTGCAATAAGCCTGCCTTGTCCAACTCAACCACTTTACTTCTGTTGGCTGCATAGTTTACATCAATATCCCAGGTAAAATTCTTCTTAATTGGCGTAATCCCCAATTGAACTTCTATTCCTTTGTTATTAATTTTTCCGGCATTGAATAATTTAGATCTAAACCCTGTACTTTCGCTTACATCTACACTTAGAATCTGATCATAACTATTGGTATTGTATACACTTAAATCAACACGTAACCGTTTGTTAAACAAAGTTGCCTCCGCACCTAATTCTGATGAAGTAGTGGTTTCTGGTTTTAAATCTCTGTTAAGATCTGTGGTAGATGCCGTAAGCTGAGGAGACCCAGCGAATGGCGCTCCAAACGAATAGGTATTTATCAAGCGATAAGGATCGGCATCTTTACCCACTTTAGACCATCCGCCACGTATTTTAGCATAATTTAACACCTCACTCTTAATATTTAACGCCTCTGTAAGTATTAAACCTCCGTTGAATGATGGATAGAAATAAGATCTATTTTGTGCCGGCAAGGTTGATGACCAATCGTTACGAGCGGTTACATTTATAAAAAGATAGCTTTTGAAACCAAATTGAGCTGAAGCATACTCGCTGAAAGATTTAAGTTTACTATAATTATTTGAAGAAGTTAAAGGATCCCTTGAATTACTAAGCGTATATAATTTTGCTACGGCCAACCTGGGGGCACTCTGATCGTTTTGCTCTATGTAACGTGAACGAATATTGCCTCCTAATAAAACCTCTAAACTAAAATCATTATTTAATTGCTTATTATAATTCAGCGTCGCATCAGTATTGCTTTCGCCTACTGTGAAAGCACTTTCTGTGTAAGAACCAAAAGGGCTACCATTTGTGCCATAAGCAATTTTTATTTTACGACGATCATTGTAATAATCAGTTCCTGTACGAAAGTTAAAATTCAGCCCATCAATTATTTTATAATCTAAACTAATGCTTCCAATTATTCTGTTTCTGTTTTGAGAAACTGTATTTTCATAAGCTACCCAGTAAGGGTTGCTATAATAGCTATTGTTCCAATTAAAGGTATTTCCGTTTTCATCTAAATAGTTCTTCAATTGGTTGACATCAACCTGTCTGCCAAACCACGTAAACTGAAGCATGGTACTTGTTGCTCTAGACCCACCTGTTCCAGGTAAATTATCAGAACTAAGTTTGCTATAATTTGCATGTGCAGTAAGGCTTAATTTCGGTGTTACACGTAAGGTAGTGTTTAACAAAAATGAATTCTTTCCTTGTCCCGAATTTGGAATAATCCCTTCTTGCTTTAAGTTATTATAGGATAAACGATAATCAAATTTTTCACCTGCATCTTCAACAGAAATTCCGTTAGATAAGGAATAGCCCTTTTCAAAAAAGTCTCTAACATTATCTGGATGTGCTTCAAAAGGAACTGCAACGCCTTTTGAGAAAAACTGTGGAATCAATCTTCCATCTAATCTTGGGCCCCAACTTTCATCTACACCATCATTTACACCGGCTCCTTTTCCGTCAACATAGCTAAACTTACCTTCAGACCCCTGGCCGAATTCATTTTGGTATTTCGGAAGTGTTAACAAACGCTCTAATACTGCATTAGAATTTAGCGAAATACCTAACCCTTTCTTTGATTTTCCTGACTTTGTTTTTATAATAATGACACCCGCAGCTGCCCTCGAACCATACAGCGCTGCCGCATTGGGACCTTTTAAAACGCTTATTGATTCAATGTCGTTTGAATTTATATCGGAAATAGTGTTCGCATAATCTCTTGCCCCTGCAGAATTATTTTGTGAGTTATCTACCGGAATTCCATCTACCACAAAAAGCGGTTGATTATTTCCAGAGATGGAGGTTTCGCCACGGATAACCACACGAGAGGAACCCATATCTCCCTGACTATTGGTTACCCGAACACCCGCCACCTTACCAGCAAGTGCATTTACTAAATTGGTCTCTTTGGCTTCGGCCAAACTTTCGCCTTTCAGCTCTTGCACCGCATAGCCTAAAGATTTCTTTTGTTTGGAAATACCTAGCGCGGTAACCACAACCTCATCTAGCGCATTGCTGCTTTCTGTTAGAATTACACTTAAATTTTTAGTGTTCTCAGCTACTTCAATTTCTCTGGATAAATAACCGACGTATGAAAAAACCAATGTGGCTTTTCCTTTTATTGATATACTAAACAACCCACTATTGTTGGTATTGGTTGTTTGCTTTGTTCCCTTAATTAAGACAGAAACACTCGGCATTGTTTCGCCGTTTGTACTTTTAACGGTGCCCGATATAACGATATCTTGGGCATAACTAAATTGTGAAAGCAACAGTAAAAAGCATAGTACTGAAAGCTTAATGTTCTTAAACATAATTGAGATTAATTAATGATTGGTTTTTAAATAGATGTTAAAAATTTGGGCAAAAAAGTCCCATCTCGCCCTTGGGCAACTATTTTTTCAACACATGAATAATTATTTATTTTAAAATGAAAGAATCGGTATTTGAGGCTTGTTAAATCAACAAATACCGCAACGCATTCGGATGGCTATATAGGCTCTTGAAATACCTATATGAATTATTTGTTTTTTGTGAGTTTTTCCCATTTAATTTTATTTAAAAATAAATCATTCCCCCTATCCATTATTAAAAAAATGCGTTTACAAAAAAAGCACTCCCTGTAAAATCAGAAGTGCTCTCATATATATTATTAATAATATTGTCGCATTCAACTGACTTAACTATCCCAAAAACTTTGGGATGGAATTAGCACCGCGTCCTGAATGATCGGTTGCTAAGGTTTCATCGGGCCATTCCCTCCACCTTTCTTGATAAGCATTTCAAAATAACTGGGGCAAATATAGGATAAAAATTAAATAACTACTAAATCCATAGATTTTATTTGGAATATTTTTTTTGTTCCTATACTTGATGCGTATCTTCGCGGAATAAATTTATAGACCAATGATCTTATGAAGATAAAAACACTATTATATTTGCTACTTGCAACATCACTCTCGCAAAACCTTTATGCTCAAATACAAACGAATAACGAAACTAAGATTAAAAACACTTTCATTTTAAACGGAACCTGGCGAGGCGTATTTACTATTAAAACTGGAGTTGAAGTTCCTTTTAATTTTGAAATTGACGCTAAAAATACAGCCCAGCAACACATTACCTTTTTAAATGCTGAAGAACGTTTTGATGGTGGAATTGTACAACAAACCACAGATTCTGTTTTCGTTAAGCTTAGTCAGTTTGATAATGAACTTGCTTTTAAAATACAAGGCGATTCTTTAGTTGGTTCGTTTAGAAAACAAGATGGATCTGGCAAATCAATGCCTGTTACTGCAACCAAAAATGTAAGTTATCGCTTTAAACCTTCAGGAAAAATGCCAGAAGCAAATTTCTCTGGCACCTATGAGGTAACATTTAAATCAACCGCCGGAAAAGATGAAAATGCGGTAGGAATATTTAAGCAAAATGGAAACAAAATAACTGGAACCTTTCTTCGTGTTAGTGGTGATGCACGTTATTTGGAAGGACTTGTAGAAGGCAATTCATTTTACTTATCTAGTTTTATCGGATTAAATCCATATTACTATAAAGGTACTTTTTCAAAAGACGGAACGATAACCGGCGAAGTAGTTCGCGCAATAGGCAACACTGGTTTTAGCGGAAAGCAAAATCAAAATGCTGCTTTGCCAGATGTGAATAAACTCACCTTCTTAAAAGACGGCTACAAAACATTAAACTTTTCTTTTCCCGAAGTTAACGGGAAACAGATTTCTTTAAGCGATAAAAAGTTTAAAAATAAGGTGGTTATTTTAACGATAACCGGGACTTGGTGCCCAAACTGTATGGATGAAGCATCTTTTATTGCACCTTGGTATGTAAAAAATCGAGATCGCGGCGTTGAAGTAATCAGTCTACACTACGAGCGTAAATTAGATTCTGCTTACGTACGTACCGCATTAACTAGATTTCGCGAAAAGTATGCCATTGAATACGACCAAGTAATTGCAGGCACTGCCAATGTGGAGTCAGTTAATAAAACTTTGCCCGCATTAAACAACTTCTCATCCTTTCCAACTACCATTATTTTAAATAAAAAAGGTGAGGTTGCACAAATACATACCGGTTATAGTGGGCCAGCTACTGGAAAGCACTATACAGATTTTGTTAAGGAGTTTAACGAAGAAATTGATACCTTACTTGCACAATAGCGATGTTTGATTATTTAAAATAGACCTTATTTAAAACTGGTTCGTGTTTTGATAAAAGGGAAAGATGAAATTAATACTATCGCTATTATTTGCAGTTGTTGTATCGACAGGATATGCTCAGAATGCTGAAACCAATGCGCTAAAAATTACGATCACCAACATTAAAAAGGTTAAGGGAACTGTAGAACTTGGAATATATAACAACCCAAAAGTCTTTTTGGACAAAGACAAAGCGTTTAAAAATCTTTCAGAAAAAGTAACTGCAGGTACAGTAACGTTTTTCATTAATGGCCTAGAAAAAGGAGATTATGCTATCGCACTCTATCAAGATGTAAACTCCGACCACGAATGCAATATGAATTTCCTTGGAATTCCCGTTGAACCTTACGGATTTTCAAATAATGTTAGGCCTAAGCTTTCGAAGCCTAGGTTTAAAGAGTGCAAAATTAGCTTAAATGAAAACAAAATGATAACAATCAAGTTGGTTGATTGAGATAAAATAAAATTCATCCTATATTTTAATAAACGCAGCTCAATGAAAACAATTAGCATAGCGGTAGCCGTTTCAGAAAACTACGCCATTGGTAAAAAAAATCAGTTATTGTGGCACATGCCAGCCGATTTAAAATTTTTTAAGCAAACAACTTCAGGACACACTGTTGTGATGGGCAGAAAAACATTCGATTCTGTTGGAAAACCGCTACCCAACAGACAAAATATTATTGTAACTCGCAGAACAGATTTAAGAATTCCTGGGGTTCAAGTGGTTAATAGTTTAGAGGAAGCCATCAGCTCCGCGGAAAGCATTGATTCAGAAATTTTTATAGTTGGAGGGGCAGAAATATACAGAGAAGCACTACCAAAAGTGCAGCGCATTTACCTCACAACAATACATCATACTTTCGACGCCGACACCTTTTTTCCGAAACTAAATATGGACGATTGGGAACAAGTGAGTAGCGAAAGCCATAAGGCGGATGAGAAGAATACATACGATTATACTTTTGCCGTTTTGGAACGCAAAGTTAAAAGAATTTAAAAATCGAATTTAATATTGTCCGGTACTTAACAAAACTAACGTGCAAGCCTCTACCGGCTCAATATTATTTGCCTGTAGTAATTTTTCAAATTCATAGTTTTCCGTTCCGGGATTAAAAATCACCCGCTTCGGTTTAGTGGCTAGCACATATTCGTGATACTGTGCTTGCAAATCTGGTCCAATATATAGGGTAATTGTATCTATATCTTTGTAAATTTCATTTGGCGATTCGATAGGAACCCCTGCAACCTCGCCAGATTTAATGCCAACATTTACAATGTCATGATTAAATTTTCTTAACATGTTAGCTGCCTTGTAAGCATATCTAGATGGGTTTGGTGAGGCGCCGATAATTAAAGTTTTTTTCATGATTTATAATTTAGTAACATTTTGATCAAAACCATTAACAGCCAAACGTTACTTATGTTTATCAGTTTATTTTCAAAATTGCATTTACACAATTGATTCCATCAATTGCCGCGGATACAATCCCTCCGGCGTAACCAGCTCCTTCTGCGCATGGGTACAACCCTTTAATTTGAGGATGTTGATAAGTTTCTTTGTCCCTTGGAATACGCAATGGCGAGGAAGTGCGACTTTCTACGCCAACTAAAATGGCTTCGTTGGTATAATAGCCTTTTAACTTTTTCCCAAATAAAGGCAAAGCTTTTCTTAAACTTTCTGATACAAACTCTGGCAATACATTGTCTAACATGGCACTTTTAGTTCCGGGAAGATAAGAGTTTGTGGGCAGATTGAGTGACAGTTTATTTTGAACAAAATCTACCATTCGCTGCGCAGGTGCAACCAATTTGCCGCCACCTGCAGTAAAAGCAGCTTTTTCTATTTCAGACTGAAAATTGAGCATTCGCAATGGATCGTAGCCGATAACATCACTGAGGTGTATCTGAACAACTGTACCAGAATTGGCAAAAGGATTATTTCGCTTAGAAGGTGACCAACCATTTACCACGATTTCTTCTTGAGCTGTTGCGCAGGGCGCAATAATTCCTCCCGGACACATACAGAAAGAAAAAACGCCACGGTCATCAATTTGCTCTACCAAACTGTAATTGGCAGGAGGTAAAAACTCAGATCTTGGCATCTGTGCCGATGTGTGATATTGTGCTTCATCTATAAGTTCTTGTGGATGTTCAATCCTAACCCCCAAAGCGAAAGGTTTTGCCTCAACTAGAATATTTTTTTTGTGTAACAATTCATAAACATCTCTAGCGGAATGCCCTGTAGCAAGTATAACATGGTCAGCATAACGTTTTTCCTCATAATTAATCTCTATGCCTTTTATCCTGCCGTAATCAACCAGCAAATCTGTCATATGAGCATTGAAGATGATTTCCCCACCTGCGTTTAATATAGTTTCTGTGATTGAAGTTATGATTTGAGGCAATTTGTTTGTGCCAATATGTGGTCGCGCATCTACCATAATGTCGATGGTGGCACCATGATTTACGAACACCTGCAACACTCTATTTACGTCCCCCCTCTTATTGGATCTCGTATAGAGTTTTCCGTCAGAATAGGTACCGGCGCCGCCCTCACCGTAACAATAATTAGAATCGGGATCCACAATCCCTTCCTTGTTTATCAGAGCAAGATCCCTCCTGCGCTGCTTTACCTCTTTTCCGCGCTCAATAATTACCGGCTTCAACCCATTTTCTAAACATTGCAAGGCGGCAAATAATCCAGCTGGACCGGCACCTATTATAATAACCTCTTCTGCGTCTTGTACATCTTTGTACTGGAAATTAAAATGCTCAACAATTGGTAGCTCACCCACAAAAACCTTAATTTTTAAACGGTAGATTACGACCTTCGAACGCGCATCAATAGAGCGCTTTAAAATATCATAGCTGGTAACGCTATCAAGCTCAATTGCCAAAACGTCAGCAATTTTTTGTTTGATAACCTCTGTGTCCACTATTTGGTGGGGCAAAAGGGTAATTTCGATATCTTTTTGCATATTGCGTCAGGTTTTTATCCCGAACTGTAACAAAGGTACAGAATTTGCCATCTAAATGGAGTTTAGAACTTTAATATCGAAAACCTTAAACGAAAACATAACATGAAAAAATTAGTATTTAGTTTTTTGGCAGCTGCAATAGCGGTAAGCACCTTAAGCTCTTGTGGTTACAACAGCATGGTGAAGCTTGATGAGAATGTAAAATCAAAATGGGGAACTGTTGAGACACAATACCAACGCCGCGCAGATTTAATCCCAAACTTAGTAAGTACCGTTAAAGGTGCAGCAAAATTTGAACAGGGAACATTAACAGCAGTTACCGAAGCTAGAGCCAAAGCTACCCAAATGACCGTTAGCGCAGATGATTTGACGCCCGAAAATATACAGAAATATCAGGCAGCGCAGGGCCAATTAAGCCAAGCTTTGGGCAAATTATTGTCCATTACAGAAGCCTACCCAGAGTTGCGTGCAACACAGCAGTTTAGTGATTTATCTGCACAATTAGAAGGAACTGAAAATAGAATTACAGTTGCCAGAAAAGATTTTAACGACGCTGTACAAATTTACAATGGGAAAATCCGATCGTTTCCTACCAACTTAACTGCCGGGATGTTTGGTTTTAAGGCTAAAGGTTATTTCCAGGCAGATGCCGGCGCTGCTACTGCGCCTAAAGTAGAATTTTAGAAAACTGTTGTTTGATTTTCACATTCAAGTAATTTAACTCGACTTAAAAACCCGTAAAAACATGGCTCTATTTAGCGATTTAGAACAAGAGGAAATAGCCAAAGAAATTGCGTCTGCAGAACAGGCAACATCTGGAGAAATTAGAATCGCTATTGATAAACATTGCAATGGTGACGCGTACGAGAAAGCTACTGAGTATTTCCAAAAGTTAGACATGGACAGAACAGCACTTCGAAATGGAGTGCTGATCTACTTGGCTTATATGGACAAGAAATTTGCCATTATTGGCGATGCTGGAATTAACAAAGCGGTGCCGGAAGATTTTTGGGAAACGACAAAAGATTCTATGAAAGCCCACTTTATAAAAGGCGATTTGGCCAACGGTTTGGTAGAAGCTGTAAAACGTGCGGGCGAAAAACTTAGTTTTTATTTTCCACACCAGGCTGGAGACATAAACGAATTACCCAACGACATCGTTTACCTTGATAACGATAACAACTAAATGAAAAACCTTATTTTATTCCTCTTTTTTTGCTTCTCATCACTCCTATCTTTTAGTCAGGATTATCCTGAAAAACCTAGCACGTTGGTTAATGATTATGCCAATGTACTTTCTTTGGATCAAAAGCAGCGCTTAGAGCAAAAGCTAGTTGCCTTTAACGACTCCTCTTCCACTCAAATTGCCATTGCAATCCTTAAATCTGTTGGGGACTATGACATCAATGAGTACGCCCTAAATTTAGGGAGAAAATGGGGAGTGGGTCAGGGCGCCAAAAACAATGGAGTAATGATCGTAGTGGCAATAAATGATCGAAAAATTGCCATCCAAACTGGATATGGTGTTGAAGGCGCATTACCAGATGTTTATGCAAAGCGAATCATAGACAATGACATTAAACCGTATTTTAAACAGGGGGATTATTATACAGGTTTAGATGCAGGCACAACTTCTATCATCAAATACACCAAGGGAGAGTATAAAAATGACAATCCCAAAGTAGCATCTGGTTCTAAAGGAGGCGCTGGTAGCATTATCGTAATCATTATAATAATCGTAATCTTAATTATTGTGATGAAAAACGGTGGTGGGGGGAATGGAAACATCATTGGCGGCAGAGGCGCTTCGAATGCTTTATTTTGGGCTATGCTTTTCGGTAGTGGAGGTGGAGGACGTGGTGGATTTGGAAGTGGTGGAAGTGGGTTTGGACGAGGTTCCTCCGGCGGAGGAGGCTTCGGCGGTTTTGGCGGCGGAAGTTTCGGCGGCGGTGGCGCAAGCGGAGGATGGTAATTTAAGCTACGAAAAATTGAAGAACGATTTTAGTTTAAATTTTTTTTGCTTGTCAGGTTATTGATATGTAGTTGTCCTTTCAACCTTTAATTTCAAAATTTAACTTATGCTGAGAAAAGAAATCATGACCGCCGAGATGCAGAAGATGGCGCAAGCCCTCGCTAGGATTTTTGGATTAAGAATAGATGGTTTAGTATTAGAGGCAGATCATCTTCTTTCCGAAACATTAGAAAAAAATTTCAACTTAACTTTGGCTGAATTGGAGAATTTTACAGCAGTGGAATTTGAACAATATCTTGTGAAAGAAAATTTTTCTGGCGAAAAAACAGTGCTCTTGGCTGAATTCTTATATGCCAAAATAGATTCTTTTGAAAATACAGATCAAAATAAAGACATCGCCGAAAGGATTTTACAACTTTACGAATTTATCGAAACAGCGCACAATATGTCATCGTTCGAAATGCTTAATCGAAAAGTAAAAGTTAAACAATTGCTGTCTAGTTGATTTATTTCACACACCGCCGGCTGGCCACTTTATCTATAAAAATGTAACATTTATGATTATTGAAAAATGGAAGAAACTTGCTTCTACGTATCTGGTTAAAGAAAAATGGGCCACGCTTAGGGTAGACACTGTAGAACTACAAGGAGGCGCAATTAAAGATGATTATTACGTTTTAGAATATCCCAATTGGGTAAATGCAATTGCGTTAACTGTATCTGGCAATGTAATAATGGTGCGTCAATATCGACATGCGGCAGATCTTGTGTCCCTAGAAATTCCAGGAGGGGTGATAGATGGTGATGAATCGCCCGAGTTTGCCATTAAAAGAGAACTGCAAGAAGAAACAGGGTACACTTTTAACACCTGCAAATTAGTTGCAGCGCTCTATCCAAATCCCGCAACATCTAACAATAAAACTTTTACCTATTTGCTAACTGGTGGTGTTAAAACCGAAGAGCAACACTTAGATGAACATGAGATTTTAAATGTGGAGCTGTATACATTAGAAGAAGTTAAGGCGCTAATTAAAGAAAATAAAATTGCGCAAGCACTTCATGTCGCTGCGTTATGGTATGGGATTGAAGCGTTAGAACAATAACTTTAAGACCGCTGAAAGATCAGCGCCTAGCATTGGCGTTAATGTGTAGAAAAAAATCTGTTTTCCCTTCCGATGTTGTTTTCTTACTAAAAATCAGCGCACAGCAACGTAATTTTATTGTATCCTTAAATTAAAAATGTGTCTAACCAGCTTGATAAATTTAACGCGTGGCAATTTATAATGTCGGGAATTGGAGCTGCGTTCCACAATAAACAAATGTTAAGACCGCCTTCTTCTAAAGGATAAAAAGTGAATTCCTAGAGCCGTGAAACGAAAATTTGATTTAGGAAATAACGTATTGAGTCACTTAAACATTCGATTAGCGATAAGCAAGTTTTAGGTCTACAGATGTGAACCACCGCTTACCCTCAACCTCAGTCTCAACCTTTTTTCTTAAATTTGAATTTTAATAAAAAGGAGCAAATTTGGATTATTTAGAAGGCTTAAACCCTCAACAAAGGGCTGCAGTAGAGAATACAGAAGGACCAGTAATGATTGTTGCAGGTGCAGGATCTGGGAAAACGAGGGTAATTACGTATCGCGTGGCACACCTCATCCACAAAGGGATAGATCCATTTAATATTCTGGTACTTACGTTTACCAACAAGGCGAGTAAAGACATGCGCACCAGGATTGGTAAAGTGGTTGGCAGTGAAGCAAAAAACATTTGGATGGGTACTTTTCACTCTGTTTTTGCAAAAATTCTTCGCGTTGAAGCTTCGAAAATTGGTTATCCGAGCAATTTTACCATCTATGATACTGATGACAGTAAAAGCGTAATCCGTGCCATCTTGAAAGAAATGCAGTTGGACGATAAACTGTATGCCGCAAATTTTGTATTCAACAGAATTTCTTCCGCAAAAAATAACCTCATTTCTGCAGCAGAATATTTGGAGAATGATCAGATTCAAAGTGAAGACGTTCAAAATAAACGTCCGCTACTCGGCCTAATCTATGAGGCCTATGCAAAGCGGTGTTTTAGAGCAGGTGCTATGGATTTTGACGACCTACTTTTTAAAACCAACGTTCTTTTACGAGAACATACAGATGTGTTAAACAAATACCAGCAAAAATTTAGATATTTAATGGTTGATGAATATCAGGATACTAACTTTTCTCAATATACCATTGTAAAAAAGCTTGCAGCGGCTTATCAAAACATCTGTGTGGTTGGAGATGATGCACAAAGTATTTACGCTTTTCGTGGTGCAAACATTCAGAATATTTTAAATTTTGAGCGTGATTACCCCGACCTTAAGGTCTATAAATTGGAGCAAAACTACCGCTCCACTCAAAATATTGTGGAAGTTGCGAATAGCATCATTGCCAACAACAAAAATCAGTTGCAAAAAAATGTATTTTCTGCAAATGAAGATGGTGAAAGAATAAAGGTTTCTCGTGCTTTTACAGATAATGAAGAAGGGAAACTAGTTGCAGAAAGCATTATGGGAGAGCGAACTCTAAAAGGTTATCTCTACAATGATTTTGCAATCCTATATCGAACAAATGCTCAAAGCAGAGCAATGGAGGAAGGTTTAAGAAAGTTAAACCTGCCCTATAAAATTTATGGCGGTACATCCTTTTATCAGCGGAAGGAAATAAAAGACTTACTTGCTTATTTTAGGATTACATTTAATCCTCAAGATGAAGAAGCCATAAAGCGTGTTATAAATTATCCTAAACGGGGCATTGGCGATACTTCCATAGATAAAATTATTGTTGCTGCTGCTATGCATGATAAATCTATGTGGGAGGTAATTAGCAATCCGCACATGTATGTAGAAGGCAGATTGGCAAACCAACTGAACGATTTTGCTATGATGATTCATAGCTTTATGGCAGAAGCTAAAAAACTCGACGCGTATGATTCGGCACTTTACATTGCACAACATGCAGGTATTTTAAAAGAGTTATATAATGATGACAGCGTTGAAGGTAGAAGTCGATATGAAAACATTCAGGAATTGTTAAACGGTATAAAAGAATTTTCGGAGCGAGAAGATATCGATGAGAAAGGACTTGACGTCTTTATGCAAGACGTAGCGCTTTTAACAAATGACGACAATGAAAAAGATAAAAATAGAGATACCATTTCTTTAATGACCATCCACTCTGCCAAAGGGTTGGAGTTTAAAAATGTGTTTATAGTAGGTTTGGAGGAGAACCTCTTCCCTTCGCAACTCTCGTTGAATAACCGCACAGATTTAGAAGAGGAACGAAGGTTGTTTTACGTAGCCATCACCCGTGCGGAGAAAAAACTGACCATCACTTATTCCACTTCGCGCTACCGGTGGGGAACGTTGACCACCTGCGAACCGAGCAGATTTATAAATGAGATAAACCCGAAATATTTAGAACTTGATGTAAAACCTGCAAAAAGCACTACGTTGGAAGGTGGCTTTGACAGTGACCGCAATAGCTGGACCTCGCAGCCTAGAGATTTCTTTAGCAAGCCAAAACCTACAAAAGGAACCGCTGCAACTGATCCGCGTCCCAAAACAACATCCTTGCTAGCTAGAGCACACGTTCCATCTCCAGGTTTTACCCCATCTGCGCCTAACGAGTTTCAAGGTGGGATGGATGTAGAACATGAAAAATTTGGGTTCGGCAAAATAATTAGCCTAGAAGGGAATTTGCCAGATGTAAAAGCAACGGTATTTTTTCAAGGTTTGGGGAACAAGCAGTTGCTGTTAAAGTATGCGAAGTTAATGATAGTGAGGTAGCACAACGGATAAGTAATTAAGACAGCGCTGAAAGACCAAAGCGAAAAGACAATGACCAGATCAGGAGCCCAAAAATTTTTAGGTTTTTGATCTGCTTTCTAAGCAAAACAGGACGAGTCTATTTAATTCACACACCCCGCGAGGCACGAAACAAGTTTTAATAATAAACCTCAAATAGGTTAACTACAAAACACTAAGCGCTTAAACCACCCAACTACTTAATATTTAACGATTACGTATTTAACGCCTGATAGAAATTCCTGACAATCGCCCTAACCCAAAACCTCAAACTTTAACCGCAACATCCCAAAAAATGCAGCTCACCAAACTAGAAATAAAGGGTTTTAAAAGCTTTGGCGATAAAGTTGTCATCAACTTTAATGAGGGTATAACAGCTATTGTTGGCCCGAACGGTTGCGGAAAATCAAACGTAATAGACGCCATGCGTTGGGTTTTGGGTGAGCAAAGTACCAAAGCACTGCGATCTGAAAAAATGGAAAACATCATTTTTAATGGTACAAAAACAAGGAAAGCATCTCAGTTGGCAGAAGTTTCGCTAAGCTTTGACAACACAAAAAACATTCTTCCAACGGAATTTTCACAAGTAACGGTCACCAGAAAATTGTATCGAACTGGCGATAGCGAGTATCGACTGAATGACGTTCAATGTCGGCTAAAAGACATTACAGATCTATTTTTAGACACTGGTATTGGTTCCGACAGTTATTCTATCATCGAGTTGCAAATGGTAGATGAAATTATCAACAATAAAGAACACAGCAGGCGCGCCTTGTTCGAAGAAGCTTCCGGCATCTCTAAATATAAACTCAGAAAAAAACAAACTTTTGGCAAACTAAAAGATACTGAGGCAGATTTGGAACGGGTAGACGATTTGTTGTTCGAGATTGAAAAAAATCTTAAGACATTAGAGAACCAGGCAAAAAAAACGGAACGCTATTTCAAGCTCAAAGAACAGTATAAAGAAATTAGCATCCAGTTGGCAACTCACAGAATTTCGTTTTTTAGGAAAGATTTGTTGCAATTAGAAGATCAAGAATTTAAACAATTAACAGCTCGTTCCGAAATTAGCCTAAGTATTGACACGAAAGAAGCAGATTTACAAGCGTTAAAATTAAAGCGTATCAACCAAGAAAAAAACCTTTCAATCCAACAAAAAGCAACCAACGAATTTGTAGCAAAAATTAGAGCTTATGAAAGCGAAAAGAAAGTTAAGAACGAGCAGATCCGATTTTTACAAGAAAGAGAGCAACGGCTTAATGCAGACGGAGAAACGGATAAAAATCAGCTTAACCACATACAATACAATGTTAAAAGACTAAATGAAGAATGGGTTTTAGAAACAGAAAGACTGACTAGGTATGATACTGATCTAGCCGGTATTAAAGAACATTTGGATCAGTTAAGGACACAACAACAAAATGGAAAAAACGAGATCGACGAATTTTCTAAAATAATTTCCACATTAGAAAAACAAGTTTACGAAGCTCAAAAAGAAATAGACATTTTCAACATCCAAAAAGACGCCCTAAAACAAGAAAGCAATAGGACAGAAATTGATACCGAAAGTAAAACAAAAGAAATTGCCGCCTTTGGCGACGCTTTAAAAAATATTGATGCTCAGCTCCTGGCAAAAACAAACGAACTTAACCAGCTCACTGACGAGGAAGAACTCCTGAAAAAAAATCGCGTTGAAGCTGAAAATATCTTAGAAACTATTAAAGAGAAACTTCAAAAAGAAAATCGAAATAAGGATTCTAAACAGAATGAATACAACCTTACCAAGTCTTTGGTTGACAATTTAGAAGGATTTCCAGAATCCATCAAGTATATAAAAAAGCATGTTTTGCTAGCAAAAAAGGCTTTTCTTTTGTCTGATGTGTTGTTTTGCAAAGAAGAGTACCGCACTACTTTAGAGAATTATTTAGAACCAGTAATGAATCATTATGTGGTCGACCAATATAATGATGCGGTTTTGGCAATAAACGTGCTCAGCGATGCGAGCAAGGGGCGAGCACATTTTTTCATGCTTCAACAATTGCGAGAACCGAAATCAACCTACCCTAAAAGAGACGGACTGATTGCCGCACTTTCTGTAGTTGAAGTTGACGAAAAGTACATTCCGCTTGCAAATCTTTTGTTGCAAAATGTTTTTATTGCGGAGGAAACACGCGAAGATTTGTTTAGGAATGCCGAAAACGAAGGAATTACTATCCTTTCTAAGAATGGAAAATACAGCAAGACAAAGTTCACCCTTTCGGGAGGGTCAGTTGGATTATTTGAAGGAAAAAGGATTGGTCGCGCAAAAAATTTAGAGAACTTGAGCAAAGAGATAAGAGTCATTGAAAAAATAGTAGGTGCTCATAATCAACAAATCATAGCGCTACAAACCCGGATAAATCAGGCTAAAAACGACACAAAAGAAAAAAAAATTATTGAATTAAAGGAAGGCTTAAACAAACTTAATAAAGAGCAAATCTCATTAAAGACCAGAAGCGACCAATATCAAGAATTCATACTATCCACCCAAAATAGAAAAAACGACATCATTAAAAAAATTGCGTTTATAGAAAAAACATTGACCGATAGCTTACCTAACTTGGTTGGTCTTCAACAGAAACAGCGGGATACGCATATCATGTTTCAACGTAAACAGTTGGCCTATCAAGAAATTGCAGACGAAGTGACGCAATATGCGAGTAAATTTAATGAAGACAACCTAAAATTTCACCAGCAAAAAAACAAACTTGCGGGTGTACAAAAAGATTTAGATTATCGCTCTGCGCAAGAAGACAATTTAAAAAAACGTTTAGAATTAAATCAGTTTGCATTAGAAGAGGTGAAAATTACCTTAAAAACTACTTCGAAACATACGGACACAAGTGACGATATTTTACTAGAAATGTATCAACAGGCTGGTGAGACGGAGAAAGCACTGGCCGAATTCGAAAAAATATATTTCGAAAACAAAGCAACAATAAACGAGTATGAAAACGAAATAACAGCCTCAAGAAAAAATAGAGATCAGAACGAATTCCTTTTAGCAGAAATTAAGGATAAGAAAAACAACCTTAAATTGCAATTGAACTCTCTTAAAGAACGGCTTTCTGTTGAATTTAATTTAGACATTCACGATTTATTGGAAAGCGAAGTAGCTGACTTGGGAGCGAGCGAATTTGAGCTTAGGCAACAGGTAGAAAAATTAAAGCGTCAATTAGAAGATTTCGGAACCATAAACCCCTTGGCTTTAGAAGGATACAAGGAGATGGACGAGCGCTACAACTTTATTAAAGTTCAAAAAACAGACCTTATTGCCGCTAAAAATAATCTTCTGCAGACCATTCAGGAAATAGACGATACCGCCAGAGAGAAATTTATGGACGCGTTTTTAAAAGTACGTGGCCATTTTATTACCGTGTTTAGGTCGTTATTTAATGAACAAGACAGCTGTGATTTAATCTTATCTGACATAGATAAGCCTTTAGAAGCCGATATTGAAATCATTGCCAAACCAAAAGGTAAGCGACCGTTATCCATAAATCAGCTATCTGGCGGAGAAAAGACGCTTACTGCTACTGCTCTATTGTTTTCTCTATATCTCTTAAAACCTGCTCCATTTTGCATTTTTGACGAAGTGGATGCGCCTCTAGATGATACGAATATTGATAAGTTTAACAACATCATTCGAAAGTTCTCAAATCAGAGTCAATTTATTGTAGTATCTCATAACAAAAAAACAATTGCAAGCACTGACATTATTTACGGCGTAACAATGGTTGAACAAGGCGTCTCAAGAGTGGTCGCAGTAGATATGCGAGAAGTGGTCTAATTTGCGGTTATTGGTTCATATTTAAGGATTAACAGTAAATTACATAAAGCAAAAATCCATAAAGACAATAACGAAACTAAAATAGGGACATTTAAAAAGATTACATCTTTATTAAGCTGCTCGCATTAAAAGCCCTCATGTTCCTCTATCAAATATAGTATAATTCAAATCCAACTGACTGATCTATAGATGATTATTAACATACTTAATAAGTCTTAGAATCGGGAGTTACAGCGCCTGCATCGCATTCTTACTTCTCTTTACCTTCCTGCCTATGCATTGGCCAAAAGGGTCTTCTGACCCGGATTGAAGGGATCACATGTCGATTCCCGATGCGGGGAGTTATGGGCTTATCCTGTCCGGTTGCGGTGGCCTGCTATTCCAATCTTTTATGTTCTTTCCGTGCTGAGAGGATATCTCTGCAATCGGTTACGCGGTTGAACGATGTCTGAGGTTCGGTCTGCGGTCTGCGGC
>NZ_JBSSEL010000020.1:0-79225 GCF_054061655.1 Pedobacter sp. UYEF25 | reverse complement strand
ATTCATTATTTAGGCAAATCATAATTCACCATCCAGTTGATGCCAAATTTATCTGTCCACATACCAAAATAAGCATCCCAAAAAGTCACTTCTAAAGGCATGGTCACTTTTCCACCTGCGGATAGTGCTGCAAATAATTGATCTGCTTCCTCTTTCGAGTGTACACCTACCGAAATTGAGAAATTATTACCTATTGTTATATCTGGACTCATACCTGGCATATTATCGCTACCCATTAACGTTGTCTCTGAACTTATAGGCAAGCTTACATGCATAATCCTATTTGCGATTTCTTCCGCAAGTGGCGGCATTCCGTCTTGGGGAGGCATTTCTCCAAATCTGCTTAACACACTATACGCTACTCCAAAAGCAGATTTATAAAAATCGAAAACCGCCTCGCAGTTTCCATCAAAAATTAAATACACATTTACTGTTGCCATAATTGTATTTTTCTAATTCTTTAATAGTTTATATTATCGTCTATGTCATAACTCATGCCTTTTAAACCGAGCATTTTGCGCATTAAACCTATTTGGCCCAAAAGATAATCTTCTCTGCCAATGCACATACCTATCATGTTTAAAACATTGTTTTTAATAAAAGAAACATTCATTCCAAAAGAATAAGCTTTTTCTAATTCTTCATCGGTTGCCGTTAATAATTTTTGATAAGCTTTGGGAGAGATGGCTCCGAAACTTGTCTTCAAATCCTCCAGACTTGGGTAGCTTAAGCTTTCGTCTAATGCCCTGCCTTCTTTAAAAAGCCCTTCGTAAGGATCATTGTCAGTTATTCCCAATAAGTTGCCAATCCAGTATCGGCAACCGACCAAATTACCCGTCATCCATACGACATGGTTGGTGTTGTTATCAATTCTTTTCAACCCTCCTTCTTCAGAAATACCGTCTAAAACATTTTTAAAACTTTGTGAATGCATTCGATAGGCTGGAATGACAATGTCTAATTTTTTTGATGCTGCTGAGTCCATTGTTTATTTTTTTATATAAAATGATTAAAGCTTAATTTATCGATTTATAATGGCTGATTACTGCGCCACCTTTAAGGTTTTAGCATCAAATAAGGTTAATAACAGTTTGGTCGTTTAGATTTTCAAATAATGGCAAACCACCACCTACACCAACAAAGTGAACACAAAGTTTATATTCATCAATTAAGTTAAGCTTCATTAACGGTATCGTTAAACTGCGACTTCCGACTAAAATAGCTTTACGCATTTACTTTTTTAATTCTTTAATCCTTTCTTCAATTGGTTTATTTTTAAGGTTAGCATAGTCCCAATCTGTACTCTATAAAGTAAGCGAAAAAATAATTTTTAGAATTCTATACATACCGAATGCTAAATCATCCAGTGATTTTTGAAACGAAAGATTTTTAAAAAAATTCATCAACTTAATTGTAATTATGCCGTGTAAAACGGCATCAACAATTATTTAATAAATCGCTATCGTGTTCATGTATTTCTTATCGATGTCTTCCTCAGCTGGTAGCTTTTTTTTGCACGCTGCCAATTGAAATCGCTTTCGTACCATATTTTATTTATTTTCATTGGCGAAAAAACCTTTGCTCCTTTTCAATGTGTAAGCTCGTTCTTCCGCCATTTTTAACCGAAAGACTTATGGCATTTATTAGTTTCGCTCGCCGTTATAATGGCTCATTTTCGCAACTATCTTTTGCATTTTTTAGCACCTATTTAATTCCAGCGGACGTTCCATATTTTTTCTAACTCTGATTTATTAAAAATGGAAATGTATCTGTTTTTTTAGCTTTTTCATCTGTCATCTATTTTCCTTTATCGAAAGTAGAAATAGAAAATAAAAAACCACTTTACATAAGTCAAGAAATACTAGGAGGAAACTAAATCTTTACGTATGCGACTCAAAGAAGTATCGGCAATACCTAAATAAGAAGCTATTTGTTTAAGTGGGGCTTGCTGGATAATTTGTGGCCTATGTGCCATAAGATGCAGATAGCGCGCAGATGCAGATTGGGTGATCAGCTCTATAGAACGCTGTTGAATTTGAAAAAGCTGCGCTGACATCCACTCGCGCCCCCATTCTCTTACGGATTCCATACTGTGGTATAAATGCTGAAAATCATTGAAATCAATTTTCCAAACAATGGCGTTTGTAACGACTTGTATATTTTGTACTGATGGAATGCGTTGAAATAAAGAGGATACTTCATTGGCTATTTCATTTTCGCAAATAAATTGGGTAGTCATTTCATTGCCATTAAAATCATTTACATAGAAGCGTATCAACCCTTTTTCAACCAAATAATAAGCATTAGCAGTTTTCCCTTCTTCTAATAAAAAATCGTTTTTGGGTAAAATGATCTTCTTATGAAGTGCGCTAATTTTTTGCAAATCATCTGAAGTAAAAAGCGGATGATTGTAGATTTTTTGAAAAAGACTAGGTGCCATTATCTTGGTTTTACAGTAAAAGTACAAATTGCCGGTTTTAAAAAAAATAGCTCATGAGTAACCAACAAAAGAATACTTCTTCTTGATGGGTCAACTATAGCCATAAATATGTCAGTTCTAAATATTCCTCAATAAATCATTTGACAACTTCTATCAACTTAGCAATTTAACGCTGCAAGTTTTTTAAAAATGGGCGGGTTTTATTCCTAATGAGAACGATGTCCCTTTCACTTTTTTTCCCTTTACAAATTTCCACTTGTTCTTTCGCCGATTCAACTTTCATCAAACTTTCAAATAAAATCTTTAACGAATTGATTCTAAAAAATCATAGGAGAAAGTGGAGTTTCACTACAGGGCAATTTCTTTTGCAAGTTTTTAAGGAAAACCTTACCGTTTTCATATTAATGCGCATTTATCAAATAGCTGATGCTTAAATTACCGAGTGTCGTAACACATTGCAAAGCATTATCTCATCCCCTCAAGCCCGAGTTTAACCATCACCGATGATCACTTAATTCAGCACAATTTCTTAAAAGAATTCAAACCATTACTAATAAAGATGGGTTTACTACCAGTACTTAAGAACAAAACGATGCAAGAAGATCAGACAATAGATGCGAATAGTTCAACCAAAAACAACTCAGCTGCGGTTCTTCAAGATCCTCGGAAAAAATATCCCAATCCTCCTTTTGAGGCACAGTCGCAACCTTGGCCGGGCTTGGTAAGTAAGATGAATCCGGTTCCAGACCATGGGGAGGAAAGCTATGAAGGTTCCGGAAGATTGGCTGGCAGGAAGGCTCTTATTACTGGAGGAGACTCAGGGATGGGCAGGGCTGCTGCCATCGCATTCGCAAGAGAAGGTGCCGATGTTGCAATCAATTACCTGCCCGAGGAAGAATCTGATGCAAGGCAAGTAATTGATCTGATCAAAAGTGCAGGACAAATAGCGGTAGCTCTTCCAGGTGATTTAAGGAGCGAAGAATTTTGCATGCAGCTTATTGAAGATGCAGTAGCGGCGCTCGGTGGCTTGGATATTTTTGTAAGCAATGCTGGTAGACAACAAGCCAACGACTCGATATTGGACATCTCGAGTGAACAGTTCGATTGGACAATGAAGACAAATATTTATGCGCCATTTTGGCTTATTAAAGCAGCCCTGCCGCACCTAAAGCCCGGGTCTAGCATCATCGCCACCACTTCCGAACAAGCTCAAGATCCCACACCTGATTTATATGATTACGCACAAACAAAGGCTGCCACGACCAACTATGTAAGGTCGTTATCAAAACAACTCGCGTCAAAGGGGATCAGGGTGAATGGCGTTGCTCCCGGCCCGGTATGGACGGCTTTACAGGTGAGTGGAGGGGCGAGCATGGAAAAATTGAAACAATTTGGCGGAGCATCGCCTATGGGACGGCCAGGCCAACCTGCAGAATTAGGGTCGATCTACGTTCAACTCGCAGACAACAAAGCCAGTTTTGCAACTGGGCAGATTTATGGTTCTACAGGTGGAAACGGACAACCCTAACAGTTTTAATCAAATAAAAGCATTGTATAAATAATTTCCATTCGTTGAATGGAGATCTAGATCAATTTATCCACTATCAAAAAGCTTTTGATATGCGTGTCGGTTTGAAATTTTTTAAAAAGCCAACTTCGACATCAAACGTTTGTTTAATTTGGATGTTTCCAACGCTGATTTACCGAGGTCTTTTTACGTATCCTGATAAAAGTTTGAGCGTTTAAGATTCTAGGAGTAGACTTGTATGTAAATAAAATCTGAGGAAGTTTTTCATCTTCTATTTATCGCCATCAAAACTTTCTATAATTTTCAGCCCTGTAACCTTATTTAAAACTGTAAATTTTTTGTGCTTGCTCTTTGAAGCATGTACTTGTCTTAATGTTAATCCTTGGACATCATCCGCTCTAAACGCCGGCCGACTGTCTACATTCTCAAGCAATAAATCTACATTTGATAATTTGATATTTACGGCATGTCTAATGAAAAAACCATAGGCAGGTGCACGACCAAACATTCCTGGTTCAGGATATTTGTTGTCATTTTCGGGAATCGTTTTGTTTTCATCAAAATCTTGAATGCCTCCTTTGTAATGAATTCGGATATTATCAAGCCATATTTCACTAATCGGATGCCCCGGAATCCCAGTGATCGTACACGTATAATTTGGATCTACGTTATAGATGTTCACATTGCTAATTGTTACCCTTCGGAGTTCCCCAACAGGAACGCCTTCGGGGCCTCGCATGCGAGCGCCCAGGCGCAAAAATATAGGGTCATTCACAATGTCTCGCATGGTAATGTTGTTAATAGTCACGTCTTCAATCTGTGCTCCATCAACGGTTTCGATCGCTAGTCCACGGCAGTAGTCAAACACACAATTAGAAATGGTAATATTTTTGAATCCGCCGTTAGATTCTGTGCCGAATTTAATTCTTCCGGTAGGCTGAAATTTATACACAGGATTTTCAGAACGTTTGTAAGTACCATCTAACAATGTGCCTTCATCATAACCGCTAACTTGGCAATTCGTGATAGTTACATTCTCCGTATTCCGCGCATATCCAAGCGCAAATGTACTTTTGAGGCAAATTCCGTCATCGTATGGAGAATTTACAAAGCAATTGGAGATTCGGACATTTTTGCAACAATCAATGTCCATACCATCCCTATTTGTGTCTAATTTAACATTGTCAATGGTGAGATTATCTGTCCCGGTTGCTAAAATGGCAAACCAGCCACCATGGAGAATAGAAATGTCACGAATAATTACATTGCGACAGTTGTAGAGCGCAATCGACTTGTTCCCTAGTTTTGTTCCCTTCTTCCAATCTTTAAGAAGTCCCTTACCCCATATCTTTCCCGGACCTAAGATTGAAACGTCATGTAAACTATCCCCCCACATCAAACTGTTGTGAAAATAGCTGTGTCCAGAGTCTTGATAAATTGCATTAACTGCTTTCTCTTCGAGATCATATTCACTACTATTTTCTTGATCAGTTGCTATAATAGTTGCACCCTGTTCTAGATACAGCGACAAATTACTTTTGAGGCGAATTGATCCTGACAGATAATTTCCGGCAGGGAGATAAACCATTCCCCCCCCTGCTTTCGCCGCAGCATCGATAGCCGAATTAATTGCCTTTGAGTCGAGATTTTTTCCATCACCTATTGCACCGTAGGATTTAATGTTGTATATACCGGGAGCGTCCTGTATCTGAGCTTTGACCGTAACTAGATAAAGGCAAAGGGCGAGACTTAATAAAATTAGTTTTTTCATGTTAATTTCTATTTCATTACTAATTTTTAACGGGTAACCTATTAAGTTTTAAAATACTGACTGATCTGATTGAATCATTAGTCATTTAAACCTACATATTCAAAAGAGCTATTTATACACTGTTTAACCTAACGCTTTACAGGTTATTAAGTAACGCCTTGCTTTAGCTTCAATGATTAGTTTTACTAATGTAATCAATATAATAATGTATTGTCTAATACTTTTTTGCCCAACGTCGGTATTTACTTAACACTTTCATTCTAGGTTTGCTAAAAAAAATCACCCGCAATTATAGCCTAATACACTGTAAGTATCGGTTTTCAAACCTGATTTTAATTATCCTTTCGGCCATAATTAAAAATTAAATTGCATAAAAAATCACAAATTCTATTGATGAGATTTTCATCTTTTTCGAACTGATTTTTGCTGGTTTCTTGGTTTAACCAACTTTTAAAATATTTAAACTTGATGTTTATTTTAAATAAATTTGAAAACCGAATCTAATTTTAGCGTTTTTAACCTATTGGCGTCGGCCAGAGGAAACTTTGGTAAATCTAAGTGAGGAGTAAATACTAATTAAATGAACATAACAACTTTTATAAGTTCCCTGTTGGCTCTAGGTGGTTGAAAGATGAAAGGTATTTATCAATAAATGATAAGCTCACTTAATTTGCTTGGCTAAAATTTGGTGTTTTAACAATAATTGCGAGAAATTCTACACGCATTCTAATAAAATGCTGTAATGGATAACGCATTACTATTTTATGCTTTCGAACTATTTTTAAAAAATAGAAGGGTTGCGTTGGATGAGTCTCGGCTTTTGATTTCGCCTACGTTTTATTTCGATAAATTTTGCGATATTGATTCGCAAACTTGTAATTGAAGGAAAAATTCATCGTTTTTTAACTGCTTGTGAAAAATTCAACAATGTCTTTTACTTAAATTTGTAGGCAGTGGCAATAATCATCAACAATGAAACTTTAAAAACATTTAAACCGTCTCCATATAAAATCTCGCCTAACAGTTTTCTGTCTGGTAAGCTTCAGTATAATCACTGCAAATGCGCAAACAGTAACTTTAAACGGTAACGCAGGCGGCAAAATATTCGAGGGTGTTGGAGCCGTGAGTGGAGGGGGAGCTACTTCTGTATTATTAAAAGATTATCCAGAAAAACAGCGAAATCAGGTTTTAGATTTGCTCTTTAAACCGAATTTCGGGGCGTCAATGAATGCATTGATGGTTGAAGTTCCAGGAGACGGAAATTCTACACAAGGATCTGAACCAAGCCATATGCACACCAGAGATGATCTGAACTTTAATCGCGGGTACGAATGGTGGATAATGACCGAGGCAAAAAAAAGAAATAAAGAGATAACGCTTGACGCAAATGCATGGGGCGCTCCTGCCTGGGTCGGAAATGGCGAATTTTGGTCGCAGGATATGTGCGATTATTATGTAAAATGGATTCAAGGGTTAAACTCAACCTACGGATTGAAGCTTGATGCCATCGGCTGTCGTAATGAGAAAGGTGTTGGTATTGAATTTGTTAAAAAGTTTAGAAAAACGCTCGATGCAGGGGGATTGCAACATGTTAAAATACACGCTTTTGACAATTGGGGAGCAGATAAGTTTGACTGGGTAAAAAATCTTGAAACGGATTCAGAGTTACGCAATGCCGTAGCTATTTTAGGCAACCATACCATGTCTGAGGTACCAACACCTAAAGATGTGATAAAATTAAGTGAGCGGCTCAATAAACCAATCTGGAACACAGAAGAGCATACCTATAAAGAAGGATTTGATTGTGCAATAAGCTTGGTAAAATCCATCAACGAAAACTTTGTAATTAGTGGCGCGACCAAACTTATAAGCTGGTATCTGGTAGGCGCTGTCTATCCGACTGAACCATATGCTGAAACACCCGCAGCTTTGATCGCAAATTCTCCGTGGAGTGGCTTTTACAAAACTCGTGAGGTACTGTGGGGATACGCACATTACGGACAATTTGCAAAAGTTGGATGGAGCTATCTTAACGGTGGTTACGGAATGTTGGCTAATGGCGGCAGTTTTGTCACTTTGAAATCACCGGGCAATGACTACAGTATTGTCATCGAGACCAAGGATGCCAAAGTCCCCCAGCAAATTCGTTTTTCGCAAAGTGGAGGGTTGTCTGCAAAAGATTTATGTGTGTGGGAGAGTAATTCAGAAGAACAATTTGTACAACGCGCTGACATCAAGCCGGTAAATGGGGAGTTTACATTTACAGTGCAACCGGGCACTATTTATTCGCTTTCTACAACAAGAGGGCAGCAAAAAGGTTCGTTTGACAACATTCCCGAATCGAAACCATTTCCATTTCCTTATTATGAAACATTTGAAAAATATTCTAATCTAAAAAATTGGGGCTATTTGCCGCATTATACAGCGGATATCTATGGAGCTTTTGAGTTAGTAGAACGTCCTGATAAGAAAGGAAAGTGTCTGCGTCAGGTAGTTCCAGAGCGCCCGATTTCTTGGGCGCCTGCTTGGCAGCCTTACACCATCTTAGGTGATGGTGACTGGAAGGATTACGAAATAAGTGCGGATGTGTATTTGAACCAAGGAGATACGGCGGCGGTGATGGGCCGTATTGTTGATGTTGGTTCTGGTTATGGCACCATTCCAAAAGGATATTTTCTGCAACTGGGAAGTGATGGCCAGTGCCGTTTGGTCGTAAGCCGTGGCAAAAGAGAAAAGAAAAAGCTTGTGGGAGATGCAGAACAGCAAGAACTCATCAAGGCGGGCGAAGATTACAGCGAGGGAGGCGAAAAGGTTCTTGGCATCGCAAGAATTGCGAATGTTTCGCCTAACACATGGCACAATCTGAAACTTCGCTTTAACGGATCTACGATTACCGCCTTGGTTGATGGAAAGTCCATATTGACTGTAACAGATACACTATATTCGCACGGAATGGCCGGACTGTTGGCATTAGGAGGAAAAACGAAATTGGGTATGCCATACTTTGATAATCTTTTAGTCAATGCACCTGAGGCGAAACTTCCAACGCCTACTGTTTTTTCAAAAAATATTAAGTCGATGTATCAAAACACCAAGAAATAATTTAAGGGTTGAGCGTGATGTAGCATTCCACGATTTTAAAAAAAGTGGAAGGGATCATTGTCCGAACGGTATGCACAATGATAAAACGGGCTAAGATATTCTTGGGAACGTATAAAACCTTGGTGTTTTGCAAAAGTAGCTAACATCTGAACCTGAAAAAGCGATTGTTTCTATTGGAGTTTTTGACTTTCCATTTCCTGGCATCTTGTTCAGTTAGCACGAAGTTTTACTGAATTTTATTTGGAAAACAAATATTGAAGTTTTATTTCGCAAAGAGTTGATCTAAATGCTCAAACGATTTGAATTCCAGGGCGTTTCCAGACGGTACTTCAGACCTTTGCGCACACATAGTCAGCGAATTTTTCATTCCATTTGGGGATTTTTGCGAATCGGCAACCAGCTCGCCGTTTTTATCGCGCGCTCTGGTCATCCATTCATCATTCAGCACTAAAATATCGATAGCCTGCGTCGCGCATGCCAGATGACACGTAAGCATCCACCATTGCCCTTGATAGGGGCTCGTCGATATTTGTTTTGAAGGTGTTCCGGGTATTCCAACCCATAAGTGGTGTAGGCGCCAAATGCTCGGTTTTTGTTGGTGGAATATTTTTTAGGCAGATACTGGAGCTGCTCCTTCCGGCGTTTGCGCGAAGGTTTTGATTGCAATGGCAAAACCCATTAAGATGATAAGCGCACAGCCTTTTAAAATTGTCTTTTTCATGCTAAGGAAATAAAAATGTATCATTTAATGTTACCTTTGTCGCCATGCGAAATGGCTTCAGGATGGGCATGAAGCGCTTTTACGTCTACTCTTGATTGTCTGTCCATCCAAGATTGGTATACACCATAAACCACCACTATAATGGCTGCGGCTTTAACACACTCTCATTGGATATTTCTCCGACTTTGATTTGAATAAATTCGAACTCCATCTACAGTAAAAGAAGGTCCTTGCTAAAAATTAGGGGTTTTCTATGGTTTATTAAAACATCCACTTACTTATTCTTTCTGTGTTTTTAGAAAAATAAATTAAGTGACAGGAACAAACTAACACATCAGAAGGTTGTACAATATAAATTGTGATATTTACATCTCCAATTAAAGATATGAAGTTATATATTTTTTTATTCGTCCTAATATTAGGCGCTTTCCATACGAGCTCGCATGCAGCGGAAAAAGATCACATTTACAAAGCGGATAATCCTTTAATTCAGTACGTCGGTCGAATTGATTTTTCAAACAAAGAACTCCCTAGATTTTATGCACCCGGCGTATACGTTACATTTACTTTTAGGGGTTCAAAATGCACCGTACAATTAAACGATGAAGTGCTTTACAATAAAAATCACAATTACATAACAATTGTGATAGATGGAGGAAAACCTTCAAGAATTCAACTCAAAGAAAAGCAGAACGATATTCAGATTGCTAAAAAATTATCGAATGGCGTGCATACAGTAGTCGTTTGTAAAGACACAGAATCGGGAATTGGTTATTTGGAGTTTGTCGGAATTAGATGTAAAAAGCTGTTGCCATCCATACCTAAACCAGAAAGAAGATTGGAGTTTATTGGGAATTCGATCACGTGTGGTACGGGATCTGACTTGACAATCCCTTGCGATACGAAGGATTGGTACGACCAACACAATGCCTATCTTGCTTATGGACCGTCGACTGCCAGAAACTTGAATGCGCAATGGCACTTAACCGCTGTTTCTGGCATAGGCCTTACGCGCAGTTGTTGTGATTTAAAAAATACGCTCCCTGATGTATTCGATAAAATTAATCTTCGAGAAAATGAGCTCAAATGGAATTTTGCAAAGTATCAACCCGACGTGGTTTCAATATGTTTGGGGCAAAACGATGGTTTTCAAGATTCGGTAACTTTTACCTCTGCTTACGTTAACTTTATTCAAAAATTAAGGAGCGTTTATCCTAAAGCTACCATTCTATGTTTAACAAGCCCAATGGCGGATGAGAAGTTGAATGCGGTCTTAAAAAAATATTTGACTGAAATTTTGGCAGAAGCCCAAAAAACAGATCACAACGTGTACAAATATTTCTATTCGAAAAGATATTTTCACGGGTGCGGTACCCATCCAGATTTAGCCGAACATAAGCAGATGGCGTCGGAACTCACGGCATACATAAAAGAAATTAAGCATTGGTAGTAAACCTATTATATTCGTATTCAGACCAACCTCTTCCCGGCGACATTTATTGGACAGAGGTAATAACTTTACTGGGAATTCCTCATTAGATTTGAGACGTTATTTACCTCAAATAGTCTATAACAGTGTTTATCAACACACAAAAAATATGATTAAAAAATTTATGCCGATATTACTTTTTGCAGGAGTTGCAGCGCAAGTACAGGGTCAGACCGCTCAACAGATAGAAAAAAAAGTGGATGTGCTTCTTCCTAAAATGACGCTAGAAGAAAAGGTTGGTCAGATGACCCAAATTACGATCGAAGCGCTTCTTAAAACCAAAAATGGCCAGCCAACATTGCCATTAACCTTAGATCCAGAAAAAGTGCAAATCGCTTTTTCGACCTATAAAATTGGTTCGGTGTTAAACGTTGGAGGAGATGCTATGAGCAGAGCTGCGTGGCAAGAACGGATCGAAGCCTTACAAAAAGTAGCTTTACAACAACGGCTAAAAATCCCGATGCTTTATGGCGTTGATGCCATTAGAGGGAATAATTATACATCAGAATCGGTGTTATTTCCGCAACAGATTGCACAAGCGGCTTCTTTTAACACCAAAAATGCTAAAAAGCTTGGCGAAATTACTGCCTACGAAACCCGAGCATCGCTGATTCCATGGACCTTTAGCCCCGTGCTAGATTTGGGAAGGCAACCCATGTGGCCAAGAATTTGGGAAACTTTTGGAGAAGATCCTTTATTGGTTGGCGAAATGGGGCAAGCAACGGTTGAAGGATTACAGGGAGATGCTTTGGTAACAGACAAATACCATGTTGCAGCATGTTTGAAACACTACATGGGCTACAGTATGCCGTTAAGCGGACACGATAGAACGCCTGCTTGGATTCCCGAAAGAGAATTAAGGGAATACTTTTTACCTCAATTTGAGGAAGCCATAAAACATGGGGCCAAAACAGTCATGATAAACAGTGCTGAGATAAACGGGGTGCCCGTTCATGCGAGTCATCACATCTTAACCGACATTTTAAAAAACGAATTGCATTTTAAGGGTTTTGCAGTGAGCGATTGGCAGGATATTCAATACCTGCACCTTAGGCATCACATTACCAAAGACAATAAGGAATCGACCATGGTGGCAATTAATGCGGGAATCGACATGAGCATGGTGCCTTTTGATTTTACATTTACTGAAGATTTAATTCAGTTGGTTAAAGAGGGAAAGGTTAAAATGTCTCGCATTGATGATGCGGTAAGGAGAATTTTGAGGATGAAATATGAGGTAAATCTTTTTGATCGACCACTAGATGATCCTAAAGATTATCCGCTATTTAATGGTAAGGAACACAATCAATTCAACTACGATTTCACTGCAGAATGTATCACCTTATTAAAAAATAAGGCAAACATTCTACCACTGAAAAAAGGAACCAAAATTTTTGTTACTGGACCTACAGCAAATACCATGAGAAGCCTAAATGGCGGCTGGAGCAGGAACTGGCAAGGTACAAATAGCAATGAAACAGAAGCCGCAAAAAATACCATTTTAGAAGGTATTCAGAAAGCTTTTGGTGGAACGGTAAGTTACGAAGCCGGTGCCGATTTTGACAAAACACTTAATCTTGATGCTGCCGTAGAAAAAGCAAAACAGGCAGATGTAATTGTACTTTGCTTAGGCGAGAATAGCTATACGGAGAATATGGGAAATATTGGAGATTTAAATTTGCCAAACAATCAAATAAATTTGGCAAAAGCAATGGCAAAAACCGGTAAACCCGTAATTTTGATTCTTGCAGAAGGGCGTCCAAGAATTGTCTCTGCCGTAGAACCTTTAACTGATGCCGTTTTACAGACATATTTTTTAGGGAATGAAGGTGGCGATGTGGTGGCAAATACACTTATTGGAGCAATAAATCCAAGTGGAAAATTGCCTTACACTTATCCTCGTTATTCCAACAGTCTAATTAACTATTACCACAAATATACCGAGACCATAGAAAATGCAGATGTTGCCGGCTATGATCCACAGTGGGAATTTGGATTTGGATTAAGCTACACCACCTTTGCGTATTCAAATCTTAACATCAGCAACTCAAAGCTAACTTCGAACAACAAGATCGAAGTTTCGGTTGATGTAAAAAACACAGGTAAGGTAGATGGAAAAGAAGCTGTGCTGATGTACGTAAGTGATTTAATCGCTTCAGTGACTCCCGAGGTAAAAAGATTAAGAGCTTTTACCAAAGTTGATTTAAAACCGGGTGAAACAAAAACCATCAAGTTTCAAATCGATAAAGAAAAGCTGTCTTTTATAAATTCTGATCTGAAAAGAGTCACTGAGCCAGGCGAGTTTATGATAGGTATTGGAGGCCTAACCAAAAACTTTAACTATGCCGATTAATAACCCGACAATGGTTCGGCAAAAACACATTCAAATAAAAAGTTAGACTTAAGACAAAAGAATTGAAAAAAAAAGGTTGAGTTTTGAAAACTTACAGCGCGCTTTTATAATCTGGTTAACGAATGTTAAATTTTCAAACACCAAAAATAAATTATTTACTTTAGTTAAATCAAGCAATATTGCCTCCATAAAAAACCATCTAAGCTTAATTTTATGAATAAAATAGTAATATTCTTAATGCTTTTGTTTTTAGCAAATCAAGTAAATGCTCAAACTGTAAAAAGAGAAAAACAGGTTGCTAATATCGCTAGTTTCGCTAGACTGTACGGTTATGTTCGGTATTTTCATCCGTCAAATGAGGCTGCCGAAATTGATTGGGACAAATTTGTGGCCTACGGCATTAAACAAGTTGAAAATGCGCAAACAGATAAGGTCTTGGGCGAAAAACTTAATCAACTATTTAATCCAATAGCACCATCAGTTTTAGTTTCTGCTGAAAACGACGAAAAAATCTTTAACAAACAAAATATAACTCCTCCAAAAGCAGGTGCTTATAAAGAAATTACTTGGCAGCATTTGGGCATGGGTGTTCAGGCTGCGGGACCATATAAAAGCATACGCACCAATAGGTCGATAAAAGTAATCGATCCAAGTAAGAGAAATTTTGGTGTAGCCACTAACAGCATAAATATTAAACCATATAGAGGCAAGCCCATTAGGATGAAGGCAATGATGAGGACTGAAGTAACTGCTGGACAGGGGCAGCTTTGGCTTAGGATAGATTGCGAAAACAAAAAAATGGGCTTTTTCGACAACATGGACAACCGGCCTGTAAAATCGAAAGAGTGGAAAGAATATGTTATCAAAGGAAGAGTGGACGACACAGCTAACGAAGTAGTTTTTGGTGCATTTTTATCTGGAGATGGAAAAATATGGATTGATAAATTTAGTATTGAGATAGAAGAAAATAATAAATGGATACCGCTACCAATTAAAAATTCTTCGTTCGAAGACGACAATCTAGATGCCAAAGATTGGCATGGGAATTCGCCAGGATATAAAAATAGCATAATTTCTACGAACGCCCCAGATGGTAGTAACACACTCATGATTAAAGATGTTTTTACCACACAGTTAGTAACGGATATTTTTAAAAACAAAGCTAATTTTGGTGATTTTTTTCGAAAAGATCTAGGTAATGGGCTCATTTGTAGTGTGCCATTAGTTTTGATGGGAACAGAAAACTCAACATACCCTGTTGCCGATGCAAGCAGGTTAGCAGCACTTAAGAAACAGTTGGAAGAAATTGACTTAAGCAATTCCTATCCATATATGCCCCTAAGTGGAGCGGTTGTTACTTGGAATGTTTTTCAACATTTTTTTCCTTATAAAGAAGAGATGAAAACAGACTGGGGCGCAGAACTTGCAAATGCCATTTCCGAAGCATATGAGGTTAAAAATCGCGCAGCGTATGGTAAAATGCTTCGCATATTAACAGAAAAGTTAGACGATGGACACGTTAGTGTTTCGTTGGGAGAACAAAACTATTATTCAGTGCAAGCAGATGTTAAATTTCTTGAGGGCAAAATCATAGTTAGCAAAGTTGATGCCTTAAAGGGAAATATATTGCCGTTAAAAGTTGGAGATGAAATTGTTTCGGTAGATGGTGTTGCAGCGATCCAAAAATTTAATTCGCTTAAAGATGAAATTTCCGGTTCTAATCAGTGGAAAACAAAGATAGCCGAAAGTTCTATTTTATTTGGAGCGAGAGACACTCAGCTAGAGCTAAAAATTAAACGGTTAAACCAGCCGAAAAGTGAAATGACCTTGTTAAGATCAAATTATAGACAACAAAAAGAAGAACCGAAAATAAAAGAGTTAAAGAACGGCATTTACTATATCAATATAGGTAACACAGACATGAAAGAAATAGACTCGATAATGCCCAAATTAACTAGCGCAAAGGGTATAATATGTGATTTGAGAGGCTATCCCAAACAAAACCAAGAGTTTATTAAACATCTTTTAACTGTTAAAGATAAGAATAAGTGGATGTTTATTCCTGAAATTATCCGCCCAAATTATCAAAATGTTACTTATCAAGCAGAAGGGTGGGAAATGAATCCTAAAACGCCTCATATCAGTGCAAAAATTATTTTCTTAACTGGTGGTTATGCCATTAGTTATGCAGAGAGTTATATGGGTTTTATTAAACAATACAAATTGGCAACTATTGTGGGGCAGCCCACGGCCGGTGCAAATGGTAACGTAAATGTATTTACTGTTCCTGGTAATTGTACGATTAGATTTACCGGAATGAAGGTAAAACAACAAGATGGCAAGCGTTTATATGCGGTCGGTATTCAGCCAGATGTTTACGTAAAGGAAACTATAAAAGGTGTAACAGAAGGACGAGATGAATATTTAGAGAAAGCGTTAGAATTAATCAATTGATGTTTTTTCTTGATTAAGGCTAAATTAGAGAATGGGACAAAAAGTATCGCAATTTCGGTGTAGGATTTTTTTCCACACATTTCCACAATGATGCGATGGGAGTTCCTTTTGTGACGATACAAAGAGCCGATTGCCGATACCAATTAGTTTCCTTAACTAATTGCTCAATTATTGGTTAGTTTGAAACATTAAAGTGCATGCAGTGAACTCTATCTTTTATCATCAAATATAAAGTTTGCTTTCAGCGAATGTGTTAGACCTTGTTTCATCTTGAACAAGGGAGAAAATGGCGTTAAATTCTTAAACCAAGTTTCATATTCGACCTTCGGACTTTTACCATCTTCTTCAACCCTTCCACAAATCGTAGCATACGATACCGGCTACGCTTAAAAATCTGATAAACAAAAAAAGCCAACCGATGTGGTTGGCTTTTCGTCGGGGTGGCAGGATTCGAACCTACGACCTCCTGCTCCCAAAGCAGGCGCGATACCGGGCTACGCTACACCCCGAAAAACAGTTAGGTTGATATCGAAATTACGACCTTTTGTTTTTTGATGCTGCGAAGATAAATCAAATTTAGCATCCCTGCAAAAATAATATCAAAATAAACAACTAGTCCATTGCATCAGAAGCTTAGACATAAGATTTACAGTGCTTTAATTTTAAAAAATAATTAGATTAGTTAGCCGATCTTAGATCATATTCCTCTCAAATCAAACTACTTCTTCAATTTATCCTCCAATTTTGTAATCGCCGTAAACAATACACCGGCCGATCCTCGAAAACTTGAGGAGCCCTTTGGCTGATTGTCTGGCGTATACCACTCAAAAAAACCTTTATTTTTCACTACACGTTGCAGCATCGGCTGTACTGCAACTAGCGCTTCGTTGGTAAATCCGTACGCCACCAATTGCGTAACCATCCGAGCGCCGAACCAGGTCCAGTCGCCACCATTTTGATAGGAATACGGACCCATTCCTACATTCTTAAAGAAACCTGCCGGATAAGTAGGATATATCGTTAATCCAATAGAGGAAGCGTGCGCCTTCTTCACGTTATCTTGCATCCTCAAATAAGCACTCAAAACTTCTGCCTTACTTAGTAATCCTGCTTCTATAGCAGTTGCTGTACCGCCATGGTAATAAATCACCGATTCATCAAAGGAAGTTGGAAATGGTGATCCGTCTAAATAAATATGAGGTACGAATTTTTGTTTGGTTTTATCCCAAAGGTGTTCCCTCACCTTTAGTTTAATTCTATCTCTTATTCCCGACCAATGCTTAACATCCTGTTTTTTTAAATCTGGAAAATCTAAGAAATTATTGATGGCGATGACAAACATTGCATTGTCGTAAATATCTATTGTTTTGTGCGTATTGCCATTTATTTCTACGCCCCAACTGTGTTCAGGCTGCACATCGCCCCAATCGGCAGTAGTTGCGCCCCAAAGCAACCCATATTGCCCGCTATAGCGTTTGGTTAAAAGAAACTGCATGGCGCTTTCAATACGTTTTAACACCGTAACCCCGTCGACTTGTTCCTTTAAAATAGATGCGTCACCGGTGTTTTTTATGTATTTCGATACGGCCTGAATCAACGAGCTTTCTTGATCTGTTTCTACTGTATTCTTATGTCCAACATACTCTGGCGCTAACGGTGTCTGATACTTATAATAATTAGACGTACCCTCTTTTGGCCTAGGAACATACCCATCCACAATATCTCCGTCGGGTTGTTGAAATTGAAAAAAGGTAATCAGGTGTTTCTTAATAACCTCTTTGTCGTTTACTTTACAAGATAATTCCATGAAGGTGTTGAAATCTCTAATCCATACTTCACCGTACCCATCCCCAGCTCGGAAACCGTTTTTCAACAACTCCTCTCCTTGCATTTTCACCTGATTTTTTAACCTATTAAAAGTAGCCAGGGGCGATTCGCTTTGCGCGAAGGAAAATTGGCAAGACGTCAAAAGAATAATTACTAAGAAGTATTTTTTCATTTTAAATTGGTTAATATAGACAGTGAATAATGCGCATGAACACTAGTAAACATAGCAAAATTAAGGGGTATTGAAAAAAATTAAAAAGTCTAAAGTGGCTTTCTTCTCGTGACTTTTGGAGGATTGGCTTCCCAAGCGCTTTTTTGCATGGCTCGAGCTACAACATTACAATCTTTTTTGCTTGTCTCTCGAAAAAAGTGTTTTTATCCCCAATGTAACTGAAATCTGTTTCGAGAGCAAATTCTGCCTTAGGGTGTTAATGGAAAACCTACAGCGAGTCTCGGCGAGGATTTGAAGCAGTAGCCCGACCTATAGGGGCAGTAAAAACCATAAGCTCGAAAAATAATTCGTTATATGCAGGGTTTAAAAGTTAAAATTTACCTGCGCAGAAATTTAACCAAACAAAAAATAAAGGCCATAAAACCAAATCTAACTTGAATTGAAAATCCCATCATTTTTAAGTTAGGCGTGGTCCCGTGGAAAACCTCAAACTACTCGGAATTAACCGCCAAGTAATCTAATAAATGAACCGAGTAATAAAAATTATAATAAAATTAAAAATGTCTTACATCATTAATAGATTCCTGTGAACATTACGGTATATTTCCTGCACCTATTAACCGAATATTTTTCGCAATGAAGCACTGATAAGCGGTTTTTCCACAAAGTCTACCACACGCGGATTGGCTTTTGCTAAATTGATGTCTTTGGCATTAACGGACGAGGAAAGGATGTAGATATCGTAGCGGTCCTTTATAGTCGCATCGAAAAGCTCAAACGCCTCTAAAAATTCCCATCCCGACATTGATGGCATATTGATATCCAGAAAAAGTACAATTTGTCCACTCTCAGGGTCATCGTTTTTCCGATGCTTTATAAATTCCAATCCATCTTCAGGAATGCTAAATTCATCTACTTGAATTTTTCCGAGTGCATCTTCAAGAACCATTATTGAAATGAAAATACTAATTGGGTCGTCATCTATTAGCAGAAACCGTTTTGTTGTTTGCTCCATTTTACTTTTGATCGTCAAATACAACCGTAAACTCTGTTCCCCGATTAATCTCACTGGCAACCGTTATTGTTCCGCCCAGTGATTCGACTTGTGCTTTTACAATGAAAAGCCCCATGCCTTTGCCTTCCACATGTGAATGAAAGCGACTGTAAAGTCCAAATATTTTACAACCTTGTGTATCCATATCAACCCCTAACCCATTATCCTTAAAAGTAAGAACTATTTTTCCGTTTTCTTTATTGCTTTTTATTTCAATAATTGGAGGCTCATTTTCCTTTGCGTATTTAATGCTATTGCCTATGAGGTTATAGAAAATGCTGTATAGATAAATTTTAAGAGAATAGATTTCGTTGACTTCGGAGAAATCTGTTACAATACGCGCACGATTTTTGGCGATAGCTCCTCCCATCCCCGTAGTGATCTCTTTCGTGAGTGCTGAGAAGAGGATAATCTCCTTTTTTTCGTCGACTTCACTTTTTACTTGTAGGATGTTATTAATGTCTTTAATAACGGCATCTAGAGTGGTTACAGATTTGTAAAGTCCGTTTAAAAGTTCTTTCTGTTCGAGCAGCGTCGTGGTTTCATCTTGCAATAATTTAGTGCAGCCGATGATGTTTGCTGCCGGAGCCCGAAGATTGTGTGAAACAATAAATGTAAATTGTTCCAAGTTAATGTTGCGCTGAATGATATCTGCTGTCATTTTAGCTCGTTCACATTCGGCCTTTTTTTGTTCGGTAAGATCTCTCAAGATGCCGTGGATGTAAAGCGGATTTTGACTTGAATCAAATTCGTATTTCCATTCTGATGAGGCATATCCTATTTCTCCATTTTCTTTTCTAAAACGAAAGTTAAAGGAGGAATCGGCATGCGTGGAAAAAGCATTCTTCAACGTTTTATTGACCGTTGGCGAGTCGTCTGGATGGATAATAGACATAAATACTTTATGAGAAGGCACTACGTTTTCGGATATCCCTAAAATCCTGTAAAATTCAGCAGACCAGCTATGCGCATTGGTCATCATGTCTATTTCCCAACTGCCTACCTGAGCGATTAGTTGTGCTAACTTTAGTTTTTCTTCGCTCCGTGATATTTTTTCCGCTGCAATTTTACGTTCCGTAATGTCCTGAAAACTTCCATATATCTTATTACATTTCCCATTTACAAAAACTGCTTCGCCAATTGTACGCACCCATCTTAAATTCCCTTTAAATGTTTTTAATTGCAATTCTTCATCCCAAGAAATTCCTTTATCGATACATTGCTGTACCCGTTGGGCGATAATGTCCTTGCTAACGCCCGGCGTAAAAAAACCTATCCCGGTGGAGAGATCGGGAATAAAATCCGGTTCCGCCTCGCGAATTTCCTTGGTAATGTCTGACCAGAAGACCGTTCCTTTTAGTACATCAATCTCCCAACTTCCTATTCTTGCTAACCTATTTGATTTTTCTAATAAATCTTCTAAGTTTTTCTTTCCAGAAATATCCGAGATCATTCCCAGCGCACCTTTAAAAACTCCATGTTCATCGAAAACGGGCGTTGCAGAAACTTCTGTAATGACAAGCTTACCTAATTTGGAAATATAATTTAGCTCTATCTTCTCTGCTATCCCCATTTTCCTTCTCTCCAACGCAAATGCTGCTTTTTCTTTACCCGCTGAGTCCATAAAATAGAAATTTTCTTTGCCCAACATCTCCTCCTCTTTGTATTGGAGAATCTCACACATCTTTTTGTTCACAAACGTTGTCTTGTTGTGCTCGTCTAGCAGCCAAATTCCTTCTTGAGCCGTTTCTACAATCTGACGGTACCGAAACTCACTGTCCCGAATTTTAGACTCCGCATTAATCCGCTCTGTAACATCTCTAAAATTTGCAACCATGGCGTTAATCCCTTCAGTCTCCATAAAATTAGTCAGCGTTCCTTCCACCCAGATATAGTTTCCATCCTTCTTTCGCTCGCGCACTAGAGGACTAATTAACGAAACTCCAGGCCGGCTCAATAACTTCTCTATAAATACAGCCATTTTCTCAAAGTCATCGGGATGCACAACGTCTAAAACCTTTAATCCCAAAATCTCCTTTTTAGAATAACCGAATTTTTTGTACAGGGCTGGGCTTGCATAAATGGTATTTCCGGCGGCATTCATCATAGCCACCATATCGGCACTATTCTCTATTACCCCTTTAAAAAACCGCTCACTTTTTTCAATTTCTTTTTTTGATTTTATTTCTTCTGTAATGTCGTTCAAGAAAAAGAACACACCGGTTATATTTCCTGCCTCATTTCGGTAAGGTTGGTAAATAAAATTCATGTAAACATCGTTCAGCGCACCGTCCCGCCCCTTCTTAAGCTTAACCAGTGTCGCCCTGCCACTGTACGGTTCGCCGCATTGATACACGTGGTCTAGAATGTCTACAAATCCTTGCTCAATAATTTCTGGAAGCACTTCTGCAACCGTTTTACCTATGATATCTGTTTTGCCAATCATCTGCAAATAAAGCGGATTGGCCATTTCAAAAACATGATTTGGTCCCTTCAACATACCAATTGCGGAGGGTGCGTTAAAAAGCATTTGGTAAAACTGATTTAATTCTGATTCCCTTTTTTCGTATGCTGAATGCTGATGGCTAAGTTCCTTGTTCTTCAGAACTAGTTTCACTATTCGTTTCTCTTTTTCAGCATTTTCAGAAGCGAGCGCTGTATTGGCAATTTGGAGTTGTGCTATTTGTTTGTCTTTATCCATTTTGTTTTTTGGTTAGTTCTTTTATTCAAAAACCGGACACGGCACTTTAAGGACAAAGAAATTTGATTAAGTAAATAAACCTGACGTAATTGTTAAAAAAAATTCACTTTAAAACTGTTTTGGTTCTCTCTATACATCCACTGATACTATCCTTATGGCATTATTATTACCAAAAGTTCGCAAAATAAAATATTTTGGCCTAACACAAAAATATCTTACACTAAACTTTAATTTATTCTTCATTTAAAAATCAGTTAGATGAATTTGCTCTACTTGATACTCAACTGAGCCTCATTGAAAAATCAGTGTTACAGCGTTGAAAACCGATAAATTTGGGTTTTTTTATCGAACAAAATGAAATCATACACGACCTAGCGAAAGATGTTGAAAAAAATGGCAGAAAACTATCCTTGAAAGTCGACACAACAAGGAATCGACTTTCAAAATTTACAATCCATTGTGATAAAATTTTAACATAGATTAAGCGGAAAAACGGCGCAGGTTTTTGGTAGGTTTTTCTTAAAAGATGGGATTACAACTCTATGCTAGCTTCATTTTCAACCATTTACGCACTGGCTCATCATACCACTTTAAAGCAATATAAGCCAAAGCAATGGCTGCTATTAAAATAAGCAAGGCATAAGGCCATGCCTGTTCCATCCTAATTCCTTTATTATTGCTGATCCATGCTACGTAGAAGTAGACCAATGGATAATGTACCATGTAAAGTGGATAAGATATTTTACCTAAAAAGTTGCACAGCTTATGCTCTTTTTGAGTCTTCATAACGCCACTTGCGCCGATGTATACGATCAGTGGGAAAACGATAATGATGCAAACAGCATCGTAGATTCCATTCATCCAGAGATGGTCTGTACCGCCGATGCGCGGCATATAAAGTGCAATAGCCACTAAAAGACTGCACCATAAAAAGGCATTTCTTATTCGTATTGGCTTAGCAATACGTGAGAGTAAAAGACCCGCAAAAAACGGGTACATGGTTCTGGTAAATCCAATACGCACCTGCTCTACATTCAATGTCCAGCCACCACTCACATCACCGTTGGAGATGGCCAAATGTGCGAGTGCGATGGCAGCAATGAATACTAGAAAACTTAAAGCCATTACAGAAAATTTTCGAATCCAAACCGCGTAGAGAATGTTGGCAATGTATTCGAAAAATAAAGACCATCCTACACTGTTAAGTGGATGCATTTCTTCCCAACCACGAATGTCAAGCGATAATGGCACGGGTAGGATTGTATAACCTATTAACATCACCAATAGCATCTTCCATAAAGGAATGGTATGAATGAGCGGCCATAGCGATGAATCTGTAAAATAAAAGCCTATGGCGCCAAGGGTCATCCCTAAAACCACCATTGGTTGAAGACGTATAATTCGGCGCTTAAAAAAGCTTTTAACGGTGGTGTTTCGCCAACGATCATCGTAAGCGTATCCAATTACAAAACCAGACAATAAAAAGAAAAAATCTACCGCTAAATAACCGTGGTTTACGAATTTATCTAAGTTGCCTGTTGAGAATGGCTCGGCCAAATGAAATGTGACCACTATTATGGCTGCAACACCACGTAGCCCATCTAATATAGGGTAATGTGGCTTGGTAACCCGCTCATTGATTAACTCAGATTTCATGTACGGCTTGGAAAAATTGCAAGTTGTAAAAAATTAGTTAACATTCGGTAATCGGGCTAAAGGTTAATTCGGCGTGGCAAAAAACCGAAAACTTTGAAATTACTGAGGTAGACATTGCAAAGCAACCTTTTCTACAAGCCAACATTTTGCAATAAGAAACGGCCTTTTACAGTCTTAATAAGTTCGTTAACAAACTCAATTCCTCTGCTAATAACGCCCAAAATTGTGTCGAATTTTTGTCTATCTGAAAAAAGTTTTTAGACGCTTAAAAAAATTTTATTTAGAAAATAAGCAAACACTTTACATGGTTTCGAGGTATTAGAAAACGTACAAAAACTCTTGAATGAAACATTCCGCTAAAAAAACAATCGATTATATATTTAACAATTGGGGGAAGATAGAAAAGATTGTTTGTGAACAGGATCTGCATAAAGATGGTGCATTTCTGTTGTTAAAAGAAGGACAAAACGTTGGCACGATAACACGAGTGGAAAATGCTTGGCAGTTTTCTTTAAACAGTATATTTTTACCTTCAGACGCGGCTAAAATTGGCGATTACATTGAAAAACATTTAGCAGTGAACACCAAAAAAAGATAACTGTTTAGGAAAAATCTAAATCTAAAATAAAGGTCAGCTGCTTTAAAACGCAAGTTGATATTCACTGTCGACTGCTAAAAAGCATAATTTTTTATTATTAACACCCTTAAAAGAAACGCCAAAAAGCGGCAGATTATAGGTTTGATACATGCCTTTCTGATAAAGACTAGGAGACTAAAATAAGGTCTAGGCTAATAATAGACAAAAACAGTGTCTTTTAGATGTGATTTTAAGCCGACCCCGAATTAATTCCAGCTAAAAATATTAAAACCCACTAAAAGCAGTTTAACCGCTTCTTAAAAATGTTAAAGATCGTTAATGATAAATATATTTTAAATTAATACCTTTATAGAGGACTAACTTTCCGATCATTACTTCTAAATTAAAGCTTATGAAACAGAATAATCATTTGCCAAGCCGTTGCTTAGTAATCGATGATGATCCGTCTTTTGTCTTTCTTATGTCCAGCTACATTCACGAAATACCGAAACTTCAATTATGGGGAGAATATTTAAATCCCCAAACCGCGATGGAATGCATTACAGAAGAGGACAAAATAGACTTTGTGTTTTTAGATGTTCGGATGGGTAAAATCTCGGGCATAGAAGTGGCAGAATATTTAAGAGATAAAGTTAAATATATTGTCTTTATTAGTGCAAGTGCAGAGTATGTTCAGGAGGCGTTGCGCGTTGGAGGTGATCATTACTTGGTTAAGCCGGTGATGTTTTCTAAATTCTTAGAAACTGTAAACGAAGTATTAAAAAGAAATAGGTATTTAACTGTTTTAGATTTCTAGGTGAAAAAATGCTCAAACAATCGAACGCTATAGGAAATTCTCTTTCCTAAATATGGAGATTTAGATTACGCTATTAAAATTGAATTTCAATAATGCAGAAAATTTCTATCTAACTATTTATTCGGCTATTGAAATAACCAAAATTGTTTAATGGTATGATGTTTTTACCTAAAATCTGAGTTTAGTAACCTGTGAAATTATTACTTTTTATCTTAGTCATAATTTACATATTTTTCCTCGAAACTTCCATCGTCAAATAAATCGATTAAACCATAACCAGGCGCTGTTTCTCTCCTATTGCCTTTCCACCAAGCGCCAGAAACTGCTCCATTGCAGAGGTAAGTAACGTTGTTGTAAACCACCTTATCGCGCATATGCAAGTGACCACTTAACGCTAGTTTTACATTTGGATATTGATAAAAAAGATTGATAATTTTTGCGGTATCGGTATGCATATCACCTCCAAGCATCGTCCATTTATTAACAATATCGTCCTCTATCATTAACAGCGCGGTTAAAATGGGAATGTGCGATAGGATTAAAATAGGAGTTCCCGAATCTGTAGACCTAAGTTCATTTTCCAACCAGTTAAACTGCTCCTCACCAAGTTTACCAATATACCATGTTTGATCAATATCTAGATGCGTACTGTCTAAAACGATAAATTTCCATCCATTTTTAGTAAAGCTATAGTACGGTTTAACTAACTCTAGTTTCGCCATTGAGTATTTTTTCCCATAAAAAGCATTTCCCTTGTTGTCTTCATTCCACCAAATGTCATGGTTCCCCAAGGCATAAAAAGTCTTTAACGAACACTCATTGTTCATCGTATCCAAATGCAGTTTCCATTGCGCATCAATAACAGAAATATTTTCTTTATTCATGTCGAATACCACATCGCCACCATGTAAAATAAAATTTACTTTTGGATATTGCTGTTGAACGTGGTGAAGACACTTGACAAATTTCTCAGGTGCGCCCAGTTCATTTTTCAGGTGTACATCCGTGAGGTGAGCAAGCCGCAAAACGGATTTTTTTTTGCCATGGCTAAATCCAAAATTAATTGCAGGTAGTAAAGCTAAACCGCCCAAACTTTTTACAACAGACCTTCTTTCCATTTTATTTTATAACACGTTTACTTAGACAATTCTAGTCCTTTAATAAATTTTTAACGAGCTCATTATTCGGATTCACTCTCCTAAAATCTTCAGGTTGTGAACGGCATTCAAAGATAGGAAACAAGATGTTGGTAGGGTTATTTGTGTTGAAATTTTCAATTATTTTTCCTTTTTTTTTCAAAAGTTAAATAATCGATGTTTTCTTAACATTAATAAAATAAACCTGTTCTTTAGTAAGTCTTTAATATTAAAATAAACTCTTTTAAACCGCCGGTAAACGATGATCTTTCCTGGAAAATCTTTATCCCATTGGGATGTGGGATTTTGCATGTTATTAAAACTTGTAACACTTTGATGTAGGGAAAGGAATCGAACCTTTAAACTGCTGCCAACCAACTCCCTACAGACGGCATTATTCAAATGCCACTTGAGCTGCCTAATTTATTGAATCAAAAAAATTTCAGTTACTAGCCTATTTTTTAAACACGGTTTTAATCGATTCTCCAACTTCATGGCCTGCATTTGATTTAAAATCCAACCCTAACAATTCTGACATCGTCTGTGCCAATTGTTTATGATAAGTTATGGTCGGCGTTGTTACAACTCCGATTGCAGGTGTATCTGGACCCATAATTGCGAACCAAGTTTGCTCAGAACCATTTATTTCTTTACCATGACTACGCCAGGCTTCAATAGGCATTTCGCCGCGTCCATGATCGGAGGTAATAAGCAACGTGGTGCTGTTTTTATATTGGGGATCGCTTTGAATCATCTCCCATAACGCCTTTATGTAACCATCCTCTTGCTTTGCGCGATCCAGATAAAATTTATAATTTCCACTATGCGCCATGTCATCCGTTTCATCAAAAGCCAAATACATTACTCGTGGCTTATACTGCTTTAAATACTCTTTACCGAATTCGTAGGTAATAAAATCCAGTCGGGTAGAATCGCCCAGATATGTCGGAACGTTATGCTGCAATTCGTTCAAATATTTTAGACGAGGATTTGCATCAGCGTTTTTCAAATCGGCGTAACCGGCATAGACAGGAAGGCCAGAACGGTATGCGTTTAGTATTTGTGGAAATCTCTCCCAAGAGGAGAATGCAATCACTTTCCCCTTAAACCCCGGTTGCTGGTTGATGTATTCTAATACATTTATGTTAGGGTTGGTTATCGGATCGTTGGTGTCCATTCTAGGATCCGGAAACCCAGTAAATATTTCATTATATCCCGGATAGGAAAACCGATAGGGATTGGCGACTTCATTTTTATTCCCCGCATCGCGGTTTCCGTAAAGCTGGCCTTGTTTAGCAATTACCGACCACAGAAATGGAAATAAACGCGTTCGCCGTTCTTCCGGAGTGGATGCCCAATACGTTTTGTTAACATCATCTTTATCGGTGGTAAAAGTAGAATTGATGAGTGTAGAATCGGCTCCGCGATACACATCTTGCCAACGCATACCATCTAGCGTTACCACAATTAAATTTTTAGTTTTGTGCTGTGCGATCGATTGGAGAGTTAACGCTACGAAGGCCACACATAAAAAAGCTTTTTTCATAATTATTCGATAAAATACAGGCGTTATCGCTAAGGCCCAATTTGTGAAAGTATTTATTTATTTCAAAATCCAAATTACTCCATTTATATCATCATTGCCATTAAATTGCGCGTCGAGCGCGGCCTGATAATGCGCCGTATTGGCTGTACGCTCTGCGTCTGGATATTGGAATCGATTCGCTATCCTGCCGCCATTTCCTGTTGCATCGCCGATATTAAATGTTGGTACTCCTGTACGGCGATACGTAAAATAGGATTCCAAACCCGAATGCCTAAACAGCGCCAAGTATTTCTGCTGCAAAATAAAATTTAACCCTGCGCTACCAGCAACATATTTTACGGTTGGCTGCGTGTAATAACCTGTAAAGTTAACGGTTATGTTATAGGTGTCATAATTGGCCAATTTAGTCACATCCGTTGAGCCAGGACGGTAAAAATAGGCGGCAAAGGAACCATTTTCTGGTATTCCATAGGAAGCCATAGAGGCCTTGATACCTGCCACGTAGTAAGTTTCTGCGTTGGCTCCAATTGCCCATCCCCTATTTATGCCTTCTGCAATGTTAAACATCAACTCCGGATAACCGATTTGTATGCTTGGTTCGCCGGTATAAGTAGAGAAAAAATACTTTCGATTGATGAAAGAATATTTCTGTAAGCCTGCGTTGTTGTACATCAATCCAAGATCTAAGCCAGCACCTGCACCTAAAAAAGAAGAAAAATCTGTTGGGCTTTTTCCCTGTTTATCTACAAGATCTCGCGCAGGTTCTGCGGTTACAAAAACACGCGGATCTCTTAAACTAGTGAGCAAGCCCACATAGGTAGAAGACATATTTTTACGTGAACCGCTCTGACCAAAGTTGTTTGGATTTTGCGGATAGTAATTATTTGGCGCCAAAAAAGTGTACTGCAAATTATCGGCCGTGCTTCCCATTAACGGATATTTTGTAGGGTTGTTAATTATGTTTGAGAATCGTGTGATGACTTTTAGATCGGTATCTGATGTTTTTTTGCTTAACTGAACTAGTAAGCGTATTTGTAGGGCATTTACCGTTTTTTGCCATTTGCTTAGGTCATTGTTAAAAAAGATATCGTTTTTTAAAACCGCACCTTCACCTGTGCCCGCAGATGCTGGATTTTTAATGATCGCAGCGAGATCGTCGTTTGCACTTTCCAACCAATCCAGCGATTGCAACATTACTGCCTTCTGAGAATCATAAGCAGGTTCGAGGTTGTTTAATCCTTTTAATGCCTCGGTCATCGGAATATCGCCCATTTCCAAGCTCATCTTACTGAAAAAATAGGCTTTAAAAAGTTTGCCCAGGGCCTCATAAGGATTAATCGCAGCACCACCGGTAGCCGCAGCCTGCTGCTCCATGGCAACTACGTTTTTAAGCGTAGTGTAGTCATCATCACCACTTCCAAAATCGTAGCGATTGTTGCCGTAATAATCATAGTTATACAAATAGTATTGGCTGTAAATTTCCTTCTGACCGTCGGGAAGGTCGGCGAGCTTATTTAAAACGCCATTAAACAATAGGGAAGCGGGTACATTATTAGGTTTGTTGTTATTCTTTGTCAGTTCTTGAAAACTTTTTTTACAACTGGTTACCGAAAGCAGTACGACTGCCAATAGCACATATTTAGTTAATGTCTTTTTCATGTTATATTGCTTTTCCGCTTTTATTAAAATGATACATTTAGGTTAAGGCCATAGCTGCGTACCGTTGGTGATTGTAAACCGGTTGATGCAGTGGCATAGTTATATTGGTCAAGATCAACATCCTTAAAACGTTTGTCTTTGTAGAAGTAAAGCAGATTTCGTCCATAAATGGAGACCGATGCTTTTTCTATAAATGTTTTTTGAAGCAGTTGCTTTGGGAAATTAAAACCTACCGTCACTTCGCGTAATTTTGAGAAGGTTTTACTCATCAGGTTTGCTTCATCAACGTTGTAATACTTGCTTACATAATCTTGTACCAGCGCCTTGCTTGTGTTGGCCGCATATTGCAGGCTTTCGTAGTTAAGTACAGCACCTGTTTTAGAATCATAGTTAATTGAAGTGTTGTTAGATATTACAACACCTTCTCCAACATAGCTGCCATTATAACCTACCTTTCCAAAATTAGACCAGTCTTGGTAACGAGCCGCCCCAATTGCACCTTCTGCGGTTTCGATATTGGACCCACCACGTAAGGTTTTATTGTGCATGTAATCTATAATGACACCACCCACCGCACCATCAAATTGGAAACCAAGACTAAAATTCTTGTATTGAAATTTATTGTAAGTACTCCAATTGTAATCGGCAGTTTCATTACCTAAATACTGTCGTACGGGGTTGGTTAGAGGCTTGCCGGCGGCATCGTTTATAATTTGCCCATCCTGGCTACGTACAAATGCAGTTCCATACAATTTATCTGTACGGTCGCCAGCTTTAAAAAAAGTTGCGTAAGTATCTTGACCTGCAGGCAATTCCTTATAAACCTCTTTGTAGTTGGCTATATTTAATAAAATATCCCAACTAAAACCACCATCCGTTTTTATTGCCGTTCCGTTAAGCGATCCCTCATAACCGGTTTTTTTGGTTTTTAACGCATTGATGTATTCGATGGTATAGCCTGTAGCAGTAGATATTGCATTTGGCAAAATACGCGGACCATCAATGTATTGGAAAGCGGTGCCGCTGAAGCCCAATCGATTTCTCAAAAATTTGACGTCAAACCCTTCTTCGTAATTTACCCTAGTTGAGGTTTTGATTCCGTTTTGAAATAAATAATCTGATGCATATCCAGATGTTTGACTATTATAGGGCTTGTTGGTGCTGTAAGTCGAATTTAAAGAATAATCGGGTCCATTGTATGGTGATGTGTACGTAGTGCCATAACCAAGCGGGTTGTTAAAAAGAGAAGCACCCGTACCGCCACCAAAAACGGTTATAGAGCTGTATGGCGCAGGCCCGATAGTGGTCGATGTAGCATCCGAGCGGATATTGGAGTAGGAAGCTCTCGCTTTCAAGAAGGTGACCAGTGTCGGCAATTTAACATAATCAGATACAACTGTGGCCATCGATAAACTTGGGTAGTAATAGGTTGTTGGCAATTGAAAAGCCGAAGATTTATCGATCCGCCCAGTACTAGAAATCGTTGCGTATTTACCAAAAGTTGCATCTAATGAATAATAAGCACTGAGCACGCGCATGGCAGAATTAAAGCTTGTTGCTTGTATTGGGTTTTTTGAATTGCTAAATGAATAGACCTCAGGCACATTTAAATAATCTGTAGATACCCAGCTTGAATTGTATGAAAGGTTGCGCATGTTACCACCTACCAGACCAGAAAGGTTCAAGAATTTTTTAACTGTATAATCGTAATTAATCATTAACTCGGTATTGTTGTCGAACAGCTCTCGTCTGTCTTCGCGGTAGTCGCCCTCGTTGCCTTCCCTCCCATAAGGATGGGCCGAAAACGGCAAGTTTTCGGTACGTAAGATATTATAGGTATCTATCTGCGAACGCAGCGTTGCATTCAAGTGATCGTTAATTTTATAATTACCTGAAAGATAGCCATATACATCATTTTTATAATGGCCGCGTGTCCACTCCTCTACCATAAACCAAGGGTTGTGGTAGCGCGTATATTCTGCAAATTGCTGTTGTATACCTTCTTTACCAGGTTGCCAAATCGCTTTTATGTCTGGTGCATTTACATTCCAATCGGCACCGGTCCAAATTGCTACTCCATAAATTAAACTGTTGGGACCATAAGATACATCCGGAAAATTATCTGTCGATTGACGGTTGAAATTAACATTTCCCTCAAATTTCCAACGAGGGTTTGGGTTGAACGAGGCATAGATATTTGCATTGGCAATGTCTAAGTATTGCGCAGGGATATAGCTGTTTTGATGTTGCTGAGAAGCAGAAAAACGGACGTTATAGGTATCTCCATTAGCGCTTAACGCAATATTGTTATTGGTTTGATAGCCTGTGCGTAAAAAATTGGCTAAGTTGTCTGCTCCACGTGCAGTATAAGGCGTTGCCTGACGCACACCGTTAACAACCGGGCTGTCATATTGGGGAATAAGTTGTCCATTAAAATATGGCCCCCAAATGTCATAATCTGCATCTACGCCACCTGGCGCTCCACCTTTTCCATCAACAAATTCATAAAAAGTATTTTCTCCCGCCCCATAAGAATGCTGCAATCTAGGAAAGGCTAGAAAGCCTGAATTTATTACTGTACTGCTGTTGACATCAACCGTTAAGCCTTTTTTATTCTTGTTTCCCTTTTTTGTGGTTATAAGAATGGCGCCGTATGAGGCACGATTACCATATAAAGCAGCTGCTGCAGGACCTTTTAAAATTGTGTAGCTTTCAATGTCATCTGGACTTATATTGTAGGTATCTGTATTTATTGGGAAACCATCTACCACATATAATGATATGCTATTTCCACGAATACTTACATTTGGATTGCCTAACAACTCTGCCGAAGGGCCTACAGTTAACCCTGCAACTTTACCAATTAAACCAGCAATAGGGTTTGGATCTCGTGCAAGCGTAAGGTCTTCACCTTTCACTGTAGATACAGCGTAACCTACGCGACGAGTTTCTTTTTTAACACCTAATGCGGTTATAACCACATCAGTGAGGACTTTATTATCGCCGACTAGATTAACAACTATGTTTCTTTCAGCGCTTAAGATAACCTCTTGCGAAGTAAAACCTAAAAACTTAAAGACCAACACTTGCCCCGTATTTGCAGTGATGGTAAACCGACCGTAAACATCGGTAGTTGTTCCCAGAGTTGTGCCTTTAAGCATCACACTAACTCCAGGTAAAGGCTTGGTTTCATTATTTACAATTCCTGTAATTTTTGTTTGAGCAAACAAAAAAATGGGCGAAAGGCAGCATACAAATAGTATAAAAAGCCGTTTTAAATTTGGGTAAAATTGTTTCATCTGCTATTTAAATCTCTTGTTAAAAATTTGATTTTAATTTGCAGCAATACTAGACTTTGTTTATTATTTGTAAATAAAGTTTAGGTTAATTAAACTTTATGAATTTGTTTAGATAAAATTAAGGATAGGCAGAAATGGTAACAAAATAGCCATATAGATGTGTATGTAAATTAACAGTGGAGTTTACATACGTTGCTTAAGATGATTGATGGCCATTTTCTTTAAATGCATCAGGTTATCAATTGGGAGGTTCTGTGTTTTTGCTTCATCATCCCAATACCGCATTCGAATCATTAAAGCAGCATCTGCATCGAGATCAAACGCTGCCGCTTCTGCTGCACTCATTGGACCGCCTTGAAAATTTAGTGTGGCTTTACTTGCCATTGAAAGTTTTTCGAAATAATCTGGATTTTTATAAGTTAAGTATCTCTTAGCTATTACGTGTCCTTGAACAAGTTTGGCTATTCGATCGGAAAAACACCGCTCAAGTAAATAATCTGCGCCTAGCTGCTCATGGTCTACGTTACCCATCCCATCCATGCTCCCTGTAGTTTCTGTAACACAAAGGTGACCGATGTCGTGAAAGAAAGCGGCCAGAACAACTTCGTCGTCGTTCCCTTCTGCTGCCGCAAGAGCTGCTGCTTGAGACATGTGCTCAAGTTGCGAAACAGGTTCTCCGATATAATCTTCGTTGCCGTGCAATTTATATAAAGCAAAAATCTCGTTTACAATTTGCTCAGCATTACATTTACCTTTCGACATGTTTTTTTTCCAGCAAAAGTAAATCAAGCAATATTATGCTAAAATTAAATCTGCAACATATCATCCTCCCAAAATTAGTTTGATCTAAATATTTTGTCAGGTTTAAATTTATTATCTACTTTACAGGTGTTCAAACAAATATCTAAGACGGATGGAAGACGATGTGCTGATACAGATCAGTAACCGGATAAAAACTAGGCGGCGGGAAAAAAACATCACCATACAAGAATTGGCTTCCAGAGCCAATGTGAGTAAAGGCCTTATTTCCCAGATAGAAAACAGCCGTACCGTTCCCTCTCTTATGGTTTTGATAGACATTATTAAGGGGTTAGAGATTGATATGAAAGTATTTTTCAAAGACATCCACGCTGGCGGTAAAAATTTTCCACTCATCATTCGAAAAAAGGCCGAGTATGAATATTTTGAAAAGGAAGACGCAGAAGGTTTTCATTATCACCGAATATTTACCCAATCGATTAAAAAATCTACTGTTGACATTGTACTATTAGAATTGGCTCCAAATGCCAAACGTCCAATGGTAGAAACGAACGCTTACGAATACAAATATATAATTGAAGGTAAGATAGAATATGTATTTGACGAGGTCTCCTACATCTTAAACAAAGGAGACTCTATGTTGTTCGATGGTCGATTGCCACATACTCCAAAAAATATAGGCTTGAAAAAGGCAATTATGATGGTGATCTATTTTTTTGAGGAGAACGAATAAACTTAATCCAAACTTAACCTTAAGTTAGTTTATTATTAATAAACATAGTTTAATATTGCTAAACATTTAAAATTTAGCAATGCCCATTAAACTTGTTGTTTTCGACATGGCCGGAACTACGGTCAAAGACCCAAATGAGGTAACAAATACCTTCAGATCTTCACTCGAAAAATTCGGCTACTTCATCAGTAACGAAATGATTAACCCTTTAATGGGTTATGAGAAAAAAGTAGCAATAACTAAAATGTTGCAAGATGTCGAGCCGGATCCTGCTAAAATAACCTCGGAGTTAATAAGTGGCATCCATCAGGAATTTGTAAAACTGATGATTCAACATTATCAGCAGACACCTTTAATCGAAGCGCTACCGAACGCCGAACAAACCATGCAGCAGTTGAAAGCCCGTGGGATTAAAATCGGTATAAATACAGGGTTTTCCAAAAACATCGCAGACACGATAATTGAACGTTTGCAGTGGAGAGAAAAAGGGCTATTTGATTACCTCATAGGGTCTGACGAGGTACCAAACGGTCGGCCAGATCCTGCCATGATCCACCAAATGATGCATTTAGCTAACCTAACAGATGCGCAGGAAGTTGCGAAAGTTGGCGATACTGAAGTTGATGTGCGCGAAGGGCAAAATGCGGGTTGCAAATATGTTATTGCGGTAACCACTGGCGCCTTTTCCAGACTACAACTGGAGCCTTATAAGCCTACGCATATTATAGATGACATTGCAGATGTAATCAGCATCATTATTTAACCTGCCATGCAGTTTATTCTCCGACTTAAAGCGCGAGTAGCTAAGTTGCCTTACGCTTTTATAGCAATAACAGCCGCAATTTCTGCTTTTGGCGCATATACATCTATGTATGCTTTTCGCAAGGCGTTTGCGGCCGGCACTTACCCCGGAGAAACGTACCTGCACATAGATTATAAGGTTTGGTTAGTGATTGCCCAAATTGTAGGCTACACCTTAAGTAAGTTTTACGGCATCAAATTTATTGCCGAAATGAGAGGCGCAAAGCGAGGTTTAACCATTTTAATGTTGGTAGGAATTGCATGGCTTGCCTTATCGGGCTTTGCTTTAGTCCCGGCGCCATACAACATTTTATTCCTGTTTATTAATGGCTTTCCGCTTGGGTTAATATGGGGCTTAATATTTGGCTACTTGGAAGGCAGGAAATCGACCGAATTTATGGCGGCAGTGCTCTCTATTAGCTTAATATTTGGATCGGGTTTCGTGAAAACAATCGGGCAAACCCTCATACATACCTACCACGTAAGCGAGTATAACATGCCGTTTTTAACAGGTGCATTATTCGCCATACCACTTATATTTTTTGTCTTTATCCTTGAATTGATGCCCCCGCAAACTGCCGAAGACAAGGTGATGCGTGCAGAACGTTTACCGATGAACAAAACGGAGCGAAGAAATTTTATCATTCGTTTTTTACCAGGCATTATACTTACCCTCATTGTCTATGTGTTGCTTACTGTGATGAGAGATATTAGGGACAACTTTGAAGTAGAAATCTGGAACAGTTTGGGCATACATGATAAGAATATATACGCCCGAATAGACACGCGGATATCAGTTGTTGTGCTGATTGCGATGAGTCTTTTAATATTGGTGAAGAAAAACCTACGTGCTTTTAGCATTATCCACGTGTTCATTATTGCGGGATGTGCATTGGTTGGCGTATCAACTTTTATGTTTTCGCAACAATTGATAAGTCCTGTATCTTGGATGACGATGGCCGGCTTAGGACTATATCTTGGATATGTACCCTACAATGCCATTTTCTTTGAACGGATGATCGCAACCTTTCGCTATAAGAGCAATGTAGGGTTTATCATGTACATCGCAGACTCCATGGGTTACTTAGGAAGCGTAACTGTATTACTGGTAAAAGAATTGGGCCGCCCCAACATCAGTTGGGGCGACTTTTTTAAGGAAGGCGTAATGGCAGTTGCTATAGTTGGAGGAGTTTGTGCTTCCTTATCTTTTATCTACTTTTTTCAATCGGCACGTAAAAAACCAGCGGCCGAACACGATCTTAATTTTTCTACGATATGAGCAAACCATCGGCAATAATAATTGGTGCAGGAATTGTCGGACTGGCGACAGCGCGCGCCCTGGCAACGAGAGGCTATCAGGTTTCCGTTTTTGAAAGGAACGAACGTGCGGTTGGGGCATCTATTCGCAACTTTGGGATGGTTTGGCCCATTGGACAGCCTACCGGACCTTTGTTTGATCGAGCCATGTTATCGCGCAGCATTTGGAAACAGATTTGTGAGGAAGCCAATATATGGTGCGATGAAGTCGGTTCATTACATTTGGCTTATCAAAATGATGAGTTGGACGTAATGGAGCAATATGCGGCCGTTAACGAAGGCAAAAGAGACTGTAGTTTGCTCACGCCATCAGAAACTTTAAAGAAGTCGCCGGGGGTAAATGTACTCGGCTTAAAAGGCGCACTGTGGAGCGAAACGGAAATGATTGTAGAAGCCCGAGCTTCCATTGCAACTATTGCCTCTTACTTGACCGAAAAATACGACGTACATTTTCATTGGAATACGGCGATAAGCCAAATACAAAGCAACAAAGTAACATCAGGCAGCCAGTGTTGGCATGCCGACGAAATATTTATTTGTAGCGGCATCGAGTTTGAAACACTCTATCCGGAATTATTTGCCCAACAACAGATAACAAAATGTAAACTGCAAATGATGCGCTTGATTACCCAACCGGGCAATTGGCGCATTGGCGCAGCCTTATGTGGCAGTTTAAGTCTGATTCATTATCCAGGATTTCAATCAGCAACCGCTCTAACAGCACTTCGTAAACGTTACGAACAACAATATCCCGACCATTTGAAGTGGGGAATACACGTAATGGTAGCTCAAAATCAAATCGGCGAGCTCACCGTTGGCGACTCCCATGAATATGGAGCTGTACATGATCCATTTGATAAAGATTTTATCAATCAGATGATATTAAACTATCTTAAAACGTTCACAAATTTGAAAGATAGTCGTGTTATACAAACGTGGAATGGAACTTATGCAAAGATGACCAATGGCCAAACCGAACTTATTTTAGACGCAGAAGCCGGTGTAACCATCATCAACGGACTAGGCGGTAACGGCATGACATTGTCCTTCGGACTTTGCGAGCAATTAATAGCGTCACGGGTAGATGGTCGCAACCGTTAAATTTAGATTCATAGTTATTAAAGCGTTAGCGTTAACTAAGAATTAGCAGGCGCATGACATCAAAAAATATAAGAATTAAATCAATAGCTGATAGAACTGGGAATACCCATCATTACAATGATGATGAGAAACATAACGTTTTAAAATGGCCACATAAAAATCGTTAAAAAGTTGATAGCTAAAATAATAATTCTGCCAATCAGAAACTCTCATCCGCAGCAGTGATTGTCCTTTTCTTTTCCAAAGCTGTAAATGCTGCTTTACAGCCCTTGTGCTAATCGTTTCTTAAACTTTTTACGGGATTTTCATTAGCGGTCTTTAATGTTTTAAAGCTCATGGTAAGTAAAGCAATTAAAATCATACCTATCCCACTAATCAGAAATAGCCACCAACTAAGTGTTGTTCTGTAAGTAAAATCTTCAATCCACTTGTTAACGCCCCACCATGCAATTGGTAAAGCAATGACAAATGCCAATCCTACCAAGCCCAGAAAATCTAAACAAAGCAGTTTTGCAAGTTGTACCACCGATGCTCCCAAAACTTTTCTGATGCCAATTTCTTTGGTTCTCTTTTCGGTGGTGTAAATAACCAACCCCAGTAAACCTAAACAACTTATGAGAATAGACAAACCTGTTGCCCAATTTAAAAGTGATGCCATTCTTGTTTCACTTTTGTAGAATTTCTTTATGGATTCGTCCACAAAAGTGCATTCGAAATCTTCGCTTGGATAAACCTCCTTCCATGCCTTATTTACTTTGTCAATTGTGGCCGCCCAATTCTCAGGATGCTCTTTTTGCAGCGCAATGTGAACAAACTGAAACTGACTCATCCAATGTCTGCCCCAATCGCCAATTAAAGCCATAGGCAGAATACCCGACCTCAAAGAGCGCTGATTAAAGTCGGCAACCACCCCGACTATTGGATTTTGTTTGTTGCTGTTCCCATCAAAAATAGTTTTTCCGATCGCGTCTTGTGGATTTTTAAAGCCCAGTGTTCGCATCAAAGCTTCATTTATTACAAGTTCTTTCGTGGTGTCTGAAATTAAATTCCTTCCTGCCAAAAGCTTCAATTGGTAGAGGTTAAGATAGCTCGTATCTCCATACAAAAATTGGAGTTCTGTATGCACTTCTCTTTTTCCGTCTTTGAAGTCTATTCCGGTAGAATGAGTATTGCCCGATGCAGGTGCATTTCCACCCAAACTAGCTAAATTAACTTGCGGAATGTCTTTTATTTTCTGCAATAATAACCTTCGTTTATTAAAGTCTTGATTGGACCACGGAGTTCTAACATATGCAACTGCTGCAGTTTTAAATCCCATGTCTTTGTTCAATAAATAATGAATCTGTTTCCCGACAAGCAGCGTGGCCATGATAAAAACTTGCGCAATCACAAATTGAAACACCGTTAATGATTGGCGAACCGTCGATTTGCCCGATCCTGACTTTGTATGTCCCTTTAATACAGAGATAGGCCTAAACTGCGTTAGCACGAATGACGGATATAAACCCGATAAGATTGAAACTATAATGACTAACAAAATTACATACAAAATGATTGTTGGGTTTGACAACAGCGAAAACGTTAAACCTATCGGGAGAAAGTCAGCAAATAGTTTGAGCAGCAGCGCCACCAATAAAAAAGAAACGAGTGTTGATAGAAAAGTCAAGAAAAAAGTTTCTCCCATAAACTGAAACATCAATTGCTTTTTAGAACTTCCTAAAGTTTTACGAACGCCTATTTCTTTCGCCCTTTGAGCGGCTTGGGCAGTGTTGAGATTGATAAAGTTGATACAACCCAACAGTAATAGGAAAGTTGCCACAAGTACCAAACTCATTAATACTTTTCTACTAGCTTGCGATTCGCTCGACTCAAAAGAACCATAGTTGGCATTAAAATGGATGTCGTTTAGAGGTTGCAATTGAAAATCTCGTCTGGAACCATACTTCTTTGCCTCCTCAGATTGATGGGCTCTTGCCAGAACTTGCAATTGGTTTTTTACCGCATCTACGCTATTACTATTTATTAGTTTTAAAAACAACTGCGTGGCCGAATTGGTACTGTTCCAATTATCGCTTGTAAAATCTCGTCTCAATTCTGATTGAAAACCCGTCTTTAAAGAAATAAATTCCTTAAAATTAAAATCAGTTCTTTTTGATAGATCGGCCACGACACCTGCAACCTTAGTGCTGACAGAATCATTGTAAACCAACGTTTTTCCAACGATCTGTGTGGGCGCTAGTTTAGGGAAATACTTCTGTGCCCTACTGGCAGTCAATACCACTTCATTGGGTAACGTCAGGGCAGTATTAGGAGCGCCAGCCAACCATCTATAATTAATAAGTTTAAAATAATTATTGTCGGCGTAAATTACATTTTCGGGATTCTTAAAGATCGTTTCGGCAGTTTTATTTTGTACTTTGGACGGCTCAGCCTGAAAAAACGTGCTCGCTAATCGTACTCCAATCATCCCGTCTCCAAATACTTTTGTAAGTGGAACGGCCACACCAGAACTATAGCCCACATCACCGTCGCCAATGAAGTTTGTGGTTACTCGATAAATAAGATTTCCATCTTTTTGAAAAGTATCGAAAGTACTTTCAAAATAAACCATCATCCCAATAACCATCGAAGCGCTAACTCCTATAGAGAGACTAATGATGTTAATCAAGGAAAATATTTTGTTTTTCCAGATGGTTCGCCAAGCGATTTTAAGGTAATTCTTAAACATTTTCGTACGTATTGTTATTAGCTTATCAGGGTTGGTTTAAATCTATAAGATGTTTTGATAGTGTTTTTTTTGCAATGTTGATCTGCTCTTTTATCTTTAGCCTATGAAGTCTATTTTGCATCGTTGTGCACCAAGTACTTTTAAGCGCTAACCATTGAAAGTGCAGCTTGTCTATTAATTCTGTCTAACATGCGTGAATATTATGCCACCACTATAAAACATTGTTTAATAGTGTTTTATATAATTAAAAAGAATTTTACCGTTCGATACTGATACAACATATGTGCGGTAATGATACAGGTTTTTAATTGTCTACGTTCGAAATGGGCTAGTCAGACTCACTAAAAGCGAATGGCTAAATGCTTGAGTCCTTGGTTCGTGTCTTCACGAAACGACTCCCGGCCGAGAAAGTGGATTCAAAAATAAGTATGATCTACCGTTCGGGATGCGCAAGCTTAACATCCCGAAGAGCAGATTTATAGGCGGTCATAATAAAACTTTATCGGATGGACAAGATGCTTATTTAATCAAATAAATAAAATTTTTAACTTGCGTGACAGTGATGGAAAAGGAAAATAAAATAATAGAAATATTTAATAGTTATCGTAAAATCGTGTTTATGGTTCAAAACGATCTTCTATTTACGGAGTCAATGCTCGACGCTGCACTTACAAAATTCAAGAAAAGCAACTATGATAAGTTACAGTCTATTATCTATGCCGTTTACGACATGGAGCATAATACTGAACATGGTCTTCTAAAATCATTTGGAGAAGGAAATTATATTTGTGTAGAGGATCTTCCCACTTACAAATAAAGGTTTCTCTCATGGACATTAAACCTTACCATTCAAAAAATCTATTTTTACAGATTTTTGTACCATGAACCATTGAGTAGTGTTTATCCCTAGTAGAGAAATTTGAAAGTTTTTTACTAGGTATGTTTTTTGCCGATTTATTTTAATTGAATGTTGATTTATGACAAAGATGGGTATCGAAGCACAAACCTCAACAGTATTGCAGCCATAACCTAACTGAAAAACAAGAAGTTACAAGGATATAAAAAAGGGGGAAAAATCTTAAAATTTGACTTTTTCCCCCGACGATGGGTGGATGATGGGGCTCGAACCCACGACCCCCGGCACCACAAACCAGTGCTCTAACCAACTGAGCTACAACCACCGTGTTTTTTTCTGCTACAAAAGTACGACTTTTAAAATCTCTTACAACTATTCTTTTAAAATCGCTATTAAATTTATTGTAAGCGCTTAACTGTCAATAAAATTGATTTTTTATGGCAACGTTTGTTGGAAATACTTAGGTTGTTTTGATTAGCAATCTTAGTTTTGCAACAACATGATAGAAATTTATACAGATGGCTCGTCAAGTGGCAACCCTGGGCCTGGCGGCTACGGGACCATTTTGCGCGCTGGAGAACATTACAAGGAATTGAGCGGTGGTTTCAGAATGACCACCAATAACCGGATGGAGCTACTTGCAGTTATAGCAGGCTTAGAAGCAATTAAAACCTCCGGGGCAGAAGTACAAGTATTTTCTGATTCTAAATATGTGGTGGATGCAGTGGAAAAAAAATGGGTTTTTGGTTGGGTAAAGAAAAATTTTGCTGGCAAGAAGAATAAGGATTTGTGGCTAAGATTTCTCTCCGTTTATAAACTCCACAAGGTTAAATTTACATGGATTAAAGGCCATAACGACCATCCAGAAAACGAACGTTGCGACAGCTTGGCGGTTGCCGCAGGCAAAGACACAAAAAACCTCAAAATAGATGCCTTTTTCGAAAACGAACAGCAAAAGCCGAGCGAACCAAAAATGTGGTGAAAGTGTAGCAGCTCAAATACGCCTTTAAATTTTTGACAAAAATTACCAAGTTACCGATATCAGCGGCAGCTTTTCTTCGCTTCTAAATGCATTTTTCACTTAATTTAGTGAAAAAATCTTCAGAACCTCAGTCTCAGTTAAGTCGATAAATTTCTTAAAACGATTTTTAAACGACTTTTTCATTTTTACTAAAATGGCCGAAAAAAATTTGGATTTTAGGCGCTTATAAGTTTCTAGTTATCAAATCTTCTGTGCAACAGTTCATAGAATTGATCTACTGTACCCTGCTTGCCTGCCCAATTGTTTTTGCCCGAATAATTATTACGCAGAAAGTTTTCGGCATTTTCAAAAGTGGTCATTTTATTTACCAACTCGATGGCCTCACTGTAGGCCATGTTATACCCGCCAAAAAGGTCTTTTATAAAGAGCATTTTTTCATTTAGATTGATGGCACTTTTCAAATCTGAAATCGGTGCTTTTTGGCTTACGCTCGGTTTAGTATTTGTTTTTGCCAGCAAATCATTCAACGTGGTTCCTTCTTTTTTCTCAAAAATATTGGCAAGAGGTGCTGTCCGCACTACCTCAGGACTAAAACTTGGAACATTGCTTGCACCTGATGAACCGGTCAAACTGCCTTGCAAATCAATTCCATTTCGCTCGCTACGTTCTGCCTTTTGTGGAGACGAAATGGGCTCGGGTGCAACTTCTTCCTTTTCTACTTCCTCTTGCTCAAAAGAATTGTTACTGTCCATATCAACGTCGACACTTTCTTCATCAGCTCCATGAATTAAAAACGGCTCTGGGCCAATTTCATCTTCTTCAATTGCCATGGCTTCAGAAACTTCGTCATGCAGCTGCGGGAGCTCGTTTTCACGCGCCGCCATTTCGTGTTCTTTCACATCACCCCTAGCGGCAACCACTTTTTCTAATTCAAATTCGAATGAACGATCATCTAGATCGGGCTTAAAAAAATCATCGCTCTTACTTTCTGCTACCTTCTCATGAATTTGCTCTTCCTCTTCGCGTTCAATTTTTGACTGAATGTCTACTCGCTCTTCTTCCTGCTCTGCCGCTACTATTTCTTCAAGAGCCATGGTTTCAGCACCATTATCGCTCTCCGGCGACAGTGCGGAAGGGACAATGTGCATCACCTCGGTTATAGACTTTTCGCTGATCTTTTGCTCATTTTTTAGATTAGAAATATGTAACTTTTGGATAATTTTCACATGATCTGCAAGAAAATCAGCATTTGCTAAAAATAGCTCGACCTCCAAATCATTCAGTTCATTGCTATCCCTTGCTAAATATTCATATTGTTGATTCAGTTCTGCTAAAATATTGCCGATCTTATTAAAAATTTCTTGTTGCGTCATCATGTTTTTAAATAGATTTTTTCGCCGATTTATGTTGATAAGTATCTCCTCAAAAATAACACTTAATAATGATATTTGTTGGCTTAACGCATTTGTTTATCTCTTGTAATCGAAAGCGTTTGAAGCATTTTAGGTTTTAACATAAGATTAAAAGAGTTTATGCACATTTTAGGGAATCCATATTTGTATGTTATTTAGCGAACAAAATTTTAGGAGAAGAGGCGAATTTTCAGGAAGCATAGAAGTGATTTGCGGATCGATGTTTTCTGGGAAAACAGAAGAATTGATACGCCGATTAAAAAGGGCACAAATAGCGAAGCTTGATGTAGAAATATTTAAACCACGGACAGACAACCGATATCATGACACAAATATTGTATCTCATGATGCCAATTCTATTATTTCTACATCAGTAGAGAGTTCTTCTGCCATTTTATTGCTTGGGGCCAATACGCAGGTCGTTGGCATTGATGAAGCACAATTTTTCGACATTGAATTACTTACCGTTTGCAACAAGCTAGCTGTAAAAGGCGTTCGGGTTATCGTTGCAGGATTAGACATGGATTTTGCGGGTAAACCGTTTGGTCCCATGCCGGCGTTAATGGCCATTGCAGAGCATGTTACAAAAGTTCACGCGGTTTGCGTATGCTGCGGAAATCCGGCATTATATAGTTACAGGACTATTTTAAACAACAGCACGATTTTGGTAGGCGAAAAAGAGAGTTACGAACCGCGGTGTCGGGCTTGTTATCAATTGGGAACCGATTCAAAATAAGTTTAATTAAATCTTCGAAATGCTTGTTACACAAAAAAAATATCAGAAAATTTCTATTTTAGGCTGTGGCTGGTTTGGATTTTCGTTTGCGATCGAACTTCTTAAAAGAGGTTATTCCGTTAAAGGCTCAACTACTTCTGCCGAAAAACTTGACGTATTTTCGCAGGTAGGAATTGTGCCATTTCTTATCGATTTCTCGGCGGATGGAACCCGGAGCAACCGAGATTTTTTTGACGCCGATGTTTTATTTATTTGCATCCCACCTAAACGAAAATCATTAGAGCTGATCGATTATCCAAAGAAAATTGAATCCATCATCAACACGACCAACACAAGCACGAAAATAGTGCTTATAAGTTCTACAAGTGTTTACGGCGACCAGAACAGCACCGTTGATGAGGAAAGTGATACGGATCCGCAAACGGATTCAGGGAAATTGGTTTTAGCCGCCGAAACCATTCTAAGAAAACTCCGTCCTAACCAAGCAACAGTTATTCGATTTGCTGGATTAATTGGCCCTGAAAGAAACCCAGGTCGCTTTTTTGCTGGGAAAAAAAACATACCAAATGGACTAGCGCCGGTAAATATGATCCATCAAAAGGACGCAATTGGCATTGCTTGTACAATCATAGAAAAAGGTGCTTTTGGTAAAATCTATAATGCTTGTGCTACAAACCATCCCTCTAAAATCGTGTTTTATACAAAAGCCGCAGTAGAATCAAAGATGGAAAAGCCAAATTTCTTAGAAGAAAAACTATCCTATAAAATTGTAAAAAGCAAAAATGTTCCTAAATTCTTAAATTATCGATTTGAGGTTGAACTTTAATGAGTGGACTATTTTTTGATTCCCCAATCATAATGCCTTGTGCCTGACCTTGAGCAAAGTAAGCCCCGGCCCAGTTAGATAAAGTTCTAAAACGATTTCTATAATTTGCGAGTAGTACCAAATGAATTAACGACCACGCCATCCATGCCAACCAACCTGTCAACGTAGTTTTTGGAAAAGTTAAATCAGCCACAGCCTTACTGCGCCCAATAATGGCCATTGTTCCTTTATCTAAATAATTAAATGGTTTGGTTTTTTTATTTCTGACCAAGGCGATAAAGTTTTTTGCCATTGCTTTGCCCTGCTGCATGGCTACACTACCAAGTTGCGGATGACCCTTTGGATAGTCTGGATCTGAAGTTTGGATGCAACTGTCACCGATGGCAAAAATGTTTTCCGTTCCTTCTATTTTGCTTAAATTATCCACTTTGAGTCGATTTCCCTTATCGTAACTCTCCTCAGGTAAACCTTTAAATTTGGGCGCAATTACCCCACTCGCCCAAATTAAGGTCTTTGTTTCGATCACATCCCCGTCTTTAAAAAAAACGTTATCACCCCTATAATCCGAAACCATTTTATTCAACCTTACATGCACACCCATCTTCTCTAAAATTTCTTTGGAATATTTTTGAGACTTCTCCTGCATGGTCGGAAGTACAGATTGTGCGCCATCTACCAAATAAATATTTAACTTTTTCCCATCAAGTTCGGGGTAAATGGTTGACAAAATGTTATTTTTCATTTCAGCAATCATTCCGGCAACTTCAACTCCTGTAGGCCCTGCTCCAGAAATAACAATATTCCGCATTTTGCGCTTTTCAGACTCATCTTTAACATACGTATAGCGCTCGGCTTCGCCAATTAAATAATTTCTAAGCACTACTGCTTCATCTACTGTTTTCATAGGAAGCGATTTATCCTCGACATTTTTCATTCCGAAAAAATTACTTTTAGTTCCTGTAGCAATAACCAGATAATCATATTTAAGATCACCAGTTGAAAGCAAAAGTGTATTTTCCTCAGCTTTTATTTCTTCAAGTTCGCCTAATCTGAAACGTAAATTTTCTGTCTTTTTAAACAAAGTTCGAAACGGAATGCAGATGCTAGAAATATCTAATACACCGGTGGCGACTTGATAAAGCAACGGAGGGAAAAAATTATAGTTATTGCGATCTACCAAAGTGACCACTATCCCTTTTTCCTCTCCCAAATATCTCGCGAGATTTATTCCCGCAAAACCACCACCTACAATTACAATATGTTTGTCTTCCATTTTCGGCTGTTTCCCCTCTGAACTAAACTGTCCCTGAAAGTAACACCGGTAGAAGGAATAAAGTTTCCTTTTTAATTTATCGGATCAAAAAATCAATTGGGCTGAATTATTTTCCATCAATTTTTGTGAATAGCCTTTTTACAAATGTTATGGTTTCCAAAAACAGATGGGTCTCCATCCTACCTATAGTTTCGATAAACTTATCGACAGAAATTTTAAAAAATAATTTTACAACGAGAAACAAAAATTTAAGATGCGACTGGATTATAACAGGGTATTTTATTTAGTGCGTACTTGTACCTAGATCGGCCACAGCACAATCAAATGTCACTTATAAGGAAATAAACATTTGCGTTTTTTGCATCGTCGAGCCAATCATTTTATATTGATGGCAATCTGTATTATCGGCCTTTGGTTTAAACTTAAAAAGCCAAAGAACCGGATAAACAATATTTTGGAAGTTGATTAATTTTAAATTTTTTATTCCAATAAGCCCAACAACTCTTGCTTGCTTAGGTTTTTAAAAAAGTTGCCTTCTGTTTGAAATAAATTACTAACTAAATTTTTTTTCTTTGTTTGCAAATCCCTAATCTTTTCTTCAATGGTATTGGGACAGATTAATCGCACAGCCATTACATTTTTTTGCTGTCCAATTCTATAAGCGCGGTCAATTGCTTGGTTCTCTACCGCCGGATTCCACCAAGGATCTACGAGATAAACATAATCTGCTTCGGTCAAATTTAATCCCGTTCCTCCTGCTTTCAAACTAATTAAAAAAACAGCAGTCTTTTTGTCGCTCTGAAAATTATTAACCACTTCTGCTCTATTTTTTGTTTGTCCGGTTAACAATTCAAACCTAATGTTTCTAATTTCTAGCTGTTTTTTGATCAAATTTAACATCCCAACGAACTGCGAAAACACTAAGATTTTATGCTGTCCGGCTTTGGCCTCGATTTGTTCTAAAAGTAACTCAATTTTCGAAGATGCTTGCACGAAACTTTTGCCTTCGCCCAATAGCTCTGCAGAATTGCAAATTTGCCTCAGTTTAGTGATGCTCTTCAAAACGTGTATGGTACTCCTTTGCAAACTTTCGTCGTCTCTACCAAGCAAATAGTCCTGTATTTCCTTCTTGTTTGCCTCGTAAACCTCCCGTTGATGCGTGCCCATTTCGCAATACAACACAATTTCTGTTTTCTCAGGTAATTCTTTGGCAACCTGTTCTTTTGTTCTTCTTAAAATAAAAGGTTTGATGAGTTTTTGCAGTTCTGCTGTCCGCTTTCCATCGCTAAACTGATCAATCGGCGTCGAATATAAATCAGAAAATTGCTGTTTGCTGCCAAATAAGCCTGGGCAGGCGAACGATAGTTGACCGTATAGATCGAATGTATTGTTTTCTACGGGAGTGCCAGTCATCACGATTCTATTTCGTGCCTGCAATAACTTGGCTGCCTTATAGCGCTGTGAAGATGGATTTTTGATGTTTTGAGATTCATCCAATACCACATAATTAAATTTAAAACTTTTCAGAAAATTGATGTCAGATAACAACGTACCGTAAGACGTAATCACAAGTTCATAATTGCTGAGCATTGCTACATCAAGTTTGCGCTCGTGCCCATACAAAATTTTTAAAGTAAGCGAGGGTGCAAATTTTGCAATTTCTTCTTTCCAGTTAAAAATCAGTGAAGCCGGTACAACTACTAAATTGGTTACTTGACCATATTTCTCTCTCTGCGAAAGGAAAAAAGCTAAAATTTGGATGGTTTTTCCAAGGCCCATATCGTCTGCCAAACAAGCACCAAAGCTTAAATCGTCTAAAAAATTCAACAAATTTAAACCGTCGTGCTGGTAATCTCTAAGCGTTGCAGTTAAGGCATTTGGTACGCTTATAGCAGATGTATTTGGCTCGGCATCAATCTTTTTTTGATAATGAGTTACCTCATTGCGCAACGTTTCATCTTGCAAAAAGCCGTCGTATAACTGTTCTATATCGTTATACCTAATTTTCGGAATGAGCAAACAATCATCAACTACATCGCCAGCGGCAAAGTAATCTGCAAACTTAGCCATCCAAGCTTCTGGAAGGATACCTTGTGTACCATCATCTAGCGAAACGAATTTACTTTTGTTCCGGATAGCCTTGTGCAAATGTTTTAATGCAACCTGCTGTTTCCCGAATTTAACTTGCATTTTAGTTTCAAACCAATCGGTTCCGCTTAAAACCTCTATATTGATGGCTGCATTAAATTGATTTAACTTATTGTTTTTTAATTGATTAAAACCAAATATCTGGATATCCTTGCTGCGCCACGTTTCAAAAGCGTCCAAAAACCATTCTATTTCTAAAAAATGTTTTCGATGCAGGTAAAAGGAATCTTCTGTTTCTTGCTCGTAAAAATACGGGTGTTGTTTCAATACGTTGGCTATGAACTGAAGTTCTTTCGTTTCATTTCTCCCTAGCGTAAAAATTTTACCTAATTTATCTGTTGCTTGTATTTGCTTTCGCGATAGAACAGGAACTTCGATGTTTCCGTAAACCATTACCGGCGTTATCAGCACAAATTCCTCTGACTCTGATAAATATACGCGGCATTCCTCTTCCAAATCAAATCCCTTTTCTTCTATCTGGGTTTTGGTTGCAGGTTTTAAATAGGCGTAATTTACCCTAATGCTTGTTTCCAAGGGGATTAAGATCGTTTTTTGAAACGCTGCATATTTAGTTTTGTGCAAAGCCAAACGGTTACCCTGCATTCTAAAATATCCTATTACTCGCAGAAAATCCAATCGCGGAATGAGGTATAGAGATTTTTCGACAGTGACAAAATACTGCAGTTTAAGCTGCACTTTATCAAAGTCATGGGCTTTTCCATTAACGATTAAATGACCGGTGATTTCAAAAAAATCACCTTTTTGCTCCACAAGCAAATTTATATCCAAAGGTTTGGCGCAAACTTTTACAGGTGTTAACGCATCTTGAGGATTTCGAAACATCCGCTCATCTTGCAAATAGGTAGCGAAGCCTAGAGGATTTTTAACGATTATTTTAAGCGCATTAAGTCTTTGTTCACTTTCTGCCTCGTCAAAATTTTGCTCAAAACTAGCTACAGCGCTGAAAAACCTGATATGGTCCTTTTCTTCAGCATGCAATGCCAAGGAAGCTGCAGAAATCGTGTCGATTGGATTCTTCAACTTTCCGTTTTTCGAGCGCCGAGTTTCCAAAATTGAGATTGTTAAACTCTTAAAATGTTTATGTTCGGCAAATACCAATATTAAATTTTCTGAAGCTCCTAAAGTGCCTAAATTTCTCTTTTTAGCCGCGGGTAACAGCCTTACCTTCAACTGTTCCTGCTCTTCAGTTCCAAAAGCGATAAGTTGTTGGGTTATTGGTTTGATTGTGTATGTTGATTGGGTTAGGATCACCTCAAAAAAATCATCCAGCTTCAACTCGTTTTCCAGTCCGTAAGCAAAAGCAATCGTTCTTACTTTTTGTTTTCGAAACCGATCATCAAAAAATATGCGAAGTTCTTCTCGTTTTAAAATGTTAAACAAAGTCCTAGCTTGGTGCGTACATAGCCACTTTTTCGTTTGCTCACACCTGCAAGAGAGCACTATTTGTGTTGGGGATTGCTTAATTAAAACTGGCGGGTGAGCATCGTTTAAATCTGCGAAAGCGGCAAAATCTACTTCGATTTGCGCAACAACTAAACGTAAAAAATTCGTTTCATCAACATAAATAGAATAATTGATATGCTTCAAAATCAACACTTCAGTTAAATCTCTTAAATTGAAATCCTCAATGATAAAGTCGAATGGATGAACTTTGCTTTCGTCGCTATTTATTAAATGCATTGCTACGAAGATAAGCGAAATTAAAAATGACCAAAAATAAAAGTTTGATTAAGAACGTCTTATTACACCTGCCTAACAGTATAACTTCTTATTTAAAACAACGGGAATCACCTTTTCAATTTGAGATTTATAAAAAAAAAATTATATGTTTATGGATGATTGCTCTCGGCAAAGCCAGTTAGAAATTGCGTATATTGTAAGGGCTCTGTCAATCTGTAGAAAAGGAATAACTTCCGGAGCCAACCTTAAAGATTGAAAAGCCATTCTCCGTCTTTAAGAATTCGACACCAACTGTATTTTTTGCACTTCTTCCTTCTTCTTTTACCTCCTTATTTTGGATGTTGGGAAAATAAACGACTCCTTTGCTGTTGACCGGCACTTCTACATTAAATTCGAACCCTGTCTGTTTCTTTTTCCAGGCAGACTTGATTATTCCGTAAGGCGATTTATAGCTCGCGTTTGCAAAAGTTACGTCGCCAACAACGGCAGGTTTGAATTCTATTTCTTTAAAAGCAATAGAATTATTTGCTGCTTTTATACCTGCCAGACCGCTGTAAAGCCATTCCATTAAATGTCCTAACATAAAGTGATTATTTGAAACGAACCCGTACGCTTGCCAAGATTCTGTAAGTGCTGTGGCACCATGAGCGAGCTGCCAACCATATCCTGGTACATCAAAACGGCTATTCATATCAAAAATCACATCCGATCGCCCGGCATCCTCAAGCACTCGTAAAACGTACCTGTAGCCAACATCTCCTGCTGTTAAAGCATTGTTACGACCTTTAATTTCCTGGACGAGATTTTCTATCACCGCTCCCTTGTCTTCTTCATTTACCAAACCAGTATAAACTGCCATTGCGTTTGCGGTTTGGCTACCAGTTGCATATTGTTTTGTTTTAGGATTAAAAAATGCTTTATTGAAAGAGGCGCGAACTTCCTTTGCTAGATGTTGATATCGAATTTCGTCCTCAGGTTTATTCAATAAGGTGGCAATTTTTGTAAGAATTCTCAAATCGTAATAATAAATGGCGGTTGCAGTAATGCCTTTCGGTGTTAACTGCGATTCTCCTGGACTCTTAGGGCCAATATCGAACCAGTCGCCGAGCCCGTGGGTAAGTATATTATCTGACGTTTTAGACTGCAAGTAGCTGATGTATTTTTGCATCATAGGATAACTTTCTCTCAGTATTTGACTGTCGCCATACCACTGATAAGTGTACCAAGGAACAATTATGCCACTACTTCCCCACTCTGGCGAATCTCTGAAACCACCATCAAATTCTACATACTCTGGTGCAATATCTGGTATTAGGCCATTCGAAGTCTGTGAAATTATCATATCACCAGTTATTTTCTCATACAGCGTTGTCACATTGTAATTGTAAGAAATAGAGGCGCCCATTAGATGTGCCTCCTCCAACCAACCAAGCTTTTCGCGGTGTGGGCAGTCAGTCAATACGCTCATCATGTTACTTCTTATTGCCCAATCTATTAAGGTTTTGGTGCGATTAAACAATTGGTTGGAACAATTAAAGGTGCCCATTCTGGCAGCAGAATTGCGCACATGTAAATTTGTTAATTCATGAATAACTGGCAAGTAATCTGGATTCGATTTACCTTCTGGGACAGCTCCTTCTACCTGCACGTATCGAAATCCGTAATAAGAAAAACGTGGATGCCAGCTCTCCTTTCCAACTCCATTTAAAGTGTATTGGTAATAGCTTGGTTGACCGCTAGCTGACTGGTTAACTGTTCCATCATCATTTAACAACTCCGCTGGCGTAAGTTTTACCTGAGCATTTTTTTTACCGCTAACTAATAGTTGAGGTATGGCTGATGCATTTTGTCCCATATCGTACACCCACACGCCTGGTTTAGGTTGTGATATTTTTTTTGTGTTAAATCGCTCGAAAATTTTGATTGGCTCTTGCGCCTGGGAACTAAGCAAAGGTGAACCAGTTGTGATGATTGCCTTTTTCCATCCTTTTGCATTAAAAGCCGGTGTGTCCCAACCTTTTTTTTCTAAATTGGCGTTAAAATCTTCCCCTCCATAAATGCTGCTGTATGTTATTGGCCCGGCTGCCACTTTCCACTGATCATCTGAAATTATATTTTCTGTACTTCCATCGGTATATTGTAGCACCAAACGGCAGATCATTTTAGGATATCCAAATGCGCCTGTAATTTTGCGGTATCGCTCTCTTGGGATATAATAAAACCCGTTGCCTAACATTACTCCAAGTGTATTTAAACCTTGCGAAAGTTGTTGCGTAACATCAAAAGTAACGTATTGAGCCTGTTTATCATATTTGGTCCAGCCGGGATCTAAAAAATGATCTCCTATTTTCCTACCGTTTATGCTCAGGTCAAAATGACCGAGCCCGGAAATATACATGGTCGCCCGCTCTATCGGCCTATTGACATTTATGGTTCTTCGAAGCAGTGGAAGGATATCTTTTCCAGAACCCCATTCAGGTTTTCCCAATCCGTGTACAGCTGGGACTATCTGTTGCGCAACTGCTAAAGTATCAAATCCAATCCAATCCGCCCCTTTCCAGTCGGCAGTTTTTAAAAGACCCATTTGCCAAAAAGCTGGCTTACTCCAAGCTGAAATATTGCCTTTATTGTCCCATACCCTTACTTTCCAATAATATCTTTTTGCGGCTTGAAGCGCTTTACCATGATAGATTACGTAAATAGATTGTGCATCATTTACCTTTTTAGAATTCCATACTGATGCTTTATCTCGGTCTAGATCTGCCTTGTTTTCGGCAACCAAAATTTGATAGGCCCGTTGAGAAACGTTGCGGTTTTTTGAAGTGATTATCCAACTAAAAGCGATTTCTTTTATATCTACTCCAAGCGGATTTGTGCGACTGTTACATTTTACGGTTTCAATATTGATTTGTTTGGTTTGGGCACGGCAATTTCCGTCTTTGTAAAAGCCGGTAGAAATTAAAAGGAAAACTGAAAGCAATAAATCATTTAACAGACTTCTAATCATAATTATAATTTAAACATCTATAATTCTTTTTCTTGGAGAAGCATTCGGCTAGTTTCGCAGAATTTTAATCTTTAAAACCACATACGACTGGATCTTCATAGTTATTTTTCAGCTGCAGTTTCCATGCTATTAAATACGCAAATCAATAATAATACAATATTACTGAAAATCCATCCTGCACTGTTCTGCCTTTTCACACCTTACTATGGCAGCTTGCAAATTTTTTTCCTTTAATCAAATTGCAACTGAGTATTTACTGAAATAACCAAATAAAAACAGGGGGAATATCAAGAAAAATCGACTTGTAAAATCTCCCTTTTGATTTATTCTCAAATTTAAAAGTGTTTTCAAACCGAAGGACAAGCACAACAATTTGAGGTTTAAGTTTTTTCTCTATATTTGCACAATCTTTGTCCAATGCAACAAAAAACACTTTTAGACGATCGGAAAATAGAGATCACGATCAAACGTTTGTGCCGTGAATTGATAGAAAATCACGATGATTTTACAAACAGTGTGTTAATTGGTATCCAACCTCGAGGCATCTACTTAGCCAATCGCATACAACAAGAGTTAGAACATATTCTTGGTGATAAAAAAATTTTAAAAGGAAATTTAGACATTACTTTTTACCGTGATGATTTTAGGCGAAAAGACACACCTTTGAATGCGAGCAGCAATTCGATCGACTTCTTAATGGAAGGTAAAAAAGTGGTCTTAATAGATGACGTACTTTGGACTGGAAGAACAATCAGGGCTGCACTGGATGCACTATTGTCTTATGGCCGGCCAGAAAAAGTTGAGTTATTAGTACTGATTGATAGGAGATTTAGTAGACATTTGCCAATAGAAGCGGATTATATTGGTCATCAAGTTGATAGCTTAGATTCTCAGCACGTTAAAGTAAGCTGGGCCGAGCAAGATGGGGAAGACAAAGTGTTACTATTATTAGATAAGAAATAACAATGGCAATAGAAAAATTATCTACTAGGCATTTATTAGGAATCAAAGACATCAATCGAGATGACATTGAATTGATTTTCGAAACTGCAGATAATTTTAAAGAAGTGATCAATAGGCCAATCAAAAAAGTGCCTTCACTGAGAGACATTACCATTGCTAATATTTTTTTTGAAAACTCTACACGTACCAAGTTATCTTTCGAGCTTGCAGAAAAAAGACTTTCTGCCGATGTGATTAATTTTGCAGCTTCTTCCTCTTCGGTTAGTAAAGGGGAGACTTTGGTTGATACGGTAAATAACATTTTATCTATGAAAGTAGATATGGTAGTAATGCGCCATCCTTACGCAGGTGCCGGACAGTTTTTAAGCAAACATGTAAAAGCTCAAATTGTAAATGCCGGAGATGGCGCGCACGAACATCCAACACAGGCTTTACTAGATGCCTTTTCCATCCGACAAAAATTAGGTGGGGTTGCTGGAAAAAAAGTGGTAATTGTTGGAGACATTCTACACTCGCGTGTGGCAGTTTCAAACATCCTTTGCTTGCAACAGTTAGGTGCCGAAGTGATGGTTTGCGGGCCAACTACTTTAATCCCAAAGTACATAGAACAACTTGGTGTAAAAGTAGAACATAACCTCAACAAGGCATTAAATTGGTGCGATGTAGCCAATATGCTTCGCATACAATTGGAGCGTCAGGACATTAAATATTTTCCATCTCTAAGAGAATATGCAATGATGTACGGATTGAACAAGCAAATTTTAGACAACCTTGATAAGGAGATTGTAATTATGCATCCTGGTCCAATAAACCGGGGGGTGGAAATTACCAGTGATGTAGCAGATAGCAAACAATCCATTATTTTAGAACAGGTAGAAAATGGTGTTGCCATTAGAATGGCGATACTTTATCTATTGGCAAGCCAGCGGGAAGGCGGTTAAAATTGCGTCAATTAAAACACATACATAAAGTTAGTCTTCCTATTCGTTTTTAATTTTGTGAGCCAATGAACGGGAAATTTAACTCAACGTCAGGTAAGCAAAGTTTCTGGTAAACAAAATCTCCCGATTAGAAAAAGTCTGATGAAATGATTGTTGAGGGTAAAAAAATTTGGCCACGCGTTGTAGGACATTTGTGGCTAGATCTATGCCTTTTCTGTCTAAAAATAACACCTAATGAAAGCTGCCATTCACAAATCGTCAATCCCTGAATCGCAAATATTTATGATTAAATATTTGGAGGACAATTTTTTCGATCCGGTCTGGCACTCTCATTCAGAATACCAGTTGTTTGTCCCGCTGGAAGGAACGGGAACCAGATTTATAGGCGACAGTATCAAATCGTTTGAGCCCAATGAGCTGATACTTATGGGATCTAATTTACCTCATCTTTGGAGAAGTTATGATGCTTATTTCGAAAAGAATAGCAGGTTGAAAATACGCGGCATTGTTATTTATTTACAAGAAAGTTTGCTAGGAGAACACTTGATGAACAAGGATGAACTTGTACAGCTCCGCAAGCTTTTCAAAAGATCGCAGCGCGGATTAGAGTTTTATGGGCAAGTAAAGAGGGAGGTGATTGAGCTGATGCATGAGTTGTTATCGCTTAGCGGGCTAGAATCTTTCATTCATTTTCTAAAAATATTGCATCTACTCACAACTACCAAAGAGTATCATTTTATATCGCATAACGAATATACGCTTCCACTTAAAAAAGATGAAACAGACCGCATGAGTAGCGTCTATGAATATATTTTTAAAAACTATCGCAAAAAAATTCATTTAAATGAACTGGCTGATCTATTGTTCATGACACCAACCTCATTTAGTCGGTATTTTACGGCAAGCAATAACAAGGGATTTGCAAAATTCATCAGTGAATTGAGGATAAAGCATGCTTGTAAACTCCTTATAGACACGGATTTAAGCATAGAAATGATTTCCGAGCGGTCAGGCTTTAAAACACTATCCAACTTTAACAAACAGTTTAAAGAGGAGATGAAAAAGAAACCTTCTGAATACAAAAAAGAGTTTCTAAATCTATAGAAATGTCAACGCCTTTCTATTTAATAAATACTTCGCGAGCTTCAGTGATAATTAAACAATAATCCGCATAAAATCTCAAAGCACGACACATTTTCTTCAAGATGATGCAATTGGTAAGATTTCTCAAAGAGACTGATCTGTTAGCGTAAAATCCGGAAGATTTATTTTTTTTCCATTGTCCATTGCAGATTCGTGCGCCAAGATACCTACACAGGTAATATTCGCCGATTGCCTTGCGTTTGGAAATGGCTGTCGGTGGTTAACCAATGCCGATACAAACTCATTCACCAAGTGCGGGTGCGAACCGCCGTGTCCCGAACCTTGAATAAACGATAAATGCTGATTGCTATTGGCATCGTAAACGCCACCGGTAGTAAATGCCTGAATTTCCGTTGGCAACAAATGTGCATAATCCGGAATAGTTACCTTTTCCGGCACCTCGCCGGTGTGAATTACAGATTGCTCCCCCTCAACCAGTGTCCATTCGAACGTTTTCTTCGACCCATATACATCAAAACTCTCTCTATACTGCCTAGCGGTATTAAATAACGATCGGGTAACTTCTGCTGACAAGTCGGAATCGGCAAATTTAATGTGGCAGCTTTCCACTGCAAATGGCGATCCATACTTTTCTACCAAAGACTCATCTATCCTCCCCGAACCGAAGCAGGAAACATATTCGGCATCAGCTTTTGCTAGAGCCAACACAGGGCCAACGCAATGCGTTGCATAGTGCATTGGCGGAAGTCCTTCCCAATAACCTGGCCATCCTGCCATTTCCTGCTGATGTGATGCCCGTAAAAATTGCAATTTGCCCAGTTCTCCTTTTTCATATAGTTCCTTTACGAAAAGGAATTCTCGACTGTATATGACGGTTTCCATCATCATGTAAGTAAGGCCCGTTTCTTTAACTGCCTCTACTATCAGGCGGCATTCTTCTACTGTTGTCGCCATTGGCACGGTGCATGCCACATGTTTACCCGCACGTAACGCCTTTATAGCCTGCGCGGCGTGGCTTTTTATTGGCGTATTGATGTGCACCGCGTCTACTTCTGGGTCGAGCAACAGTTCATCGTAATCCGTGTAGCGTTTTTCTATGCCGAAAGCATCGCCAACCTGGTTCAATTTGGTCTGGTCGCGCTGACAAATGGCATACATATTTGCATTGGGATGATGTTGATAAATGGGGATAAACTCAGCCCCAAAACCTAGACCAACGATAGCGATGTTGAGCTTTTTATTTTCCATATTCCTTTTAATTTTTGAGCGCTATTTTGCCCAGTTCTTTAAAAATGCTAAACCTTCTGACGCAAATTTATCTTGACTCTCCGCTAACGGACGCCAAATACAAACTGCTTGTGCCAGTTCCTTATTGTCGGGCGTAAAACTTTCTATCGATACAGTACCATTATAATTAATGGCCTCTAACCCGCGGCGATAAGCGGCCCAATCGCTTTGTCCGGTACCGGGCGTACCGCGGAAGTTTTCTGCAACTTGCACATGTATCAATTTATCGCCTGCCAGTTTTATAGCTTCTTCGATATTGCGTTCTTCGATATTCATATGAAAACCATCCAGGATAATTTTCGCAGCCGGATGATTAATGTCATTAATCATCCGAACTACATCTGACGCAGTATTAACCAGATCAGACTCAAATCTATTCAGAGGTTCTAGCGCAATTTCCAACCCGCGTTCTGCTGCCATTTGGCAAACCTTCCGAAGATTTTTTACGGCCAGATTCCACTCCTCTTTCCGCTGTTCTGGCAACAACATTCTCGTTTTGCCAACGGCCGAATACATCGGCCCCGCAAAAAATTTGCAATCCCACAAAATACATAAATCTAAACAATCCGCAATGTATTTAAAACAAACCTCATGGATTTTCGGATCCTCGTTTGTGAGGTCTCTGCTTGGGCCAAAGGCGCCACATATAATGGCTCTTAAGTTATATTTTGCTAGCCCTTGTCTCACCGCTTCTCCATCTATCAATGCCGGATCCTCGACAGCAATCTCAATCACATCAAAGCCCATAGCGGCAACCTTAGGAAATAGTTCTTCTATTGATGCCGTTTTAAATGGCGATGTGAATAGCCAAGTGCTTACACCAAATTTTACTGGTAATGACATAGTTTATTTTAATAAAGGCAGCATCCGATGTTTTGGATTTATCGAGTAACCGCAGGCTGTGCCCGCATTCGTTCGCAGCGAGTAAAGGGAAAACAGCATCCAAAAGAGGATTTTCATTTCGTATTTATCGTAGATGCTGCGCCGATTGAATTTCTTTAATTTGCTACCGCCGCAGGTATGAATTTTTCAAATTATTTTACAACTTTCATCATCCCATTCATCATACGCCAATGTCCTGGAAATGAGCATATGAATGGATAATCGCCAGCATCTGCAGGTACCCTGAACTTTAGTTTGTAGGTCTCCTGGGGATTAATAAGCTTAGTGGCAAACAACACTTCGGGCATTTTAGGAATATAATTTTGCTCGATGCCTTTTGGATCTTGCGCCAACTTATCAGCAGCTGAACCCACTTTTTCCATAGTTCCTTTTTGCAGTATTAATAAATTATGTTGCATAAAATCGGGATTCGAAAAAACAACCTCAACCATACTCCCAGCTTTCACTGTGAATGTTTTTAAATCGTACTTCATGGCATTTTGGACCACCGATATTTTTACTGTTTGATCGACGGTTGCGCGAGAAGTTTGCTCCTTTTCTGTAGCGGCCAAGTTGGCTGCTTTTACTTCTGCTCCATAACCTTTTACATGTGTAGCCATCGCAATAGGTATGGCCCTACTAAGCCAATAATCGTCCGCGTTTTGAGGAACCTTTTGAGCGGCACCTAAAAGCGTGCCCATTTCCTCAGACGCTGGCATATCTGCAATTGTTAAAAACGCAGCCAACCTAGTGTTTAGGTTGATGTCATTTAACAGACCGGCCTGTTGTATTGCCCTCATAGATCGTACGGTAAATGGCAAAACCTGTAATGCCGCTTTGCGAACGCCCGCAGCTGAGTGCTTTAATGCGCCCTCGGCAACGGCCAATGCTTCTGTATTCGATCCGTCTAATAAGCCCAAACCATTTAGCGTCCAAAGCGCATGGATTGCAGGGGCGTTAATGCCTATAGCATCAACGGAGTTATCATGAATGAGCTCGTATAATTGTGGTGCCAATTGCTTATATCCTCCTTCAACTATCAAGCGTTGGGCAGTAATCCGCCAAAACATATTATCACTTTTTAAACCTCTTAAAAGTTCTTCAGGCTTGTTTCGATCCAGTTTTGTTATTGGCGATGGTTTTGCCCCATCATAAACGATGCGGTAAATACGTCCGTGTGTACGATCGCGCAACGGGTTGATGTAAGCATTGCCTTTTCCGTTTTCAAATCCTTTTGGGGTTGGGTTGTGCTGAATGATAAAATTATACCAATCGCTTACCCAAATTGCTCCGTCGGGGCCAACTTCTGATTGCACAGGTGCCATCCATTCGTCTGCACTTGCTAAAAAATTCCAGCCGTCTTTTTCCTTAAAACCAGAACCATCTGGCTCCAAGATGGCCCGATGAATAACACGACCGGTGGGTTCATTCACAAACCCAATTCTGTTCCAATATTCTTGGGGAAAGTTTCTTGCTGTGTATAAATTATGTCCGGCCGCAGCTGTAAAACCATTAAAAACATCCACTTGACGTAAGTTTTTAGTGACCACATGCATGCCGTAATGTCCTTCTATTTTTTTAACAGACTCCATGCCTGGCATTGCCAATCTTTTTAAATAAGGCAACGGGATTCCCAAATAATCGCTGTGGGAGTTATTGGCCGTTGAAACAAAAACATCAAAATTCTCAGAAAAGCCCAATCCCCAAGTGTTGTTGCTCGTCGACCCTAAATGTTCCAACTTTTTTCCATCTGGTGTAAACCGATAAACAGCCTGACTAAAGTTAAATTTCTCGCTGCCAACTGAACCGTTGTAGCCAGAGTAGCCGACTGTTCCCCAAATTTTATTATCCAAACCATATTTTAAGTTTGATGGACCAGCATGCGTGTCGCTCTTACCCCAGCCAGAAACAAGCTTCTCACGTACATCTGCTTTGTCATCGCCATTGGTATCTTTAAGAAATAGAAAATCTGGAGCCTGTGCAATAATAACACCACCTCGCGCAAATACAATGCTGGTAGGAATGTTTAGCTTATCTGCAAAAATGGTAAACTTATCTGCTTTACCGTCGCCGTTTGTATCTTCGCAAATCTTTATCCGGTCATTTCCTTCGCCGGTAGTCTCTCTAACCGTGTTCGGATAATCTATGGTTTCTAGTATCCATAAACGCCCACGTTCGTCCCAGGCCATTGCAATAGGCTTCTCAATATCGGGTTCAGCAGCGAATAATTGCATTTTAAACCCGACAGGAATTTGAGTCAATAGTTGCGACTCGACAGGCGACAAAGGTGCCTGCAATTTTGGCGCTGGATCTCGTTTCTCATAGTTTGGAATGTCTGCTATGGTATAGGCAGGGTTCGGCTTTCTCAGTTTGTCCAAATCCTTTTCTGCATCTTTACCGACGGCCCATACCACGCCATTTTTTAACAGTTGCAAAAATCCTGGTGTTTTCCAAGTGCGTTCGTCGTGGCCATATGCGGTGTAAAAAACCCGACCTTTGCCATAGGTATTGGTCCAGGTATAAGGTTCGTGATGATCGCCCTCTACACGTTCGGTCAATACATGAATGTTTTTGTTGATTTTGGCATGCACATAAGTTTCATCCCAAGTGGTAAAGGGTTCAATGCCTTTCATAATTGGGTGTTTTTTATCAACAATTACCATTTTAAAGGAATCCGTTTTATGACTGATAAACTGGCCGCCCATCATTTTTACGATCTCGTCTGAATTGCGAAAACAATAAGACGCACAGTGAATTGGAATAAATCCCTTTCCACTTTTTACGAATTGCAACAACGCTTTCTCTTGTGATTTAGCGATGGTATCATAATTGGCATAAAGCATCAGACCGTCATATTTCGATAGCGTGCTGTCGTTCAAATCTTCTAAATTTGTCGTGTAGGTAATGTTTATTCCATCTTTAAAAAAAGACTGCTGGACAAGTTCGGCCAATTTACCAGATTCGTGGTGCTCTGCCGTGTGACCCAAAAACAGAATTTCTAGTCTCCGCGGTGGTTCCGACTTATTATAGCTTGCTTTAAAACTGAAGAGTGCTACTATACAGACTGCTGTTATGACGATGTATTTTTTCATGAAAACAAAAAATTAAATATACTTTTAATCGTGAATCAATGTTCGGTAACCAATGACATAGCTACCAGTATTTCTATTGGTTTGACCAAAGCCCTATTTTAACTTCAGACATTTGGCTGCGTAGATAATTCGTGTATTTGCTCCGATACACACTTATCCCTAAATAACAGAATTAAGAGTAAAGAGACTGACGCTTTTAAAAAGACTTTGTGAAGTAACTTTATAAGAAAGGCTCAACTCATATTCGGTATAAAACAAATATAGCGTTCTAATCTTTTTCTATCTTATCATAATCCGACTGTATTTTGTCATTTCTTGTGAACATCTGCGCTAAATGATGAGATTTAGAATTGGTTAAATTCGATTAGTTCGTTTTTTCGCTAGGCGAACCGTTGTTTTAAGATAAAAAGGAAGTATGTTTCGCTCAGTCTGCTTTATAGGTTGCTTGCTAATGATAAACTTTATTTGTGGCTTTACAGATTTTTAAGCATACTAAACGCAAACAGGTTAACGATTTTAAAGAAGCAAATTAATTTTCCTTTAGATTTGATTTGCAACATTTTTAAAGTTAGCCCGTTAAGAGGGGCAAGCGCATTGTTGTTAACAGTTGTTAGTTACTTCTGTTGATAAGCTTGCTTTCTATTTATAATTTAGTAGCCACCATATTTGAGACTAATGCAGAAAAAACACTTACTCATCCCGCTATTTTTGGCAGGGAGTTTTACTACATATGCACAGGTTAGCGCCGTGCAAACTTTAAATAAAAACTACCAAGATGGCTTAGAGTTATTACAAAAAGAAAAATACACCGCGGCTTCGCAGCAATTTAAGTTGGTTCAACAAGAGCGGTTTAAACCGTCTACCTTATTACAAAATAGTGCAGAACTTTCTTTGATAAAGGAGAATGCTAAATTTTATTCAGCTGTTTGCGCACTGGAGCTTACCAATAGCGATGCAGAAGATCTATTTCGTGACTTTATTAGAGATTATCCGTTAAACCCAAATACCAAACTGGCCTATTTTTTTGTTGGAAAATCTTATTTCGATCAAAAAAATTATACAAAGGCATTGGAATGGTTTGAAAAAGCAGATCCTTCCAGCCTTTCCGGAAGTCAGCGATTAGAGTATCAATTTAAAGAGGGATATGCGTATTTCGAGCAAAAAGATTATGAGAAGGCTGAACCACTTTTCGAAAGCGTAAAAAAAGAGAAAGGCGATTATCAAGAAGGTGCAACTTATTACTTCGCATACATCAACTATTTAAAAAAAGAATATAAAACAGCACTTGCCAATTTCGAGAAATTAAAAGGTTCGCCAACCTACGAAGCTAGTTATCCTTATTACATCACCTCGATGTATTATTTAGATGAGCGTTATGACGATGTGATTGACTATGGATTGTCTTCTATAAACAAGACCAAACAGCAGTTTGAGCCAGAAATATTAAGTTTAGTTGCCGCTTCTTATTTTGCCAAAAACGATTTTAAAAATGCTGAAAAGTATTTTAAAGCGTTTTATGAAAAAGACACCAACGACAATAAAAATAACCTTTTTATCTATCAATTCGGATATGCATTATATCAAAATAAAAAGCCAAAAGAAGCTGTTTCAATATTAGAAAAACTCACCGCAGATGATGTATACCTGCAAAACGGCATGTACACGTTAGGTAGAATTTACTTAGACCTAGGAAACAAAGCGAAGGCTCAAAGTGCTTTTTTTAGGTCTTCTAGGTTGGATTTTGATAAAAACATTAAAGAAGAAGCTTGGCTTGCATATGCAAAGTTGAGTTATGAATTAAATTATTCCCAACAAGCTTTAGACGCTACACAAAGTTTTTTAAAGCAATTTCCAAATTCTCGTAAAATTAATGAGGCCAAAACATTGCTTGGCGAGGTTCTATTAACGACTAAAAACTATCAGGCGGCAGTAGATATTCTCCAACCAATTGTAGAGAAAACACCCGAAGCAGAAAGTGCATATCAAAAAGTAACTTATTTTAGAGGATTAGAGTTTTACAATGAGCGTGCCTTCCCGAATGCTTTATCAATGTTCTTACGTTCTGGGAAATATCCGAAAGACAATGAAATTTCTGCCTTGGCTACGTATTGGAAAGCGGAATCCATGTACGAATTGCGTAAATACGGAGAATCCGTTCAGACTTTCGAAACATTTTTAAGCATGCCCGATGCAAATAAGACTGGCGTATATAATTTTGCAAATTATGCACTGGCTTATGCGGCATTCGAAGGTGAGAAATATGGTAAGGCGGCAAGTTTTTTCGAAAAGTTTTTGGCTGGCAGTGATAAGGATCAAAAAACAATTGATGATGCCACGATTCGGCTTGCCGATTCTTACTTTGTAGAGAAAAAGTATGATGCAGCGATGGCTGATTACAATATCATCATCAGCAGAAAAACGGATGCGGCAGATTATGCGCTGTTCCAAAAGGGAATGATTCAAGGACTAGAAACCCAATATGACGCAAAAATTGCGACCATGCAAAGCTTGCTAAGTCAGTTCCCTAATTCTAACTATGCTGATGACGCAGGTTTTGAAACTGCCTATACTTACTTTAACAAAGGCGATTTCGACAAATCAAAAAGTGATCTAACAGATTTAATTGTTAAATATCCGCGCAGCAGTTATGTAGCAAAAGCTTTGGTAACGATTGGCTTGGTTCAATACAATCAGAAAGAAGATGATGCCGCAGCCACAACTTTTAAAAAGGTCATTGCTGAATATCCTAGTGCAGACGAAGCAAAGCAGGCTATGGAATCTATTAAAAATATTTATTTAGATAAGGGTGATGCAAATGGATTTATCGCCTATGCAGAAACAACTCCTTTAGGCAACTACAGCAATTCTGATCAAGACAATATTGTATTCAGCGCCGTAAATAACCTATATCTACAAGGCAAATTCCCTGCCGCATTTTTGGCTGTAAATGCTTATTTTGACAAGTTTCCGAAGTCTATACACGAAAAACAAGCTAAATTTATCCGAGCAGAAAGCCTAGTAAAAATGGACAGACCCGAGGATGCAATTCCAGATTATGAATTTATTCTAAATGATTGGACGAGCGATTATACGGAGCAAAGTCTGGTCAGTATTTCTCAATTATTTTTAGATCAGAAGAAATATAATGAAGCAATTGTTTATTTAAAAAGATTAGAAACTACCACCGATTATAAAGCACGTTATGGTTTTGCAATAAATAATTTATTGAAAGCATATACGGCCTTAAATATGCCAGATGACATGTTAAAATATGCGAAACTGGTAGGTGGATCTGAAAAAGCATCAGAAGAAGAAAAACATAGCGCAGGTTTATATGCAGGAAAAGCTTACCTGTTAAAAGGAGACACCACCAATGCGTTAAAAGAATTCAAGAGCGTGGTAGACAGTACCAAAACCATTGCTGCAGCAGAATCTCAATACAATCTGGCGCTCTTAGAATACAATAAGGGTCAGTATAAAACATCTACAAAAAGCTGTTTCAAGGTTATAAATGATATGGCATCATATGATTACTGGGTTGCCAAATCTTTCCTTTTATTGTCTGATAATTATGCAGCACAGGGTGATGCATTGCAGGCAAAAAGTACGCTGTTGAGTATTATTGATAATTACGAAACTAAGGATGACATTATTCCCACAGCGAAAGAAAAATTAGAAAAACTAAACAAGAAGAAGTAAGAAAGATGAGGTTATTGAAAAATATAAGTGGCTTGTTGTTGTTTTGCGGAATAGGTTTGAGCGTTTCCGCGCAAGTTAAAAAGCCCGACACGACGAATAACAACGCGCTTAACGAAGAGATTGAAGTGGTAAGGCCTTATAAACCAATTCTCGCTGAAGCGGTAAAACTTAGGCGAAGTCCAAACCTAGACGATGTTAAAACCTACCAAGCTAAGTTAAATTATAGCCTGACAGACAGAAAGCTAGAGTTAAATAGCGACATTCAGAAACTCCAGGCGCAGCAAGTGGCCGAAGAAAAATCTACCATTTTAGTAAACAATTATGTTAAGGGTGCAATTGGCTCCCTGTCTACTTTTTTGGGCGAGGTGTATTTAAATAACGGTAAAGATGAGGGCCTACAACTCGGCGGATATTTTAAACACTTTGGTCAAAGCGGAAAATTAAATGATCAAAAAATCAGCAATACGACGTTAAGCATTTTTGGCAGAAGTATTTTAGAAGAGAACACTGTTAGCGGTAGATTAACCTATCAAAGATCTGGACTAAATTTTTATGGCATTAACCCAGACAGTGCTTCACTAAATCCAAATCCGGCAAAACAGGCATTAACGTTTATAGAAGCTGAGGGAGAGTTGGTGAAAAATTACAGTGCAGACGACGCTGATTTAACTTATGCACTAAAGGCGAACGGCTCTTTGTGGAGCGACAAATTTGATGCACGCGAAAGCTACTTTACGCTAAATGGTTACGTAAATCAAAAAATAAGCACGCTAAATCTAGGTTTGGCAGCTTCTACAGAATTTGGCAACACGAAAGACAATCTAACCAGCGTTGGAAATAATCTGCTACGTTTAAATCCTTACATCCGGTTATTGGTACGTGGCGCCACTGTTACTGCCGGAATAAACTTTGTGCAAGAATTTGGCGCAACTAGCAGTTCTAGAATTTTCCCTGCCATTACCGCAGATTTTACGTTAATTCCTGATTATTTACAAGTTTTTGCTGAAGTTACAGGCGATGTAAATCGCACATCACTTAAAGAACTTACAGACCAAAATCCGTGGTTAAATGCTAACATTAACATTAAAAATGCTGTAGAAAAATTAAACATTAGCGGTGGTATAAAAGGAACCGGTGGTCCTGGATTTGGATACAAAGCGCGCTTCTACATCAAGCAAATAGACGAGATGCCTCTTTTTGTCAATAACTTCAATTCGTTTAATAAGTTTGATGTGATTTACGATTTTGGAAAAACCAAGGTGACAGGATTAGAAGGAGAGATTTCTGTGCAAGTTAGCAATGCCTTAAAATGGACTGGAAAATTAAATATAGACGATTACAAGGCTGCTTCTGAGACCTACAGTTGGTTTAAACCTGGCTTAAAAGTAAGCTCTAATTTAGTATACGGCGTTACTAAAAACATAACTATTAATGCAGCGGTATCTATACAAGACGACATGAAAGCTAAAGTTTATGTGGCACAACCTATAGACGCGCTAAGTTATATCACCCCAAATACATCAATTGAACGCATTGTAGATGTAAAGGGATTTGTTGATTTGGGCGCTGGTGCAGATTATCGCATAAATAATAAATTTTCTGTTTTTGCGAAGGCGAATAACCTTTTAAACACAAACTATAGCAGATATTTGTATTATCAGGTAAACGGTTTTAATATTTTCGGAGGGTTAACCTATTCTTTTTAATCCTTTGTTATTATCTGACTACACCTCTAGAAAGTTGAGCTATCTAGAGGTTTTTTTGTCCTTATTTGTCCCACCAAACTCTGGCCGTCAGCACATCTCCGCCAACTAATCTACTTACCGCATCCTTATAGTTTTGAGGATTGTTAAGGATCTCGGTGGATAGGTAAATCATTCTTCTTGGAATGCGCCCGTTGGTTACGTTTCCTTTGTAATTCACGGAAATAAGTTTTGGGTAATCACTCCTTTTCCAATTAAGCCAAGCTTCGATAAAATTGAAGTTAGTCCCTGTAGCAACCCAATATTGAGTATTTATGTTGCCTAACGAGTGCTGTATGTCAGTTTCATCTAAAGGATTTTGATTGACAAAAGCTGTAACTTTATTGGCATCTAAAGCTGCCGATGGATCCAGTTGTGCAAGCGATTGTATCGCCGCCGTTAAGCCGTTTGCATAATGTTGTTTCGCTGTTCCAGCGATGTTCCATCCCCTCACTTTAGCTTCGGCAAGTAAAAATTCTATTTCTGCATAACTTAGAATAAAAATTGGCCCACCTAATTTTAAGTATATTTTTGTAGTTGGTCGGGAATATTTGCCAAGCGGCGCAAAATCACCTCCACTACCTGTGCCTCCGGGATAATTGGGGGAACGACTAATGTCTGTAGCACCCGCCTGAAGATCATACCCGTTTGGAAGTCCTAGCTGAACGCTTGCATCTCTATTCCCACTTAAATTCTGGTCAGAATTTTTCGCCAAACCATCATTTGGTATTTCACCTATAATCCCAAGTCTCGGGTCATTTTTATTTTTTAGCTGATCTATTAATGTACTACTCCACTTTACTTCTAAATAATCAGAATATGTTCGCAACGCTAAGGAGGTTCCATTCTGACTATTAAAAGAAGATGCATCTGTTACTAAAATGGCATTGTCGTTTACCTTAGAAAAAGTTTTACCCGCGGCTTTTTCCACCCAAAGCCTAGCTTTTTCAGGATCTACCTTTGTTAATCTCATCGCTATGCGAACCATTAAGGAGTAGCCGAACTTTTTCCATTTGTCCAAATCACCCTGATAAAAAAGATCAGCTGTTGGAATGGGTTTCGTAGAATCCAATTGTAGGATCGCGGATTCGAGGTCGCTTAACATTTGTGTATAAATATCTTCCTGATGATCATAAATAGGATATTTTATTCCTTCCATCGCCTTTACAGCTTGTGTGTAGGGAACATCGCCATACGTATCGGTAATTCTTTGCAAAATTAACACAAACATAATGTCTCCAACAGCGATTAGATTTTGGTTGGCTATCCGGTCTTTTAATCTTGCCAACCGCTGCATCTCCCTGATGTAAGATGCGTCGGTGTAACCCTCATCAAAAATGCGACCTTGGTAGTCTGTAAAACTGCCGATATTTATATACTTATCGCCATTATTGTAGTAATAATAGGTGGAAGCAAGTAGTTGCACCATTGTACTTTGATACAAAAGTTGGTAATAACCCAAATTGGCATATTTTAGCTGCGCTTCAGCGAGCAAGCTATTCGGATCGTAATTTGTTTCGGTCAGTTTTGTTGGATCTGTATTAATTTGATCGAGTCTTGCCTTGGAGCAACCGAGGGTCAAGAACGATAAGAAAATGACCATAGCATTCACTTTTCTCATGCTTACTTAAGCTTAAAATTCAAATTAATTCCAAATGTGCGTGTTGCAGGTAACGAAGCGCCTTCTATTCCTGCATAACCTAGCGTAGGAGAAAACTGAGATTCAGGATCTACGTTCTCGCTGTACTTTAGCAATGTAAATAGGTTTCGAGCTATCAAATCTATCCCTATGCTCTTAAAAGGTATTTTCCGTAAATATTGTGTTGTAAAAGAATATCCTAAAGTTGCTTGCCTAAATTTTATAAAGCTGCCATTCAGCACAGATAATGCAGAAACGTTAGTTGCCAATTCGGGATAGTAAAGGTAGGCAGGAACAATAATTGTATTTTTTTTTCCATCTTCTAAAACGCCTTCTGCAACCACTCCGGCTTCCCTACCCAATAAAGTTGCCTTATTCAGGCCATTTAGATAACTATAATAAGCTGTTGCCGATAATATTTTATTTCCAAATCGATAATCAATTAAAAAGGAAAAAATAAACTTTTTATAGGTTATGCTATTCGTCAAGCCACCGTAAAGCGTCGGCATTGTTCCGCCCATAGGAATAAAGTTGCCACGTTTGGGAATTCCATCGGGACCTATAACAGTGTTTCCATTGGCATCTCTCAGATAATCGTACGCTAAAATCTGTGTAATTGGCTTTCCAACAACCAAAGCCGTATTGGCATTTAATGGCCTATAAGTGCCTGTTAGGGTGAAATTACTATTGCCATCAATAGAATGTAGAGTATTTTTTACCTTAGTTGCGTTGAGGTTAATCTGCCATTTAAATGTTTTAGCAAGAATTGGCGTATAGCCTAAAGCAAGTTCCAATCCTGCATTTTGCGTTTCGCCCAGGTTAACATAGGCAGAGGTAAAACCGGTGGTTACCGATTGCTTTGCGTTGATGATTTCGTTGTGGGTAACGCGGTTGAAATAGGTAAAGTCTACATCAACACGACTATTAAAAAACTTAAATTCTAAGCCTGCTTCCATTTCATTCAGTGTAAATGGTTTTAAATTGTAATTCGGGAGATCACCAGAAAATCCTCCAACGGGAATCCCGTTTACCTGATTATCTGTTGTGTAATAAATTTGCGTTGTGTAGGGAACGTTGGGCTCTCCGCTCGTTTTCGCAAAATCCAATCTCAATTTACCGTAATTCATATTTTTTATTTTCAGGAGTTCTGAAAAAATAAAACTACCCGAAATGCCCGGAACAAAAATTCCACGATTGTTTGCGGGTAACGTAGAATAAATATCATATCTACCTGTAAATGAAAAATTAACATATTGCTCATAGCTAAGATCTGCAGTATAGTAAACAGATTCCGTCACAATTTTAGAGACCACTTCTGTTTTGGTGCTTGTAATTAGATTCTCTGGGACGTACAGGTATGGGATTGCAAATTGCGTCCCTTTGAGTTTGTCAGACCTCCCTTCTCTTTCTCGATAATTTGCGCCCATCGAAAATTCGAGGTCCCACTTTTCTGCTAATTTTCTTGAAACACTTAGGAGTACGTCGCTGTTAAATTCTGATGTGCTATTATGATCGTAAGCGTTAATACCACCTTGTCTATTAATCGAAAATGCTGTTCCGGTAGGCAAAATACTAACCAATTTGTCCTTGCTAAAATCATAGCCGAGTCTGCCTTGAAGTGACAGCCAATTGGTCAAATGATAGTTAATAACCGCCGATGAAATGTATCGATTCCGATCCGCATAATCTGCCTGTTTATTTAATAAAAAATATGGATTTGTTTTATATTCATCTGCATTCCACCTGCTTTCAAAACCAGTTTCCGCGTCAAAACCGGGCGCCAAAGTAGATTGATTTAAACTGCTAGCTAACATTGCAATTCCATAATTCGCATTTAAAGGGCCATCACTCAGGTAACTTTTATTTTTATTTTTTTCGTAAATGTAATTTGCTGTTAAGTTTAAAGAGATTTTAGAACTTAAGCCGACGGTACCATAAAAATTAAAGGTTTTACGGTTCAAAGAGCCGTTATTTAAGATGGAATTGTCATCTAAATTAGAAGCCGAGACGCGATAATTGTTTTTCTCATCTCCACCGTTTAGCGAAATGGTATTTATTAACGCCGGAGCGGTCCGATAAAATTGCTTAATATTATCTTTGACAGGCGCATAAGACTGCATCGTACCATCAATTTGCGGCGACAACTTCCCGTCCATTACTTCTCCCCAACTCAATAAGCCTGTTGCAACCGCATTTGAAAAGCTTACAGGTCTTTTATTTTGACTTCCCTGACCATATATATATTGAAAATCGGTCGCATTAATCGGGACATAAAAAGCTATATTTGCATTGTACTCCACTTCTGGTCCCTCATCAGCTCCACCTCTTTTTAAATTAATCAGAATTACGCCATTTGCGGCTCTCGCACCATATAAAGCCGATGCCGCAGAACCTTTTAATATTGTGATTTTTTCTACATCGTCGGGGTTGATGTTAGCAATTCCATCTCCATAATCTGCTCCGCCATATTCATTTGCACTACCCCTAATGCTGTTATCAATCGGTACGCCATTTACCACAAATAATGGGGAAGCAGCGGTCATGCTAGAAACACCACGAATTAAAATTCGTGCAGAAGATCCAGGACCACCATTTACTCCTGTAATGTTTAAACCTGCAACCCGGCCTTGAAGCGCCATGATTAAGTTGCTTTCTCGCGCTTTAATGATAGAAGATCCATCAATCGTGGCTACTGCATAGCCGATTTTTCGATTTTCTTTTTCAATGCCTAAAGCGGTAATGGTCACCTCCTTTAATAAACGAACGCTATCCGCGGTTTCATTTGCATCAATATTTTCACTAATCACAATTAAGTTATTGGCCAGTAACACATACTTATAACCACTGTTTAATAATAACTGACGGACAATTTTGATTGCTTCCACGTTAGCCACTTTAATGGATACTTTTTGCTTGGGAATTTTGGATTCGCTATAAGCAAAGTGATAAACCGTTTGGCGCTGTATTGCTTCAATTACCTGCTCAAACTTCGCATTGGTAAAATTTAGGTTAACCTTAGTTTGCGCATTTGCAAAAAGTGGAAAAATCAAACCAATTAAGAAAATGATTTTCTTCGCACCATTCATGGCCACAAATATACATCGCTAAGCGGGCATGTACTAACGATAGATGTAGACATTTCTACCCTGCATCGAATAATTAAAGGGCTCAATTATTTTCAATGCATTTAAGGCTTCAATAACAGACTCTTTATTAAAATTTCCGGTAAATTTTATAGCTTTTAGCTCAGGGTTTTCAATTAAAATTTTTATTCCATACCACCGTTCAAATAGTTTTGCCACTTCTGCGAAACTGTCATTTTTAAAAAGAAGTTCGTGATTGGTCCAAGCTGTCTCCACTATTTTTCCATCCATTGCACCATTAAAATGGCTCAATATACTTAGCTGTGGCTTGCCATCTGAATATGTAAATTTATCATTTGGCTTCAAAATATACTTTTTTGATGGCTCATCCTTTAGCGAGATTGCAACACTACCCCTAATTAATGTGGTTTCTGTAAAACGATCATTTGCATAGGCTTTTACATTAAACGCAGTGCCCAACACTTTTACCGTCAGCTGGTTAGTATACACAATAAAAGGGTGTTTTGCATCTTTTTTAACCGAGAAAAAAGCTTCGCCTGAAAGGTAAACAACTCGATTAACTGCATTAAACGCCGCGGGATACTTAAGGCTGCTGCCAGAATTTATTTTAACGATAGATCCATCAGCCAGCACAATGGTTTTAATTTCCGTTGCTTTAGCTAACGTAATAAGTGATGGTGAATTGGCATTTTTGTTTAAAAAGGTTGATCTGTTGTAGAAAACCAACCCTGCGGCGAACAAAATAGCCACAACCGCTGCTATTCTTACCCAAACCTTATAGCTCTTACTTAAACTTGGATGTAAAACCGAAGATTTCGTTTTTATTCTGGCCTTGATCCGATCAAAAATAAAATCGATGTTTTCGTCTTCTTCGGCTCCGGATTTAAAGTAGGATTGCAGCAAATCATATTCGGCATTCCGCTCGGGATGATCAGCCAAAGTAGCCTTCAGTTCAACAGATTCATCCTGTGAAAGCTCATCGGCCAGTTGTTTTCCAAGCAATTCTGTAAATCTTTGATCCGTCATTTAGTTTCCGTCCTTTGATTATAGGTTCTTTTTTATGTTATAATTGCCTACAACAAATATAAAAAAGATAAACTTCCTACTAATATAGCTAGAGAGATGATTTTTCCAACTGCATTTTGACTGAAACCACCATCCTTTAAAGGTTGTAATTTTATACGAAGCTTTGCAATTGCTCTAAATAATTGAGTTTGAACCGTTCGGGGAGAAATATCTAAGAGTTCTGCAACCTCTTTATAGCGCATACCACCTTCTTTTATCAGCCTGAAAACCATTGCGGCCTGAGGTGCCAAACTTGCAATTGCAAAGTCAAGTTGCCGATGTAGCTCTTTGGTTTCAAGAATATAATCCGGTGTTTTCGCCATTTCCCCAAAAACTTCTTCTGCATCTGCTAAATCGACGAAAGTAGTAGACGATCTCTTCTTAAGGTATTTGAGCGATTGATTTTTTACAGCAATGAATAAATAACTTTCTGGCTTTAAGACATGGATACTTTCTTTCCTGTTTTCCCAGCATTTAACAAATACTTCAGTAACTAAATCTTCAGAAGCTGCTTTATCATTGGTGTAATAAATGGCAAATTTTAATAACCTACTATATAAAGAGCGGTAGAGCTGTTCAAAAGATTTAACGTCATCTTCTAAACAAACCTTTTCCCATAAGATGACTAAATCTGCCCCAGCTGCTTTCAAACTTGGTTAATTTTCACGATCAAATATATATCAATAATAAATAATTTATAAAAAATCTGTGGTTGTTCGGCATAAACTTTAAAAAAATGACGCTTTTCAGTTGGGCTGAATCATCGTAATAAATTCCTTCATCTATCAAGCGAGATAAATATGGATATGTAGTGAGAAAGCATTTGTTAAACTTAGAGCGCAGTTGCGTAAAAACATACACCTATTGCAGTGCAAGGCAGTTAACTCTCCTTGTCCATTCATCGTCAAAAAAAAATCTTAAAAAAACGGATGTTGTTGTAGGCAATTTATACAGTTTAAAAGCTCTTACTATAAAACCTCTTGAATTATATTTCATGAGAAGCAATAATTAACCAAATACTAATTCAAAATTATTCGTAATGAATATGAAAAAATCTTTCCAGCTCACATGTTTGTTGCTTTATGCAGCTACAGGTTCATATGCGGCTGCTTCGGGCAATCATTTAAGGCCTGCAATTTATGCCAATTCTTTTTTTCAGGATGAAATTAGAGGTACGGTCAAAGATGAGACCGGAGTAACTTTACCTGGCGTAACCATTGTTATTAAAGGCACGACGGGCGGCACTCAAACTAACGCATTAGGCCAATACAGCGTTAATGCCAAAACCGGCGATATTTTGGTGTTTTCCTTTATCGGCTATCAAAGCAAAGAAGTTACAGTAGGGACTCAAAACACCGTTGGTGTGACACTGGTTAATGATGCTAGAAATCTTGAAACCGTAGTGGTTACCGCTTTGGGAATAAAAAGATCAGAGAAATCTTTAACTTATAATACACAACAGGTGTCTGGTGATGAGCTATCCAAAGTTAAAAGTCCAAATTTAATGAACGCTCTAAATGGAAAAGTGGCCGGACTAACCATTAGTCCGAGCGCATCGGGAGTTGGCGGTTCTGCGAAAGTAATTTTACGAGGAAGCCGTTCGGTAAGTGGCAACAATCAGCCGCTGTATGTTATAGACGGTATTCCAATCAGTAACAACGGGAATGCGAATGGCCAGCAAAACAGTGTATTTGGTGGCGGCCAGGATGGCGGCGACGGTATTTCTAACCTCAACCCAGACGATATTGAAAGCATAACGGTTTTAGAAGGTGCATCTGCGGCGGCGCTGTATGGTAGTCAGGCTCAAAATGGAGTAATCTTAATAACAACAAAAAAGGGTAAAGCGGGCAAAACTGTTATCGGTTTTTCATCTGGCGTAACGATTGATAACATTGCCTACGAGCCAAAGTTTCAAAACAGTTATGGACCTGCTTCTGCAACAACCCGCGACAGTTGGGGAACTGCCATTACCAACACCACCGATAACCTAAAAGATTATTTTAAAACGGGAATTAACACCTCAAATTCCATTAATCTTTCTGGCGGATCTGAATTAGCACAAACCTATTTTTCATATGCCAATACCTACGCGAGTGGTGTTCAGCCTGGCAACAAATTAAATAGAAATAATTTAAACCTTCGCGAAACTGCCAAATTTCTAAACAATAAATTAACGGTAGATGGAAGTGTAAACTACATCAATCAAAGAATAAACAATAGTCCTTCTTTGGGTCTCTATTTAAATCCTCTATTGGGTTTATATCTTTTTCCGAGGGGAGTAGACATTACGCCTTATAAAGACCAATATCTGCTAGCAGGAAATACTGGAGGCGCTCGTCAGAATTGGTTGGGCGGTTCTGCAGACATCAACCAAAACCCTTGGTGGTTAACAAATTTAAATCCAAATACGGCAGTTCGTAATCGGTTTTTACTAAGCGGTAGCTTAAAATACGATGTTGCTTCTTGGTTAAATATTCAGGTTAGGGGAAATATGGATAGAACGACGGATGACTATGAAAACCGCAGATACTCTGGGATTTCAACTGTTTTTAACTCCACAGGATCGGGGTATTTCTCGCAAAGTAATCAAACCTATGTTCAAAAATATATAGATGCGTTAGCGAATTTTACCGTGCCATTAAAAGGGTCTAACTTTAAAATAGACGGAGTAATTGGCGGAAGTATCAACGATCAGAAAACAGCTGGCTTAACGTTAGCTGGAAACCTTTCGGCAACTGATTTTTTTACCCCTTCAAATATCATAGTTGCTTTACCAGGAACGTACACTGGCAATACACTAAGCAATACCGCTGCTATTGTTCCTAACCATAGCCAATTGCAGGCGATCTTTGGAAACGCAAACATCTCTTATAAAGATTGGGCTTTTTTAACTTTCACCGGCAGAAACGATTGGTCATCGAACTTGTCGTACACGCCAAATGATTCTTATTTCTATCCATCCGTTGGTTTGTCTCTGATTGTTTCGCAAATGATAAAACTTCCTGAGGTGATTAGCTATGCTAAAGTACGAGGAACTTATGCGGAAGTTGGAAATACAGTACCACCTTATCTAACGTTTATCCAAAATACCTTAAAATCAGACGGGGCTTTAAGTTTTAACACCAATGCTGCGTTTAGAGAATTGAAACCAGAAAGAACACAATCTTTTGAAATCGGAACAGATTTACGTTTCCTTTCAAACCGGATAAATTTTAGTTTCACTTATTATAAAACCAATACCAAAAATCAATACATTCCCGTAGTTGCACCTCCATCGTCTTTGGTGTCAACAGGGTACTTAAATGCAGGTAACGTAGAAAATAAAGGTTTAGAATTTATTTTGGGCGCTGATGTCGTTAAAGGCAACGGGTTAAACTGGAACACCTCTTTCAACGGTTCATCGAATAGGAATAAAATTATCGACATCGCCTCTAGCGATAAAATCAACAGCGTAGACTTAACAGGAAGCGGCAATACTTCTTATATCTCTAGGTTAAAAGTCGGCGGATCTTATGGTGACATTTACAGCTATACTTTACAAAGAGATGCTCAAAACCGTATTATTTTGGGTGGCGATGGAACAGCCTCGGCTCCTTACACGCCGCTAAAAAGCAATAACTTTAACTATGTAGGCAATGCAAATCCAAAGTTTCAATTGGGTTGGAACAATAGTTTCAATTACAAAGACTTCAGTTTAAGTTTCTTGGTTGATGGTAAATTCGGAGGCCAAGTACTTTCACTTACCGAAGCTTTATTGGATGAGGCGGGTGCATCTGAAGCCACTGGAATTGCGAGAGACAATGGTGGCGTAAAAATTAATGGCGTAGATACAAAAGGCGTTCCTGTATCAACAACCATCAATCCCCAATCTTATTATTCTTTTGTTGGAGGCAGATCGGGAGTATCTGGAGAATATGTTTATAGCGCAACAGTAGTACGTTTGAGAGAAGCTGCTTTAGGATATTCATTTCCGTTGGCAAATAAAACTTTTAAAAGCCTCAAAGTTTCAGTGACCGGAAGAAATCTATTTTACATCTATAAAAAGGCTCCGTTCGATCCCGAAATAACCTTATCTACAGGTAACGGTTTGTCGGGAGTAGATGTTTTTAACCAACCTGCAACGCGCAGTTTAGGTTTCAACTTAAATTTATCATTTTAATTATAGTCAAAAACAATATGAAAACTATATATCATAAATCCTCGAATAACAGGATTAAAGGACTGTCTGCTGTTTTACTGGCATCTCTGATGAGCTTAAATTTTGGATGTACAAAAAACTTTGAGGAGTTTAATACCAATCCAACAGCACTTTCACCTGATCAAACCACTGCGCTTCTAAAATCGGCCATAGGTCCGATCGAACAGGAAATATTCCATAATTATCAAATCGCACAAAATCTAAGTGCAGATGCTTTTAGCGGTTATATGATGGCTCCAACTCCATTTGGTGGCGGAATAAATAACATGAACTATTCACTTAATGACGGCTGGAACAGCGCTGGCTTTAACGACCAGTATAATTATGTTATGGCTCCAATATCTAAAATTGGAAAAAGCGACATAAGGACTAAATCTCCAGAAGCATGGGGGATTGCCCTTTTAGTACAGGTAATGGCAATGAATAGGGTAACTGATAAATTTGGCCCAATCCCGTATACTACTGCCGGTTCGTCGCTGGTTTCTACGCCATACGAAGATCAAAAAACAGTCTACAACGCATTTTTTAACCAAATAGATACTGCGGCAAACAACTTGCAAACCTTTATTGCAGCGAATCCAAATACCCCTACGTTCTTTGGAAAGGGAGACTTTGTATATGCTGGTGACGCTGTTAAGTGGTTAAAATTGGCTAATTCGCTACGTTTGCGTTTGGCGATGAGAATTGTTAAGGTTGATGCTGCAACAGCGAGACTGCAAGCTGAAAAAGCAATGAGCGCGCCTGGAGGTTTATTAACCACTGCATCAGACAATGCTGCAGTAGCACAATCTGGCACCAGAGATAATGATTTATGGGTGGTTACAGTCGCTTACGATGGTGACAATGCCTTAGGAGCAGCGTTAGAATCTTATCTAGTTGGTTACAACGATCCGCGATTACCTATATATGCAACTCCGGCCACAGATCCTTTGTTTGCCGGTCAGTTTGTAGGGATTAGATCGGGTGCGAATACCTCATTTAATGGTTTGGGCAAAGCTGGTTACAAAACATATTCCAGTCTAAATTCTTCCGACCTTGCAAAATCGCCAATCGGACAAAAAGCACCTCAAATACTAATGACCGCTGCAGAAGTTTGGTTTTTAAAAGCAGAAGCAGCTTTACGCGGGTGGACAGGTGCCGGAGATGCACAAACAAATTATGAAACCGGTATAACCACGTCATTTCAACAATGGAACGTAGTTATGGGCAACTATCTAACAAATAGCACTAGCAAACCCGTAAATTACATCGATCCAAAAAACCCTGCAAACAATGCTGTTGCCGCAAGTATGATTACCGTAAAATGGGATCCTGCTGCTTCTAATGAGCAAAAGCTAGAGCGCATCGTTACTCAAAAATGGCTAGCTATATTTCCAGATGGCCAAGAAGCCTGGTCTGATTACAGGCGTACCGGTTATCCAAAATTGTTTACGGTAGCCAACAATAATAGTGGAGGTACAATTAATACCCAAACGCAAATTCGACGTTTGCCATTTCCTGCAACGGAGTTTGGAAACGGAAATAGTGCAGAAGTTATTAAAGCCGTATCGCTTTTAGGTGGCCCAGATAATGGTGGCACGAGATTGTGGTGGGATGTAGACAAATCCAATTTCTAAATTACCCAAAGCATTACCGGTAGGATGACATAGGTTGTCCTACCTTTTTTATATAAACCTCTAACCAAAATTATGAAATTATGAAAAAACTAATCGGTTTCGGCGCGTTGTTCTTAACGGCCCTCGCACTATTATTTGCTTGTAAAAAAGGTAGTACTGTAAAACAAGACAATTTGGTAAGCGCCAAAAACGCAGCGAAAGCCGCAACAAGTGCCTCAATTCTTGGTTCATCGAATGCTTTTATGACTGCCTACGTAGAAGTAAACAATAATAATTTTTCAAATCCTGGCTGTTACACTTATGGTACAAATGCCAAACAGTTATTTGGGGTTTCAGTAATTTTTGCAGCAAATATCAATTCCGTAAATGGCGCACCTACCCTCTATTTTAATCCTCAAGTACAGGCAACCTTAAATTCTGGGAAAGTTGCATACTTAAAGTCGTTGGGTATAAAAGTAGTCCTTGATGTGTTAGGTAACCATCAAAATGCAGGTTGGGGTTGTTTTACAAGTTATGCACAAGCTGATGCTTTTGCCATTCAATGCGCCAATGCTGTAGTGCAATATGGCCTAGATGGAATTGATATAGATGATGAATATTCGGCCTGCACTGCAAATGACGGTTCTTTGGTACTTGTTGCCGCAGCGCTACGTGAACGAATGGGAGCTAACAAACTTATAACAATGGCCGCATTTAATCAGGCCAATTATTTTAACTCCACTTACAACAATCAGAAATTAGGCGATATTTTAGATTATGTATTTGAACAATCTTACTTCTCTCCAAACTACGCGGCTCGTTTACAACCCTATATAAGTGCAGGTGTGCCAAAAAGCAAGTTAGGTTTGGGGTTCGATTTAGCAAACAATGATCAGGTTGCGGTTGCCGCTTATGTAAAAAATAATGGTTTAGCCAGCGCAATGGTGTATAATGTAGGAAACAATTCGCAAAGTAAACTATCAGATATGTCTACCGTACTTTATGGATCTGCAACCAGCGTAAAAGCGAATTGTATCGATGGCAACGGTTCATCAAATCCTTCAACCGAAAATTAACCAGATTTAGGAAGATAAAAAATTTGTTAAAACAGTAAAGGATTTCAGTAAACGAGCTGAGATCCTCCTATGTTTGAATAATAATAATTTATCATCAAATTTATAGAAATAAGTGAAGAGGCGGGAGAGTGAGTTGGCATCCTAAGCAAGTCTAGA
>NZ_JBSSEL010000019.1:0-89575 GCF_054061655.1 Pedobacter sp. UYEF25 | reverse complement strand
CCGGCCATGTACTGCGGCCGGTGCCCCCTTATACTCGCTTGCGCTACTTTGACATCTCTTGTAAGAACTTTTATTCGCTTAACCTCACGGCAGCTCTCTCTTTTATATATCTTCAGACTTTCGTTTACTAGGGGTCTTCTTGTTCCCCTGCTCGACTAGGTGTGTTTCAATCTATTTTTACGCCTTCCCGACATCCGCCGGTCCGACTCTTTTTCCCTTCCTCTTTAGTTGGGAGTGCAAAGGTAAAGAAGTTTTTTAATTGTGCAAGACTTTTTTTTATTTTTTTGAAACTTTTTCAAGCCCCATCTGTCCTGCTAAATAACTCCCCGTCCTTCAATGTTTCTGCTGTAATTCCCCTCAGATCCCTGAGCGGGTTGCAAAGATAGAAAAAAATAACACACGCAAAGAGTACAGCCAAATAATTGTTGCATGTTTTTCGCAAAACGCTGTAGCATAGTAGGTTTTTTTGTTATTGGTATTTCCATGGCTATGCGAAGGATTAAATCTAAGCAACAAAAGGACTAATTGGCTTACCAACCAAACCGCGGAGCGGCACAAAGCTTAGACACGAGCCGCAGCACTTTTAAGTTTTTCTGCGCCGAATCAAAACTATTAATTCCGAGAAGCTAGCTATAAGCGAAATATTTTATTTGCGACACAAAGCCAATGTTCATAGCAAAACCGCTATTGGGATACCTTAGGCTTCCTTTTTGCGCGGGGCGCGCCAACGGTAGCAGCGAAATCCTTTGCGCGGCCGTCAGCCAAGCAAAGATATAGCCGATGACGGGCCCGGGCGCACAAAATATTCTTGTTGATTTAATTAGCGTCGTTAATTTTAAAAGTAATGCTTAAATTAGTATCATGCTTTCAGCAAAAAACTATCTAGAAGATCTGGTAGGGCTTTTGTTCCCAAACCTGTGCAACGCTTGCGGAGCGCCTTTGGTTAGAGGTGAAAGTTTGGTTTGCCTACATTGTTTGCATCATTTGCCTTACACAGACTACCATTTACATTTTGAAAATAGAGTGGCTAAGCAACTTTGGGGCCGAATGGAGTTTGAGGCAGCCATGGCGATGCTGTATTTTAGAAAGGGCGAAACCATACAAAACCTAATGCATAACCTTAAATACCACGAAAAAACTGAAATCGGTGTATTTTTAGGCAGACTTCTTGGCGAACGACTTTTAGACAGCACCTTATATAAAGGTATAGATTTTATTGTACCCGTGCCGCTACACCCTGCGAGGCTACGCAAACGTGGGTATAATCAAAGTGCATTTATTGCAGCGGGAGTAGCTGAGAAAATAAATGCTGAGGTCTGCAACAATTTATTACAAAGAACAATTTATACCGACAGCCAGACCAAAAAGAACCGTTACAATCGATACGAAAACATGAAAGATGTTTTTACAGTAAATGCCAAAAGCGAAGTTTTAAAAAAACACGTGTTACTTGTTGATGATGTTTTAACCACGGGCGCTACAATAGAAGCTTGCGGCAAAGCCCTTAAAGATGCCGGCATAGCTAAACTTAGTATTGCCACCTTGGCTTTTGCAGATTAGAATTGCCAAGACCATCTCTTTGCCCTCAAAAAAAAACCAACTAAAAGTTTAGTAATTATTTTGAAAACTAATAAATTAGTTTTATGTTTGACTATTAGTTCGAACCCAAAATAAAAAAGATATGAAGATTAAAGATTTAACCCGAGCAGAAGAGCAGCTTATGCAGGTATTGTGGGATTTAAAAAAGGCGTACGTTAAAGAAGTGATAGAACAGCTTCCGATGCCGAAGCCAGCGTACAATACGGTAAGTACAATTATTAGAATTTTAGAAACTAAAGGCTTTGTAGGCCACGAGGCTTTTGGCAAATCGCATCAGTATTTTCCAATTATCAGTAAAGAAGACTACAAACGTTTCGCTACGGAGAAATTGCTGGACAGCTATTTTGAAAATTCTGTAGAAAGCATGGTTTCCTTCTTCGTTAAGGAAGAAAAAATGGATTTAAGTGATGTGGATGAGATTTTAAAAATGTTAAACAAACTTAAAAACAAAGCACAATGAGCATTTCCAACTATTTACTCCTAGCCAATCTTTACCTCATTGCATTTTATATTTTCTATAAACTGTTGTTAGATAAAGAAACCTATTTTAAACTAAATAGAATTTACTTACTAACGGCAGCGCTACTATCTATGGTATTGCCTTTTTGCCGTACAAGTTGGCTTTACAATGAAACCATAAGCAGCAACGTGCATACCATGGTTTATTTTGATGCGATGCCTTATACCATTATCGCACCAGCTGAAAACACCCTTTCTTTTACAGATTTTCTGGTAGCGCTTTACCTTCTCGGGATAACTTTTTTCACAATAAGGTTAATAATTAACGTGGTTAAAACTCGTAAACTATTAACTCAAGAAGTTGCAGGAGCAGCCTATTCTTTTTTTGGATCTAAAAAAATAGATCCAAACCTACAAGGCGCAGAAACGATTGCTTTGCACGAAGAGGTGCATATAAAGCAAGGCCATAGTTTAGATGTGTTGTTCTTTGAATTCTTGACCATTTTAAACTGGTTTAATCCATTTATTCACCTTTATAAAAAATCTATTCAAGACATACATGAGTTTTTGGCCGATGAGGAATCTGCCAATAGCCATGGCGATAAACATGCTTATGCGGTGCTTATTGTTAGCAATGTATTGGGTGTAGAGCCTGGTGCGTTAATGCACGGCTTTTTTAAGAAATCTTTAATTAAAAAACGAATTTATATGTTACACAAAAACAAATCTAAAAGGATAGCCTTGTTAAAATACGGGATGTTCTTACCCTTGTTTACACTTGCAGCTGTATTGTCATCGGCCACACTAAACAAAAATAAAAAACTTGCAAAACTTGCAGATAAGGTTGATGTAGAAAAAACTATCGAGGTTGTAAATACTATTTTGCCAGAGGCGATTAATAATGAAAATGAGAACAAATCCACTAAAAAAACCGATGCATCTACAATCAGCAAGCCACTCCGCATTGGTGCAGATTGGAAAGAATTTTATGCTGCATTAACTAGAAGTATTAAATTCCCCGATGACGCCTTAGAAAATAATTTATCAGGTCAGACTCAAGTGACATTTATCTTAAGAAATGGCAAAGTTTCTAATTTATCTAATGATGTGTCATTAGGATATGGCTGTGATGAAGCGGTTATGAACGCTATTTTTGCCTACCGAGGTTTTGATCACAGTTATGATGGGAAGTACGCATTATCGGTTGCTTTCTCGTCAAGCGAAAACTTCAAAAAAATTCCAACCACAGGATTAAAAGCGCCGAATGGATATAAAAATTTGAAACGAATGTTTTTTATAGGCAATAAAAAATCCGCAGAGACAAGCGATGGCGTTAAGAAAGTTACTGTAGTAACTTTTACGGAGCAGCCCCTTGCAGGAACTACCACGAGAGAAGAAATCGCTCTTGATATATCTGCAGCTCATAAAAGAGATATGACTGATATAAGCGTTTCTAACACAGAACCACAAGATACAATCTATTCTTTCGTTTCAATTGACAAGGCACCAGAATTTCCTGGAGGGATGAAAAAGTTTTATGAATACTTAAGCAGGGTTATAAAATATCCAAAGAAAGCACAAAACGACAACGTACAGGGAAAGGTTTTTATGACTTTTATTGTAGAGGCGGACGGAAGCTTATCAGATATACAAGTATTAAGAGGACCAAGTCCAGAAATTAATGAGGAAGCGGTGAGAGTAATAAAGGACAGCCCGAAATGGAACCCCGGAATGCAAAATAAAAAAGCCGTGCGAGTTAAATACAATATTGCTGTAAGCTTTAGTTTGGCCGATGCAGCCGAGAAACCAAAAAAGACGATGCTGAATTTCAACGAACTCGGGCGAACTAACCCCAAGCCTCTATACATATTGGATGGAAAAGTATATTCGAAAGACCTCAACACTATTCCTCAAAATGATATAGTATCAGTTGAAGTGCTAAAGGACGCATCTGCCACCGCATTGTACGGAGATAAAGGGAAAAACGGTGTGATTATAATTACATTGAAAAAGAAAGTCGGGGTTAAAACAATAGAACCTCAAAAAGAATAATTTTTAAAAACCGCCAAATCCGGCTGATGGTTTGGCGGTTACCGAAGCGTAAATTTGATGAACTTAAAAAGCCGACAATTCTGTCGGCTTTTGCTTTTACAACGGAAAAAGCATAATTTAGATCAAAGAAACAAATTTAAACGTCGAAAACAAACGCTCCGTGTTACAAAAAACAACATCAATACAACTAAAATTCTTAATAAATAATTTATTTTTAACTGTTGTAATTGCTTCCCTTTTTTTTTCAATTAGGGTCAACGCTGGGACTATTCGCAACATATCGGCAAAAAATATAACCAATATTTCGCCAAAGGCAAAAGATCCTAATTGGGACCCCTTTTATAAATTTGTGGTGGGATCAATAAAATATCCTACAAAAGCAAGGGCAAATAATATTACCGGAAAAAGCCAGATTACTTTCAACGTAAAAAATGGAAAGGTGGCCAATCTGTCCATTGTAAAGGGCCTTGGCAGCGGATGCGACCAAGAGGTAATGAGTGCTATCTTAACCTATCACGGTTTTGATGGAAGCTATGATGGAAAATACGCTTTTGTAACCGTTTTTGCATTTGCTGGTGAATCCAGACTTATTACAACGGAAGAAATAAAGCCACTTGAAGGTTTTACTAATTTAAATGAAGTCCTTATTCTCGCTTATAAAAACCAATAAGGAGATCACGAGGCTGCCAACGTTACTGAGATAGCTTCTGCCGAGGAGGACAAGATTATAGATTCTAGAACGATTGAAAAACAGCCGGAATTTCCCGGCGGCCTGACGAAGTTCTACGAATACTTATCACAGAACATCCATTATCCAGCGGCAGCTGTACGGTCGGAGCAAGAAGGCAAGGTGTCTTTAGCATTTACTGTAGAAAAAGATGGAAGTTTAACGAATATTGAGGTAATTAGAGGCGTAAGCAAAGAGATTGACGCCGAAGCGATAAGAGTTATGCAAAAACCCCAAAATGGAATCCAGGAGTTCAAAATGGAAAATTTGTGCGTGTGAGGTATATTATTGCTGTCAACTTTAATTTAGGAAAAAAAGCAAACATCAATTAAAAAGATTATTTACAAAGCTTTTTTTGAGACAATGCGAAGCGATGTATTGTGAACGATTAAAGATTAACTAATGAGCTATTCTGAACCGAATTTAGCATGACTATCTATAATTTCAACACAAAACCCCAGTAAAACTACATGGGGTTTTATGTTTGATCTCCTGTCTCGGGCTTATAAAATTAAACTTTTTTATAATCGGAAACAAATTTTTGAAAAAATTAATTTCCAAGAAATTTAGTTTAATCCTTTGGATAACTACTTGACAGTCTTAATTAAGCTATTTTACAGTTGCTCTTCTGAAACAAATTTTGCGTGTGCAAAATCTCTGTTCATCCTTGCGATATTTTCTAATGTAATTCCTTTTGGACATTCTGCTTCGCACGCGCCTGTATTCGTACAGTTTCCAAAACCTTCTGCGTCCATTTGTGCCACCATACTTTGCACCCGGCGATAACGTTCCGGTTGTCCTTGAGGCAACTGCGCCAATTGAGAGATCTTTGCAGAAACAAACAACATGGCCGATGCATTTTTGCAAGTTGCTACGCAGGCGCCACAACCAATGCAGGCAGCTGCTTCAAATGCAGCATCTGCCTGCCTCTTTGGAATTGGCAAATCATTTGCATCTTGGGCATTTCCTGTATTTACAGAGATAAATCCACCTGCTGCAATAACCCTATCAAAAGCAGAACGGTCTACCGCTAAATCTTTTAAAACAGGAAAAGCAGCAGCGCGCCAAGGCTCTACCACAATGGTATCGCCATCTTTGAAAGAGCGCATGTGCAACTGACAAGTTGTGATAAGATCTTTAGGACCATGTGGCCTTCCGTTAATAAACATGGAACACATTCCGCAAATCCCCTCTCGGCAATCGTGATCAAAAACCACAGGTTCCTCACCTTTGTTATTTAATTGTTCATTTAACACATCAAACATCTCCAGAAAAGACATATCCGGCGAGATATCCGAAACGTTATAATTTACCAATGCACCTTTAGCTTTGCTGTTCTTTTGACGCCAAACTTTTAAGGTTAAATTCATATTTCCTGTACTCATGGCTTTTTTTTTGAGTATTGAGTATATAGACTTTAGCATTTAAACACTAAATCGGTAAAGATTATACGTAATAAATAGATTGCTTCATTCCTCGCAATGATAAATTTATGTGAGTACTAAACCATCTTGATACTAAATACTAACTACTTGATACTAATTTTTATTTATAACTTCTTTGTGCTACTTTAATATTTTCAAACTTAAGTACCTCTTTATGTAATTTAAAGTTCACACCAGGCTCATATTCCCAAGCTGCCACGTAAGAATAATCTTCGTCATCGCGTAACGCTTCTCCTTCTGGCGTTTGATACTCTTCTCTAAAGTGGCCTCCGCAGCTTTCGTTTCTATCCAAAGCATCCACGCACATCATTTCACCCAACTCCAAAAAGTCGGCTACTCTACCAGCTTTTTCTAGTTCAGGATTCAGTTCATCCGCTGATCCGGGAACACGCACATCTCTCCAAAACTCATCTCGAAGTGCACGAATGTCTGAGATGGCTTCATTTAAACCTTCAACATTTCGAGACATTCCACACTTTTCCCACATAATAAGCCCTAATCTCTTATGAAAATGATCTACAGATTTTGTGCCTTTGACATTTACCAACTTTTCTATGGTCGCTTTGGCCCTTTGTTCAGCATCGGCAAAAGCTTGATGATCTATAGAGATCGCTTTGACAGAAATCTCTTTTGACAAATATTGACCAATGGTATATGGAAGAACGAAATAACCGTCTGCCAATCCTTGCATCAAAGCGGATGCACCAAGACGATTTGCGCCGTGATCTGAAAAATTGGCCTCACCAATACAGTACAAACCTTGCACAGTGGTCATTAAATTATAGTCTACCCATAAACCGCCCATGGTGTAATGTACTGCGGGATAGATACGCATCGGCGTTTCGTATGGATTTTCACCGGTAATTTGTGCATACATATTGAACAAATTACCGTATTTTGCTTTAACCACCTCATGACCTAAACGCAGACAGGTTTCCTCATCTGGACTGTGATTGCCGGCCTTTGAAGCTTCTATCTTTCCGTAACGCGCTGTATTTGCTTTAAAATCTAAGTAAACCGCCAATTTAGAACTCCCTACTCCATACCCTGCATCACAACGTTCTTTAGCTGCACGAGATGCAACATCCCTCGGTACCAAATTACCAAAAGCGGGATAACGACGCTCTAAATAATAATCGCGTTCCTCTTCTGGAATTTCGGTTGGTTTGCGGGTATCGTCCTTTTTCTTAGGTACCCAAATCCTTCCGTCGTTACGCAAAGATTCTGACATAAGCGTAAGCTTACTTTGGTGGTCTCCAGAAACTGGAATACATGTTGGATGAATTTGCGTGTAACACGGGTTTGCAAAATAGGCGCCTTGCTTACACGCTTTCCAAGCAGCGGTTACATTGCAACCCATTGCATTTGTAGAAAGATAGAAAACGTTTCCATATCCGCCCGATGCCAACACTACTGCGTGTCCAAAATGGCGCTCTAATTCTCCCGTCAGTAGATTTCTAGCGATAATTCCTCTTGCTTTACCATCTATTTTAACAATTTCTTGCATTTCATGGCGGGTATACATTTCTACTTTACCCATTCCAATCTGGCGTTCTAATGCGGAATAAGCGCCTAGCAACAGTTGTTGCCCTGTTTGCCCGGCGGCATAAAAAGTACGTTGAACTTGTACACCACCGAAAGAACGATTGTCTAACAGGCCGCCATACTCACGAGCCAAAGGAACACCTTGAGCCACACACTGATCTATAATATTTACGCTTACTTCTGAAAGTCGGTGTACATTTGCCTCGCGAGAACGATAATCACCACCCTTTACGGTATCGTAAAACAAGCGATAAATACTATCTCCATCATTTTGATAGTTTTTTGCGGCATTGATGCCCCCTTGAGCAGCAATAGAATGCGCTCGACGCGGCGAATCTTGGAAACAAAAGCATTTTACTTTATAACCCATTTCTGCCAACGTTGCCGCAGCAGAGCTTCCTGCTAAGCCAGAACCAACTACAATAACCTCTAAGCTTCTTTTGTTAGATGGATTAACCAAAGCAACAGAGGAACGAAACTTGGTCCACTTTTGAGGCAAATCGCCATCTGGTATATTTGAATTCAAATCTGACATTTCCTTGTACCTTAATTATTTAATTAAACCCGCATAAATTGCTATCGGCATTGCCGCAAATAGAATGCATATAACAACAGCATACCAAACACCTGCACCTTTTATAATTCCATTGTATTTGGCATGATTCCATCCCAATGTTTGGAAAGCCGAAGAGAAACCGTGCAATAAATGATAACAAAGCGAAATCATTGCTAACACGTACAAAATAACAATAGATAGATTTTGAAATACCGCATGCATTATAAAATACAAGTTTTCGTGGCCGTTCGCATCAAGCCCAGTTACACCATCGTACTTGTCTATTCCGGTAAAACGAGAAACCACCCAAAAATTTGAGAGATGCACAATTAAAAAAATAAGCAATAATGTTCCCAATAACCCCATGGAACGGCTATACCACTTACTATTGGCGTTTCCATTGGTTACCGCATACCGAATTGGACGCGCTTTGCGGTTTTGTATCCACAAACGTAAACCTTGAACAATGTGTGTAATCAATCCTAAGAATAGTACAACCTCTCCTGCCCTAATAATCCAATTGCTTGCCATAAAATGAGCGCCTTCGTTAAAGGTTAAGCCACCATCGTTAAAGAAAATCATGGAGTTGATGAAACAATGTACTATTAAAAAGAGTATCAGGAAAATTCCTGTAATACCCATTATATATTTTTTCCCTATCGAGGACGAGAAAGCATTTCCGAAACCACTCATTTGATTAGTATTTGTATCTAACGTTATGCAAAAGTATTTATTTATGGCCTTAATTTATAAAGCATATTGGAAAAACCGGCACAAAGAATCTATTTAGAAACATTCTAAAAACTTTTTTGGCATTTCAATTTCAATTCCCAGTTGAGCAAAGAGCTTTTTTCGGCCAAGAAAATCAAAAGGCGCCAAGCCGTCTTTGAAAAACCTATCTTGAAAACCTATATTGCAGCTAATCAAAACACAACCAAACGATGAAAAAATATTTTATTCTACTTGGCAGTCTTGCACTGATGTTAACCGCTTGCGACCCAAAACCGGCAACATTCTCTGTAATCTCGGCTAACTTTGGTCCAAATGCGGTTTTGTCTATTAATGACTTAGCCTCAGCAACAGCGCTAAGTGTGATCAACATTGAAAATAAAGCACAAATTTTTAAAGCAAATCAGCCCACCAACACCTTTGAAGAACTTAAAGTACAAGACGGCGGAAATGAAAACAGTTACTGGATTTTTTTACAAAAGGGCGAAACTAAAATACAACTTGACGGAAAGAGTTTATATTTCTACCCGGTAAAAGATGCCTCGTCGCCAGAAGGGAAAAAATTGATAGAGTATTATACCATGAAAGATGGACGAAGTAAAGCTATTCTCGAAAAGTTTGAGCTATCAAAAACTGCACTCAGTAACGCTACCCGAGAAAATGTTGCAGAACTTGCTAAAAATTTAGACCATTGGCAAGGCGAGAGATCCTCATTGGATTTAGACATCGTTAAGGACTTTTCGAAAAAAAATCCAGGTTCTGAGGTTTCAGCCTTTCTATTAACAAATTCACCAGACATTGGAGAACACCCACAAACGTTTAAAACTATTTACAATGGGCTAAGTGATGCGGTAAGGAAAAGCGAAATTGGAAAAGTACTGGAAAGCCAAATCGCCACTGCAATGCTAATGAGCAAAGGAAGCATGATGCCAAATATTGAAGGGAGCCAGCCAACAGGCGAAGCTTTTAACAAAGCTAAGGTGCTAAAAAAAATAAATCTCATCATCTCATGGACTTCTTACAGTGGAAAAAGCGCTAGTAATAATAGAGAATTGGTTGATCTTTATAAAGAATTTAAGGATAGAGACGTAGAGTTTATCAGTGTTTCTTACGATAAGGATAAAGATGCGTGGCTAAAAGGAATAAAAGCACAAAACCTTACATGGCCGCAATATTCTGACCTAAAAGGCGCTAAATCTCCGAATGCAAGAAACCTAAGCAACTACAGCATTACCTATTTTGCAATAGTAGATAGAAATGGAAAGGTGCTTACAGACCATGACCTCTCTATGGATTTTGTGGGCGACGAATTGAACAATGCCTTAAAACGATAGGTGCTTTGGCGATAATGAAAAACACAATAGCGCTTTAAAAAACCTTATCAAAAGAAAAAGCCCCAGTTTTAGCTGGGGCTTTATACGATTTATGTGTTACTTAATTAAGCCACTTTTACATTTACCGCGTTTAAGCCTTTTCTGCCTTCTTCTACATCGTAGCTTACAGAATCATTCTCGCGAATGTTGTCAATTAGGCCTGAAGCATGAACAAAAATTTCGGCGTCGCCGTTTGATGGAGTGATAAATCCGAAACCTTTTGTTTCATTGAAAAATTTTACTGTTCCTTGTTGCATTGTATTTTTTGTTATATTAATTTTGACAAAGATACGGTTAAATATCTATTAATCAATTTTTTATTTATAGATATTTAAAATACGTATTTATCTCGTAAGTATGCTACGCTGAGGATGTACCGTCGTTTGTCCTTTCCCCTTAAGCATTTGGCCAACGCTACCAAACTGCGCACCAATAAAACTTTCGACCATATACTTGTTGCCTGCCACAAATTTCTCCATCGGTACAAAAGTCAGAGAATCACAAACCACTTTAATAGTTCCTAACATAAGCGGATTATCGGTAATAGAACCCGATGGCGAAACTTTCATAACTTTTATATATTTGTTCAGACCACTATCTGCCTCGAGTAAGTTTTTAAGTTGCAGCAGGCTAACCTTATCTATATTTTTAACGACAACAGCTGTACTATCGGTCGAAAACTTAATGATGGTAGGATTGTTACCATTGGAGCAACTGAAAAAGCAAATAAAAAAAACCAAAAAATTACATTTATTTATGCCTGCTCTCATGCATCTAAACTAATCATTATGAAGTTAATTATCGAAATTTTACTTACGGGTCTTGCTTTCTATCTCGGCGCGAAACTTATTCCAGGCGTTCAGATTGCCGGCTACGGCAGCGCAATTATTGCCGCTGTTTTAATTGCGCTTGCAAATGCAACCATCGGTTTTATTTTAAGAGTGCTTACCTTTCCTATCAACTTTTTAACGTTGGGTTTGGTTTCTTTCATCATTACCGTGTTAATGATTCTGCTCGTTGACAGCTTAATGACCACTTTTAACACGAGTGGTTTCTTTGCCGCAGCATTTTTAGCAATTATTGTGGCCGTAATAAAAGCAATTTTTGGCGCAGTGGTGGGAGAGGAAAGAAAATAAAAATGGAAAACGAATAGTGTGTGCTGTGAATTTAAATACGCAAAATTAAGATGGTTTTAGTTAAGCAATTCTAATTTAATGGTTCTTTCACACGCCATCAGCTGTCTTCCTCGGGCAAAAAAGACAAAAGAGATGTCGCTTCTGTCGTTAGCGCCGTCATGGATGTTAAAGAGATTGAAAACCGAGCAAGTGTGAAATCGGCACAATTAGGATATAATGACATTGTCTACCTAATTATCCCTCTACTAATCACCATTTTTTGTATCTCGGATGTCCCCTCATAAATCTGAGTAATTTTTGCATCGCGCATTAATCTTTCTACATGGTATTCTTTTACAAAACCATAGCCTCCGTGCACTTGAACGGCTTCTATTGTTACGTCCATGGCAACTTTAGAGGCGTAAAGTTTCGCCATAGAACCAGCTTGCGTATATGGCAAACCCTGGTCTTTTAACCAAGCTGCTTTATACACTAACATTCTCGCTGCTTCAATTTGCGTGGCCATGTCTGCAAGTTTAAAAGCAATCGCTTGATGCTCAGCAATAGCCTTTCCAAAAGTTTTTCGTTCTTTGGCATATTTTAACGCTAGCTCAAAAGCACCTTGAGCAATTCCCAAAGCTTGTGCGGCAATTCCAATTCTACCTCCTTCTAACGTTGCCATGGCAAAAGTAAATCCGAAGCCGTCCTCACCTATTCTATTTTCTTTCGGAACTTTTACATTGTTAAACATTAAAGAATGGGTGTCTGAACCTCTTATCCCCAATTTATTCTCCTTCGGACCAATTGTAAAGCCATCTGCTCCTTTTTCTACAATTAAAGCATTTATCCCTTTGTGCCTTAATTCAGGGTGCGTTTGCGCAATAACCAAATAAGTAGACGCAGTGCTTCCATTTGTTATCCAGTTTTTTGTTCCATTTAACAAATAGAAATCTCCCTTATCTTCTGCGGTAGTGTGCTGAGAAGTCGCATCAGAGCCGGCTTCGGGCTCTGATAAACAAAACGCTCCAATTTTCTCTCCAGCTGCTAACGGTTTTAAAAATCGCTCTTTTTGTGCTTCTGTGCCGTATTTTTCCAAGCCAGAACATACTAGAGAATTATTTACAGAAACCACGACTGAGGCAGAAGCATCTATTTTAGAAAGCTCTTCCATAACAAGCACATAAGAGATGGCGTCGAGTCCACTTCCATTATATTTTGGATCGACCATCATTCCTAAAAAACCTAGTTCGCCAAGTTTTTTAATTTGGGCTGTAGGAAATTTTTGATGTTCATCTCTCTCTATCACGCCTGGCAAAAGCTCTTGCTGTGCAAAATCTCGCGCTGCCTGTTGTACCATTAGCTGTTCTTCGGTCAATTCGAAATGCATAACAATTTTAATTTTGGTTGTATCCAAATGTAGCATTTATACCGAAAATGATTCTATTTGCTTACTGTTTTTAAGGAAAAATTACATGAGCGAGCAAACTATTTGGCTTTATTCTTAAATAGAATAGCAAAACCTATAGGACCACAGAACATGACGGGTACTAATTGCACTGCATAAAGAACAGTTGCATAGGCTAAGCCGTCGGTAATGGATATCCCGTACAGCATCAAACACTTCGCTATCATCCAATGGAATACCCCGATTCCTCCCTGAACCGGCACAGCCATGGCCAATCCAGAAAAAACCATTGTTGTGAAGGCAGAGTTAAGTCCTAGGTTGGAAGTACATTTTAAAGCAAAGAATGCAGCGAAAACTGCCAGTAGATAAAGCATCCAAATGCCAACGCTGTAACTTAAAAACAAGGACTTAGACTTTAATTTTTGGTAGGAAGAAAGCCCTTGCCTTAATGCGCTATACCAACGTAATAATCGACGTTTAAAGCGTTCTTTTATAAAATAGAAAAAAAGTAACAGAAGCAATATAGCAAATAAGATCATCCCAACTCCCCACCAAATATGATTTATGGAGAACGCTTGCACCAACCTTTGAAACAGGTTTGCTCTCAAAAACTCTTCGACCACATGGAATTGAAAAATGAGCATTCCCACGGTTGCGAGGAAAAGCACCAATACATCAAATAGCCGTTCCGTTATCACAGTTCCGATACAAGCAAACAAAGGGATGTTGGCCTGTCTTTCTAACGCTTTGCACCGCATCAGCTCTCCAAATCTCGGAAGTGCCAAATTCGAGAGATACCCGATGTACACTGCAGACAGTGAATTTAAAAAACCTACTTTATAGTCGAGAGAAGTAAAGAGCATTTGCCATCGCAGCGCTCTGATAATATTGGCGGCAATGGTAATTAATGCAGCTGTTACTACCCAAAATAAATTGGCACCTTTTATCTCTTCCCAAATGTTTTCTATATCCTGTCCTCTAAATGCAAAGTACAAAATGACTATTCCTATTAAAAATAGAAGTGTAATTTTTAACGCCGATTTTAAGGCAGTGCTCACTACATTAGATTAAGAGATGATTGTTATCGTCGGGAAATACTAAAACTGGCTGATAATTTTTTGCTTCTTCGATGGGCATGGAACAGTAAGAGATAACAATTAGGATGTCGCCAACCTGAACAAGCCTGGCCGCAGCCCCGTTTAAACAAATTGTGCCGCTACCACGCTCCCCTTTTATTACGTAAGTTTCTAACCGCGCGCCATTATTGTTATTTACAATTTGCACTTTTTCATTTGCAATAATGTTGGCGGCATCCATTAAATCTTCGTCAATGGTGATGCTCCCAACATAATTAAGTTCTGCTTGAGTAACCTTTACTCTATGTATTTTAGACTTTAATATCGAGATGGTCATGGCGCAAAGTTACTATTTAAAAGTAAACCTTCGAAAAGAAACACTTCTATTATTTAAGCACTGACATCCATTAACACTATTGTATTTTATTTGGTTGTCTACCTATTTCTCATTTAAAATGGCGTTGTCTATCAAACGCGTTGCGCCAACTTTGGCAGCAACCAGAGCGACCAAGTTACCTTCATTTTTCGATTTTGCCGGCATTAAAGTAGTTGTGTTTGAAATGATAAAATAGTCTAGCGCGACCCCATGTTTATCTTCAAAAAAATCTCTAGCCAGTTCTGTGAGTACTTCAATGCTATACTCGTTAAAATTTGTTGATACGAAGCGCAAAGCTGCACTTAGCACCAATGCGTGCTCCCGATCTATGGCGGAAAGATGCATGTTTCGGCTACTCATTGCCAACCCATCCACCTCCCTTATAATTGGGCATGTAACGATTTCAATAGGCATGGCGAATATTTTCACCATGTTTTTTATCATCAAAATTTGTTGAAAATCTTTCTGCCCAAAAAGCGCTATATCCGGCATTACACAATCAAAAAGTTTTTTAACAATCTGTGTCACCCCTTGAAAATGGCCCTTTCTAAATTGTCCTTCCAACACAAATTCAGCTGGTCCTAGATCTATGTGCCATGCTTCTGGTTTAGGATACATCTCTTGAACGGTTGGCATAAAAACAACGTCACAACCACTTGCACTTAACATTTCCAAATCATGCGTTAAAGGCCGAGGATATTTTTCTAAATCCTTTGCATCTGTAAATTGAGTCGGATTTACAAAAATACTGCAAATGACAACTTGTGCGTAATTTTTTGCTTGGTCAATTAGCGAAATATGGCCTGCATGTAATGCTCCCATTGTTGGTACAAGGGCAATCTTTTTTCCACTATTTTTTTGTTGCGTTACAAAATTTTTGAGCGCAGCTTTTGTATGAATTACTTCCAATTTTAGGATTTCAGTTTTTGCGCTAAAGGTGTGCATTTATCTAAAGTAAACCAAACAAATGATTGTCTTATTGATAAATAACATTATTTTAGTTACCTTTGCATTACAATATCTTTTTAATTTAATTAAAATTTTTCTGATTTATATGGAGATGGCAAAAACCAAGCTGCTGATCGTGACCCACGAAATGTCGCCGTTCCTTGAACTTACAAAAATTGCTGAAATCACCCGTCAATTGCCTCAGGCAATGCAAGAAAAGGGCTTCGAAATTCGCATTTTGATGCCGAAGTTCGGCAACATCAACGAGCGAAGAAACAGGCTCCACGAAGTGATTCGGTTGTCGGGGATGAACATTGTAATAGATGACACCGATAATCCACTTATTATTAAAGTGGCATCTATTCCGGCAGCTAGAATGCAAGTTTACTTTTTAGACAATGAGGAATATTTCCACCGCAAGCACGTGTTTAATGACGCCAAAGGCAAGTTTTTTGAAGACAACGACGAACGTAGTATATTTTTCTGCATTGGTGCATTAGAAACTGTAAAAAAATTAGGTTGGGCTCCTGATATTGTGCATTGTCACGGCTGGATGAGTGCTTTGATACCTACTTACATCAAGACAAATTACAAGAACGATCCTACCTTTAAAAATTCAAAAGTAGTGTATTCTGTTTATGATAAAAGCTTTGACGGTAAACTAAACGCAACTTTCGCAAAAAAGGCTTTGATGGCAAACATGGTAGCTAAAGATACCAAAGCTTTCGAAAATGGTGATTCTGAAAGTTTACAAATAGGTGCCATCACGCATGCTGATGCGGTTGTTTTAGCCTCAGAAAATGTAGACGATGCGGTGTTAAAATTTGTTAAAGATTCTAACAAACCAATTTTAGCTTATAACTTGACCGACGATTTTGAAAACTTCTACAATTTTTATGAAGAAATTTCAAACGATGAATTGGTTTCTGTTGCTTAAAAGGCATTATTAATTTGAATATGAATTTTATAAAACAAGACTTATTAACCCTGTTGATAAGTCTTTTTCTTTTTGCGGGCTGTAAAAACAACAACAGCATTGGTCTAGATATAGATGCAAATAATGCAATTAAGGGTGATTTGGTCAATAACGAAGTAGTAATGTCCAATACCGTAAGAAGTACCGATGTAAGTACTGCTGGGATTAGTAGGTATCCAATCGGGTACATGGACGATGCTGTTTTCGGAAAAACAGAGGCGAGTTTAGCGCTTACCATTAATCCTCCGAGCGTTAACTATGATTTTGGTTTATCTGCACAACTAGATTCTGTGATATTGGTTTTAAAGCTGGACAGCATAGCCCCAAATTTTCAATCTTTGGAACCAACAAAATTTTACGGTGACACGATAAATTCTGTTTACAGTATAGATGTGCATCAACTTAGCACTCCGGTTACGAGTTTCGCAAGTAACACAAATCATCCTTACAATAGTGATTTATTAGGAAATTTTACAGGGAAAATTAAGCCGTCTACTCCTGTTAAAATTACTGATATTGTGGTTGGCAAAGCGGATACACTTAAATCTGTAGCTCCGCAGTTGCGCATAAAACTTAGTAAGGAATTTTTTCAGGGCAATATTGTTGAGACTTCTACTTTAATCACTACTTCTAATGCTGCGTTTGTAACCGCTTTTAAAGGTTTGTCCGTTTCTATCAACAAGACCACTTCTTCAGGCCTCGGTGGAATTTCCTTTGTAAATCTAAGTAATGCAAATTCATATTTGCAGCTTGTGTATAAAAAAACGAACGATAACGCCTCAATAGATACTGTGTCTGTGAACTATCCAATTATTGGTGCCGCGAGTAGCACTACTGTTTCACACAACTACACCGGTACAGACATTCAGACGCAATTGGACAATCCAACTACACAATATGATGTGACTTATGCACAAGGACTTATAGGTGTAAAAACAAAAATATCGTTTCCTTCATTAAAAAACTTCACAGCAACATATGGAAAAGCTGCGATCAATAAGGCAGAACTGGTAGTTCCTGCAGTGGCTGGTTCAACCGCATACCCATTTGGCCCCCTAGTGCGCCTGTCTTTGTACAGAGCTGACATCGCAGGCCAACCGACACAATTACCAGATCACCCTTCAGCAACTGCTGATGGTACTTTTGGAGGATATTACGATTCGTTAAATAATCGCTATATTTTTGTAATTACAAGTTATGTGCAATCTTTGATTGATGGAAAATTAATTGATTATGGCGCTTATTTAGCTCCATCTGCACCAAATGAGTTTCAATTAGCTCCTACTGCCACAGCAGCCGGAAGGACCGTAATAGGCGCAAATGGCAACACAACCAATAAATTGAAATTAAACATTTATTATACAAAGATTAACTAACGTTATTTACCGTTTAGTTAATTTAATTACCTTATCTAAATTACACTCAAAAAAAGATTATGTGCGGAATTGTAGGTTACATTGGCGACCGTGAAGCGTGGCCGATTGTTTTAAAAGGTCTAAAAAGGCTAGAGTATCGTGGTTATGACAGTGCCGGCATTGCCGTGTTAAACGATCAAGGTCTAAGAGTTTACAAAAAAGCGGGCAAAGTTTCTGTCTTAGAGAATTTTGCTAAAGACCTCAATACTTCCGGCACCATCGGAATGGGCCATACTAGATGGGCAACACATGGTGCGCCATCAGATAGAAATTCGCATCCACATCCATCCAATGATGGAGACCTTTGCATTATCCACAACGGAATTATAGAAAACTATGCAACACTGAAAAAAGAACTTATTGGCCGTGGTCACGAGTTTATGAGCGACACAGATACTGAAGTGTTGATTCATTTGGTGGAGGAAATAAAAAAGATAGAGAAAACGGATTTGCTCGAAGCAGTTCGGCTTGCTTTAAATCAAGTGGTTGGTGCTTATGCCATCGTCATCATGGATAAAAATAATCCGAACCAACTTATTACTGCACGCAAAGGAAGTCCATTGGTGATTGGTGTTGGTAAAGGCGAATATTTTATTGCCTCTGATGCAACTCCGATTATAGAATATACAAAAAATGTTATCTATCTCAACGACAATGAAATTGCTTTGGTTACCAAAGAAGAATTATTGGTAAAAAGATTGGATAATGTAATTCAAACCCCATTAATACAACAGCTGGAAATGCAACTTGAAACCTTGGAAAAAGGCGGATTTGACCATTTTATGCTTAAGGAGATTTACGAGCAACCACGGTCGATTAGAGATTGTATGCGTGGCCGAATCTACCCGCAACAGGGAAAAGTTTTACTTGGTGGATTGAAGGAATATGAAAGCAAGTTAAAAAATATTGATAGAATTATCATTATTGCTTGTGGCACTTCTTGGCATGCTGGATTGGTAGGAGAATACCTTATTGAAGAATATGCAAGAATTCCGGTTGAGGTAGAATACGCTTCAGAATTTAGATACCGCAATCCAATTATTACAGAAAAAGACATTGTGATCGCGATTTCTCAATCAGGAGAAACGGCAGATACCATGGCAGCCATAGAAATGGCAAAAGAGCGAGGCGCAACTATTTTTGGGGTGTGTAATGTGGCCGGCGCTTCTATTCCAAGATTATCAGACGCAGGCGTTTATACACACGCCGGCCCTGAAATAGGCGTTGCTTCGACAAAAGCATTTACAGCTCAAGTAACAGTACTTACCCTGATGGCTTTTTACATGGCTCAACAGCGTGGTACTCTAAGCACAACAAAGTTAACTGAACTATTGACAGAATTGGATACCATTCCAGAAAAGATAGAAAAATGTTTAGCGTCTAATGATATTGTGAAGAAGGTTGCTGAAAAAATAAAGGATTCTACCAACTGCCTATTTTTGGGGCGTGGAAGTGGTTTCCCAGTTGCATTGGAAGGTGCTTTAAAATTAAAAGAAATTTCTTATATCCATGCAGAAGGTTACCCAGCAGCAGAAATGAAACATGGTCCAATAGCCTTGATCGATGAAGAAATGCCAGTAGTGTTTATTGCTACCCAAAACTCATCTTATGAAAAGGTAATTAGTAATATTCAAGAAGTAAAAGCGAGGAAAGGAAAGATCATCGCCATTGTAACAGAAGGTGATGAAGTGGTAAGAGATCTGGCCGATTACTGCATAGAAATTCCCGATGCAAACGAAGCTTTTTTACCGTTATTGGCCACCATTCCTTTACAGCTATTGAGCTACCATATTGCGGTAATGCGTGGATGCAACGTAGACCAGCCAAGAAATTTGGCTAAATCGGTAACGGTAGAATAAGACATATTAGAAGGGAATGACCTAAAATGGAAGATCGTCTTCTTTATAGGCATTCCCTTTGGTAAACTGATCATTTATTGGTTCCGGATCACTATTTATTTCGGTATGCAAAATCTGCTCGTTGGATTCAAAGTCTGTTTTCCTACCCAACATTGTAAAATTATCCGCCACTACTTCTGTAATGTATTTCTTTACTTTTTCCCTATCTTCGAAATGACGCGTACGGAGTTTTCCTTCTATGTATACAAGTTTTCCCTTATGCAAATGTTTAGAGGCGATATCAGCTAACCCACGCCACATCACAATATTATGCCATTCTGTTTGCTCTATACGCTTGTTGTCTTTATTATAAGTTTCTGATGTGGCTAATGGAAAAGTGGCCACACTAACGCCGCTGTCTAAATGCCTCACCTCTGGGTCTTTGCCTAAATGACCAACCAAAATAACTTTGTTTATACCAGACATACACTTCGCTTAACTTTAATCCAAATTACAAAAAATCGCTCAATTATCTAGCATTTAAAAATTTCTCAATAAAAATATTGATTAATTTTGGCTGAGGTAGATTTGCAAATTCCTCTAAGGAGACCCATTTACAGTTTGGCAAATTTGCCGGATTGATTGAAAAATTTTCTGCCAAAAAAAATTGCGCAGTAATTAATTGATGTGTTAAAATATGTTTCAAGTTAGTTTCAAACCTTAGCGTAGTATTTCTCCCTAATAGAGCCAGTGATGCTTCTAGCAGCTCAGGCTGTTCGGCCATACTGGGTTGCTCTGACTCAATGCAGGGAAAATCAAACAGATGTTGCCAAATGTCACCTGCTTGCCGATGCCGGATTAGAATCTGATTATCCATTAGGCAAACCAAATAGTTTAAGTAACGACTTTTCTTGGGCGCTTTTGGAAGCTTTATCGGCAACTTACCTACTAAATCATTCTTTAATGCAACACAATCCAAACGCAGGGGACATATTCCGCAGGAGGGATTTTTCGCCTTGCACTGCAATGCTCCAAATTCCATAATGGCCTGGTTGTATAAACCAGGATCTGGCGTAAATAACAATTCTGCAGCTAATAGATTAAATTCTTTCACTCCAAGCGGAGCATTAATCGGCGAATGTACGCCGAAAAATCGCGCCAAAACTCTAAAAACATTTCCATCTAATACCGCATGCGCCGCCCCTACAGAAAAAGAAGAAATGGCTGCAGCAGAGTAAGGCCCTATACCTTTCAATTTAAGCAACTCTTGATAATCAGTTGGGAATCCTCCCTCATACTTACTAAGAACTTGCTGCGCTGTTGCATGCATATGTCTTGCCCTAGAATAGTACCCCAATCCTTGCCAAAGTTTTAATATTGTAGATTCATCTGCCCTCGCAAAATCACCAACCGTAGGAAAAGCATCTACAAACTTTACAAAGTATGGCATTCCCTGATCAACGCGGGTTTGCTGAAGAATAATCTCCGAAAGCCAGATGATATACGGATCGGTTGTATGGCGCCAGGGCAGATCTCTTTTATTAACTTTATACCACGATAGCAGTGTGTGCTGAAAATCCATCGGCACAAACATACTGCCTTTTCATCAATTTTTAAGATTGTTACAATGTTCTGATGCAAAGCATGTGAAAAAAAACATCTTTTATTTCCCGATCTCGTTAAAAAGCGATACTTTTGCAACCCCAAAACAGTGATAAAAAGGTACATAAAAAAACACATAAATATTTAAAGTATGACTAAGGCAGATATTATTTCAGAGATATCAACGAAAACTGGAATAGAAAAGGTTGATGTGCAAGAGACGGTGGAAGCGTTTTTTAAAGTGATAAAAAACAGCATGATCGGCGGCGAAAATGTATACGTAAGAGGTTTTGGAAGTTTTGTGGTAAAGAAAAGAGCACAAAAAACTGCTAGAAATATTTCGAAAAACACTGCTATCATTATACCGGAGCACTTTGTGCCCAGCTTTAAGCCTGCAAAAGTTTTTGTAGACAAAGTGAAAAGCAATACCAAAAAACTTAACATAGAAGCCTAATATAAATAGCGTGAACGGAAGCATAACATTAAAACAAGTTATTATTGTAGGAGCAACCTTATTGCTTCTTGCTTTTTTGTTCACGAGAGATATTAAGGGTCTTGTTAAACCTGCCGAACATAGTGGTAATGCAGGTGCTGCAACCGGACAGATGGCAGGAAGCTCAGCTGAAGCAAGTGGGCTTACGCTGATAAATGCATCAGAAGCCGGTAAAAGTGCAATTAGTAAAACATTGGGCAGTGACATCATCGTTTTAGAAAAGAAATACCAATCGGCTACGGGAAATGATAAAGTAGATCTAGCAAAAAAACTTGCGCAGAAATGGGATGACGTTGAGCAGATTACTCCTTCAGCCATGTATTTGGAAGTTGTGGCTGAGAATGAATCTACTGCACAAAACTGGGTGAAAACAGGAGATGCATTTATGAAAGCCTATGGTCGCACGCAAGACAGTCTGGCACAGCCTGCATTGCTGCAGAAAGCCAATCTATCTTTCAAAAATGCCCTGGCAAAAGATTCAACTAATTTAGATGCAAAAACAGGCTTAGGATCAACCATTGTAAATGGTTTAGGAATGCCTATGCAAGGAATTGCAATGTTATTAGATGTTGTTAGCAAACAACCTAATAACATAAACGCAAATATGAACTTGGGATTATTCTCCATTAAATCTGGGCAGTTTGACAAGGCGATACCACGTTTTAAAACCGTTATTGCCGCTGCTCCTACGCCAGAAGCTTATTTTTATTTGGCTACTGCGTACGAGAATCTAAATCAAAACAAGGAAGCAATTGCTGCTTACCTTGAAAGTAAAAAATTAGCGGCTGACCCATCTTTAGCAACTTTTATAGATAAGAAGGTTGCCGAGTTAAAAAACAAGAGTTAATTAAACATTTTATAAAAACATTTAAAACTTAAATTATGCCAAGCGGAAAGAAAAGAAAGAGACATAAAATGGCCACCCACAAACGTAAAAAACGTTTAAGAAAAAATAGACATAAGAAAAAATAGTTTTCTTATTTAACGATATAGCCCTTTAAACCTCTCGGCTTCCGCCTTGGGGTTTATTTCTGTTTGCAATAATCTGCATGTACTTTCGGCTACGTCAATTTTTATTGTCCATTTTCTAATAGGCACATGCCTAAAAACCTATAGCTGTTGGTAAAGGAATTAATTATAAATTCGACTCCTGCCGGAGTAACCATAGCCTTAATTGAAGATAAGCAGCTTGTTGAGCTGCATAAAGAACAGATTAATAACAACTACGCCGTAGGCGACATTTATTTAGGTCGGATAAAGAAAATTATGCCGGGCTTAAATGCCGCTTTTGTTGATGTTGGTTATGAAAAAGATGCATTTTTGCATTATTTTGATCTTGGTCCACAAGTAAAATCTTTAATTAAGCTTGCAAAAATAAAGCGTAATGGTTCGCCATCCGGCAATTTATTAGATGATTTAAAACTTGAGCCAGACATTAATAAGGCCGGAAAAATCTCTGATATATTAAGCAAGAACATGCTTTTGCCTGTTCAAATAGCAAAAGAACCGATTTCGACAAAGGGTCCAAGATTAAGTTCAGATCTATCCATTGCGGGCAGATATGTAGTATTGGTTCCATTTGCAAATACCATCTCGGTATCTAAAAAAATTAAAAGCAATACCGAGCGAAATCGCTTAAAGAAAATCATAGAAAGCATCAAACCAGAGAAATTTGGGGTGATCATCAGAACTGTTTCAGAAGGTAGGGGCGTTGCAGAATTACAAAAGGATCTTTTGGATTTGGTGGCGAAATGGGAAGATTTTGTTCAAAAAATTGATAAAACAGAGCCCGCAAAGAGAGTTTGGGGAGAAATGGATAGGTCTTCTACTTTAATTAGAGATATCTTAAATCCAGAATTCACAAATGTTTACTTAAGCTCTCCCGCACTGTATGACGACATTAAAACTTACATACAAAACATCTCTCCAGAAATGGAGAAAATCGTAAAGCTTTATAAACAGAAAGAACCCATTTTCGATCATTTCGGTATCGAAAAACAGATAAAGAACAGTTTCGGAAAAACTGTTAACTTACCTGGTGGCGCATATTTGGTGGTAGAACATACTGAAGCGTTACACGTAGTGGATGTAAATAGCGGCAACCGTACGGCTAGTAAAGAAAATCAAGAAGAAAATGCGCTTCAAGTAAATAAAGAAGCTGCGAAAGAAATTGCAAGACAGTTGCGCTTGCGCGATATGGGCGGCATTGTTGTTATCGATTTCATCGACATGCACAAGCCAGCAAATCGCAAAATGCTTTTTGATTATTTGCGAGAGTTGATGCTTTTGGATCGGGCGAAACATACCATTTTACCCCCAAGTAAATTTGGATTAGTGCAAATAACCCGTCAAAGGGTTAGGCCAGAAATGAATATTGTTACGGTAGAAAAATGTCCTACTTGCGATGGCACAGGCGAGATAAAAGCCAGTATTATTTTAATGGATGACATAGAGAATAACCTGAACTATATCCTTAATGAGCAGAACGAAAAGGGCATAACCCTTCGCGTACATCCATATATAGAAGCGTATATTAAGAAAGGCCTTATTAATTTACAGATGAGATGGTTTATGAAATACAATCAATGGATTAAAGTGAAATCAAAATCTTCTTACCATCTAACAGAATTCCATTTTATTTCTGCGAAAGACGAAGAGATAAAGTTGTAGTTAGGTGCGAAATTTGAGACATTAAATATGAGACATAACTCATATTTAATGTCAAAATTTAATTTAACGAACCAAAACTAAATACCATGCAACCTATCTCGTATGTAGGGTAAAATGGCAACTGTAAACCATTAACTTTCAATCTTCAACCCCCTTCCATTGGCTAAATCAAAAGTTGCATATTTCTGTCAGAGTTGTGGATTTGAATCTGCAAAATGGTTGGGAAAATGCCCATCTTGTAACCAGTGGAACACTTTTGTTGAAGAAGTGATTGAAAAAAATACCGCTGCCATTCCGACTTGGAAAAGCGACGTTAGCACCCGGGTAATAAACAAACCCAGTAAGGTTAGCGAAATTGAACATTCTGCAGAAAAACGGGCATCTACTGGCGATAAAGAACTAGATAGAGTACTTGGTGGCGGCTTAGTAGAGGGATCCATTGTGCTTATCGGCGGCGAGCCCGGCATAGGAAAATCTACTTTAATGCTACAATTTGCGCTGAATTTAAAGGGGAAAAAAATCCTATATATTTCTGGAGAAGAAAGCCAACAGCAAATTAAAATGCGTGCGGAACGAATAAATGATTCTGCCAACAGCGATTGCTACATTTTAACGGAAACCTCCACGCAAAATATTTTTAAACAAATTGAAATACTTGACCCAGAAGTTCTGGTAATAGATTCCATTCAAACGCTCCACTCCTCCCACATCGATTCTACGCCAGGCAGCGTCTCTCAAGTGAGAGAATGTACAGCAGAATTACTTCGGTTTGCCAAAGAAACCGGTACACCGGTATTTCTGATTGGCCACATTACCAAAGACGGGGCCATTGCTGGTCCAAAGATTCTAGAGCACATGGTAGATACCGTATTGCAATTCGAAGGAGACCGGCACCATGTCTATCGAATCCTCCGATCGATAAAAAACAGGTTTGGCGCCTCCGCAGAATTAGGCATTTACGAAATGTATGGAGGTGGTTTGAGAGAAGTTTCTAACCCCTCAGAAATTTTACTTTCGCAAAGGGACGAAGAATTGAGCGGTATAGCGGTTTCTGCTATGTTAGAAGGCGCAAGGCCAATGCTTATTGAAACCCAAGCGTTAGTTAGTGCTGCTGCTTATGGAACGCCACAACGGTCTGCAACAGGCTTCGATACCAAGCGTATGAACATGCTGCTGGCTGTGCTCGAGAAACGATGCGGCTTTAAATTAAGCGCTCAAGATGTATTTCTAAATATCGCAGGTGGCATAAGAGTAGAAGATCCTGCGATTGATTTAGCGGTGCTAATAGCTATTATTTCTTCTCACCAAGACATTGCTGTATCCTCTAAGCATTGTTTTGCCGCAGAGGTAGGTCTTTCAGGAGAAATAAGGGCTGTGAATAGAATAGAACAGCGAATTGCAGAGGCAGATAGGTTAGGATTTGAAACGATTTATATTTCTAAATATAACCTTAAAGGCATTGTTAAAGAAAAGTTTAACTTAGAGATAAAAGCAGTAAGTAAAATTGAAGAGGTTTTTAGCTTAGTTTTTGGCTAAATCCACTGAGCAGTACTTAATTCTTTGGCTAATTTTCATTAGGCATGCGCCACAAGTTGTAACACTCTGCATTGTTAATCTGTTTAACAATTGCTTCATTTAAATAAATTATGCATACATCTAACATCATTAAAGCTCTAAAACTAATTTCGGTTGTTCTATTACTAATTTTTAACCTTTCACTTGACGGTTTTGGATTCGAAAGTAAAATTGGCCAATTTACCCAGCAAAAAGATTCAATTATACAACAACATCCAGCTATTGCGGGAGATTTTGCTGATCCAACGATTTTGCGTGTTGGCAAAACTTATTATGCAGCTGGTACATCTTCTGAGTGGGCGCCATACTATCCACTATATGTATCTAAAAATTTAACACATTGGGAACAAAAAGGATATCTTTTTAAAGAAATGCCAAAATGGGCTAAATCCTCCTTTTGGGCTCCAGAACTTTATTATCACAACAACAATTACCTAGTTTACTATGTTGCAAAACGTAAGAGCGATGGCGTTTCCTGTATTGGTGTCGGTGTGTCGCAAAATCCTATTAAAGGTTTTAAAGATAAAGGCGTGCTCTTAGCTTTTGGGAAAGAGGCGATAGATCCTTTTGTATTTAAAGACAATGGAAAATTATACCTCACTTGGAAAGCCTACGGACTTGACGATAGACCTATCGAACTGTTATGTGCAGAGCTATCTGACGATGGATTGAAGCTAGTTGGAAAACCATTTACCTTAATGCGGGATGATCAAAAAATTGGGCTGGAAGGTCAATCTATTGTGAAGCATAATAAATTTTACTATTTATTTTACTCTACCGGGAACTGTTGCGGCCGAGATTGTAGCTATGATATTCGAATTGCAAGAGCAACTTCTTTAAGAGGTAAGTTTGAAAAACTGGAAACACCTTTGCTTCAAGAATCTGAAAATTGGAAGTGTACCGGTCATGGAACGCTCGTAGAAACGCCCGACAATCGATCGTTTTTTATGTACCACGCCTATAACAAAAAAGACAATGTTTACACTGGCAGGCAAGGTATGCTTACCGAATTATTTTGGGACGATACGAATGGCTGGCCCTATTTTAAAATGAACACGTTGGCTCTTCCTCACGAAGGAAAAAATTTCACAGATGGTTTTGCGGGCAAAAAAACAAATGATAAATGGCAATGGGATCTCAAGTTTCCAAAGCCTCAATTGAGTCAAAAGCAATCCAAACTTTATCTGAGCGAGGTTTCCGAAATTGAAAATCCTATTGGAGCAGCCCTGACTATACGGCCAGAGAAAGGAAATTATACCATCAGCGCGACTGTAGAAAATACTAATGACGCTTTAAAGGGGCTTGTTATTTATGGTGACAGCGAAAATTCTATTGGTTTAGGGGTGAAAAAAGATAAGCTGGAAGTATGGGAAATAAAGGCTGGAGTTAGAAGTATTCTGTCCACACAAACCATCAAAAACCAAGCAATAAAACTCTCTATAAAAGTTGAAGACGGCTATCTATGCCAATTTTACTCCGCGCCGAAAACAGATAATCTGGAAGAAATTGTTTTAAAACAAAAAGAGACTGTTTTTAATGCAAGCTTTCTTCCTCCTTGGGATCGCAGCATTAGGCCAGGGATTATGCAAAAAGGAAAGACTGACCAGCCTGCTGTATTTGCTAGCTTTACAATCAATTATTAAATCGCTAATTAATACCCGTTTTTTCGCAAGTGTATTAAATAAAAAACACGTCGATAAAAAAGAAGATGAGATTGTAAGCCCTACAAAGTAGAAAAGGAATTCGTATTCTACCCAACTTTGTTTTATTACCCCTTAGAAACCTTAGTCTTTTACTTCCTCGTAATCTACAAAATCGCCTAATTTATCTGCATTCCCCTGTTTGTTTTTGGGCGGCATGTACTCTATAGAGATCGCGCCTTCAGGCTGCCTTTTCTTTTGTTGAGGTTCCTCCGGACGCTGATTCATTTTACTAGCCATATTGCCGAAAAGCATAGGCAGAATTAGCTTAACAAGTAACCTAATGAGCCAGAAAACTAAAATGGTTATAAAAATGAATCTTAGCAATTGCATTTGTTTTTAAGTGTTGTTACAAATATAGACGTTGAGATCGTCGTTCTGTTACCGTTGTAGATATTAATTGCAAACCGATTACAAAGCTATTTAACGCTAAATTACACAAAATTGTTTGACCTGTCAAGATTTGGTGTTTCATCCAAACTGACAATTATTTAATTAATTACAATTTCTTTAACTCGCCCAACTTGTCCGTCGGTCAGCCTAACTTTAATGCCGCGAGAATGAACAGCAGACGAAGTAAGCAAATCTTTTACAATGCCGTAAGTGAGGTCTCCGCTTCTCTGGTCTTTTTTTAAAATAATCCCAACTTCTAAGCCTGGATAAATGTCCTTTCGGTCTTGTCCTTCCATTGTGTCTAATCCTTGTTTTTATGAAGTTGCTGAATGACCTCTATTGCGATTGCAAGCGCTAACGATTGAAATGGCATCCTTTCGTTGGCGTTTTGCCAACGAAAGATAAAATGGAAAGCGTGTTAAAGCGCCCAAATTATCCTTTTATTTTTACTTTTAATTAAATTTCTCTGCAAACATTTTTTCCAAAGCAAACATTTCGTCACGCAGCTTAGCAGCTTGTAAAAAGTCCATGTCCTTGGCTGCCTTTTGCATATTTTTTCTTGTATTGTCGACTGCCCGTTGCATGTCTGCTTTGCCCATATATTGTACAATTGGATCTGCGGCTAAACTTATCTCTGCATTTTCTACGTAAGCCCTCGCTTTATTATCGCTGGCCTTCTGAGAAAAATCAAGTACCGAAGTTTGTTCCAAGATTGCCTCGCGAGATTTGCCTACTGTTACTGGTGTAATTCCATGGGCTAGATTATAGGCAATTTGGATATCCCTTCTTCTATTCGTTTCACTAATGGTTTTTTCCATGCTATCGGTGATCTTATCAGCATACATAATTACACGACCCTTTTCATTTCGTGCAGCACGGCCAATGGTTTGGATTAATGATTTTTCTGACCTTAAAAAACCTTCCTTATCCGCGTCTAGAATGGCTACTAAGGTAACCTCTGGTAAATCCAACCCTTCACGTAAGAGATTAATCCCAACCAATACATCAAATTCTCCAAGCCTCAAACCACGCAAAATCTCTACACGTTCTAACGTTTTAACCTCTGAGTGAATGTACCTAGTTTTGATGTTCAATCGGTCTAAATACTTCGTCAATTCCTCGGCCATCCGCTTGGTTAACGTGGTGACTAGAATCCTACCTCCATCTTTAATGGTCAAATCAATTTCGTCCAACAAGTCGTCTACTTGATTAATTGCCGGTCTAATTTCTATCACGGGATCTAATAAACCAGTTGGTCGTATAACCTGCTCTATTACTACGCCTTCAGATTTTTCAAGCTCGTAATCTGCGGGCGTGGCGCTTACATAAATGGTTTGCGGGGCAAGTGCTTCAAACTCGTTAAAGTTTAAGGGTCTATTATCTAGCGCAGCAGGTAAGCGAAAACCGTACTCTACCAACGATAGTTTTCTAGATCTGTCGCCTCCGTACATAGCTCTAATCTGCGGAACGGTAACATGACTTTCGTCGATAACCATCAAATAATCATCAGGAAAGTAATCTAACAAACAGAAAGGACGCATTCCCGGCGATCGTCCATCGAAAAAGCGGGAATAATTTTCGATACCCGAACAATAACCGAGCTCTTTCATCATTTCGATGTCGAAATTGGTGCGCTCTTCTAACCGTTTTGCTTCTAGCAAATGTCTATCGGCGATAAGTTGGTTTTTTCTTACTTCCAACTCTTCTTGGATACCCCAAATGGACTGTGTAAAGCGATCTTTCGGCGTAACAAATAAATTGGCAGGGTAAATGGCCATGTCTTCTAATTTCTCTATGGTTTTTCCCGAAACAGGGTCGATGGCAGAAAGCTCTTCAATGTCATCACCAAAAAAAGAAATGCGATAAGCATGATCCAAATACGCAGGGAAAATATCTACGGTATCTCCTTTTACTCTAAAGGTTCCACGTTTAAATTCATTGGTCGTTCTAGCATACAAAATCTCAACCAGACTATGCAAAAATGCATTCCTAGATATTCTGAGTCCAACGGCAAAACGAAATACCATTTTAGAAAAATCCTCGGGGTTTCCCATGCCATAAATGCACGATATGGAAGAAACCACGATAACATCTCTTCGACCGCTCATAAGCGAAGAGGTGGTACGCAAACGAAGTTTTTCTATCTCCTCATTAATGGCTAAATCTTTTTCTATATACGTATTGCTTGATGGAATAAATGCTTCTGGCTGGTAATAATCGTAATACGACACAAAATAATTGACGGCATTTTCTGGAAAAAACTGCTTAAACTCACCATATAATTGGGCGGCCAACGTTTTATTGTGGCTTAAAATTAAAGTTGGCTTTTGCGTTTGTTCGATGACATTGGCAATTGTAAAAGTTTTCCCAGAACCGGTAACGCCGAGTAAAGTTTGATAATTCTCGTTCGCGTTTACCCCATCAACCAATTGCTTAATGGCAGAAGGCTGATCTCCGGTAGGCTTGTATGCAGAGGTGATTTTGAATTTCATAGACTAAAAACAAATATACGATTTAAGCGAAAAAGAGTAAACAGTATAAAGTCAGGAAAGTTGGATTTCAAGTCGCCATTTTTCAAACTCAATTTATTTTGACGATAGTAAAAGTCAAAATGTATTGCAAACCTAACCAAGATTTAACTCTATTTTTTAGGGTTCTTTTGCTAAAGTTGACGTCAGTATCCGGAGTATCGCCATCCATACCTATGTTGGCTGCACCGTCCGTTAGCCAAAACAAAAAGTCTATTGTGCGGAGACTTAGTCTCGATTTATGACACCGCTTGCAATGCCGAAGTGGCGATTGTGTAGCGTAGCAGTCGCCACTTATGCTAAATATTCCATAAAAAAATAGCCGAATGTATCCATTCGCCTATTTCCTTATTTTTTTTAAGCTAACTTATTTTGTGCCTTTTTGCTGCATCGGGTTAGGTCCTGCAGATTGCCCTCTTATTGCTTTACTTTTAGCGGCCTTAAAAACGCTAAACTTACTTGGCACCACGCTGCCGCCCCAAGTGTTATTACTTGTGTCAATATCGGCCGTTTCGCGCAACGGATCGATTAGAATTGAGGCTACCTCTTTCTCCTTTACGTAAAATTTAGAGGTTTTTTGCTCATCGTGTCTCCATATTTGCGCAGGAATTTTGTCTATGTCTTTCGTTCCATCTTTATAGGTAAATTCTACAATGATTGGCATTACCAAACCACCTTTGTTGCTAAAATTTAACTCGTATAGATATTTTTCTCCAAATTTCTGCTGTTCGCTGTTGTCTACAACCTCTAATGAACTCGGATAGTCTATTTTCGTGGTCAAACTGGTATCAACTTTAACCATATTGCGATCGTACTTAAAGTAAAAATCTTGTGCTCCTTTATCTTTATCGACGTAAAATTGCTTTTTCGTATCCGCTCGATTTCTAATTTTAGAAATATCATCAAAAGCATTTACCAAAGGTTTGTCTAGTTTGACCATTTTGCTTCTGGCTGCAGGCAAATCTGTTGGGAAAGTAGTCTTCGCATATTTTACACTGTCCAGTGCAATGTCGCATGGATCGGTTCCGTAAAACCAACCTCTCCAAAACCAATCTAAATCTTCACCACTTGCATCTTCCATAGTTCTAAACAAATCCGCAGGTTCTGGATGCTTAAAAGCCCATCTTTTCGCATAGGTTTTAAAAGCAAAATCGAAAAGCTCGCGGCCCATAATGGTCTCGCGTAAAATATTTAACCCCGTTGCCGGCTTAGAATAGGCATTTGGTCCAAACCGCTCTATGTTTTCCGAATTGGTCATGATAGGTTCTAACTCATTTTTAGGCAGTTTCATGTAATCTACAATGGTGTAAGCAGGCCCCTTTTTACTAGGAAACTTATTGTCCCAAAGTTCTTCAGTTAAATATTCTACAAAAGAATTTAAACCTTCATCCATCCAAGTCCACTGGCGCTCATCGCTATTGACAATCATAGGGAAAAAATTATGGCCAACTTCATGGATAATTACACCCAACATGCCATTTTTAGTGCCTTCGCTATACGTTCCATCTGCATCGGTGCGGCCATAGTTAAAACAGATCATCGGGTATTCCATACCATTCGCTGCTTCTACACTTTGCGCGACAGGATATGGATAAGGAATGGTAAAATCTGAATAGGTTTTTATGGTGTGGGCCACTGCACGTGTTGAAAATTTGCTATACAAACCATATGCTTCTTTACCATAATAACTCATACACATTACATGGTTGTTATTGGCTTCTATGGTTTGATTCATTCCATCCCAAATAAACTTTCTGGAAGATGTCCAAGCAAAATCTCTAACATCTTTCGCTTCGAATACCCAAGTTTTTGTTGCTGTTGATTTTTTGGTTTCAGCAATTTTAGCTTCGGCTAAAGTTTGTATCTCTACAGGTGCTACAGCTGTTTTAGCCTCGTTATACCTTTTTAACTGCAGGGGAGAAAGAACAGCGCTATAATTTACACATCGACCGGTGCCACCAACAATATGATCTGCAGGAACGGTCATCTGTACTTTAAAATCGCCAAAGGTTAAAGCAAACTCTCCACGACCGGTGAACTGGTGATTTTGCCAACCTTGGAAATCGCTATAGACGCAAAGACGAGGATACCATTGGCTCATGGTAAAAAGATAATTCCCATCCTTAGGAAAAAACTCATACCCGCCTCTACCTCCAACAGTCATTCTATCGGTTATCTTATAAGTCCAATCGATGTTAAAAACCAACATTTCTTTTGATTTCAGTACTGTTGTCAAGTCAATACGCATCATTGTTTTGTTTACAGTATAACTAAGCTTTTTACCCGCAGCATCAGTAATTTTAAGAATATTTACCCCGTCTCCGTTGTTAGTTGTGTCAGCTAATTGCGCTAGGCCTTGCGTAGTACCAAGAATGCCCATTTTTGTGGCTGATTGATAACCAGCATTTTTCGTGGTGCTGTGTTCGTTCTCATCTAACTGGATCCAAATGTAGCTAAGCGGATCTGGCGAGTTATTGGTATACGTGATTGTTTCAGATCCTTTTAACATTAAATTTTTCTCATCGAGCTGACATTTAATGTCGTAATCGGCCCGCTGTTGCCAATACTTTACCCCTGGAGCTCCGCTAGCCGTGCGCTGCTCATTGGGCGTAGGCAAAATTGTTCCAAGTTGCTCGAATTTGTTGCCATGGTTACTTCCAGGATTGTTCTGAATGTTTTGTGCATGTAGCGCAAAACCTGCCAATAAAATAGACCCAGTTAAAGTAAAAATTTTCTTCATAATTTTTGTTTAGAAAGGAATGCGCTCTAAAGCCATTTTTAGAGCCAGACTAAAGACTGCAGCGGACACAAAAAGCACCCAGCTGGACCGTCTGATTTTAGTAAAGTTAAAGACAATAAAAGTAACGAATAATATGATTACGACGATAAATATTTGTCCAAATTCTAATCCAACATTAAATCCAAACAAACCCCATCCTAAATGTTCGTCTCTAGATAGCATCATTCTGATGGAATTTGCAAAGCCCATTCCATGTATCAAACCAAAACCCAAAGCCAAAAAATAATTTATGTTGACGGCGCTTTTCGAATAGTTTTTTTTAAATAGGTTGGTTAATGCAGTAATAACTATCGTAACAGGGATTAAAAACTCCACATAGTTACTGCTAAACCTTATAAGATCTAACACACTGAGCAACAGCGTTAACGAATGACCAATTGTAAAGGCCGTAACCAAAATTAACACCTGTTTAATGTTTTTGTAACTGTAAACGGCCACAAGCGCTAAAATAAATAATTGGTGATCTAGCGCATCTAAACTAATAATGTGTTCCCACCCAAGTTTAAAATAAAAGAAGAAATCTTGTATCGCCATGAAAACCTAATGCCCATTTTTAGACTCAAAAATTTAAATATAAGGGTTTTAAATAGATTCTCTGTGCTATACGCAAATTAACCGGTAGCAGGTTGGCTTTGAAGTTACTACCTAAGCTTTCGCAGAAATTAATAACTTTGGGTTTTGTTAAACGACTTATAAAAAAAATTAAATGTCGACCTTAAATATAAAATTGTTCTTACCACTGCTATTTTTGGCTGTTTTTACCAAACCTACTCTTGTAAAACATCCGCTGCACGTAAGTACCACCGAGGCCGATTACAATACGCCCGCAAAGACCTTAGAAATTACCTGCAAACTTTTTACCGATGATTTCGAAGATGCGCTTTCCAAAAATACTACTACAGCCATCGATTTAAGCAAAGCGAGCGTGAAGCCAGCTATGGATAAGTTAGTAGCCGCTTATTTGGTTAAAAACCTAAAATTTAGGATTGACGGAAAACTAAGTGTACTTCACTACATTGGGTTTGAAAAAGATAGAGAAGCCACGAACGTTTATTTTGAGTTACAAAATGTAAGTCCGTTTAAAAAAATAGAAGTTTACAATTCCATCCTATATAATCTTTTCACCGATCAAATGAGCATTATCCACTTAGTGAAAAACGGAAAGCGGATAAGCAATAAAGTTATTTATCCTGATAAAATGGTTACTGTAACCTTTTAACTACTATATTTTTGAAGCTTGCAAAAGAAAATTTAAAGTGCTAGTCTTTTACTTTTACTAACATAAGTCTGCGAAAGTTAATGGTATTCTTTTCTGCCTCACTTTTAAAATGGAGCGTAACAGTATTTCTAAACTCGTTTATTGTCAAATCACAGAGAAAATCTTGACTTTTAAATTCTTTTTTAGCACTATAAAATGAGTACGGGTCACTCACTTTAGTTTGTCTTTGCCAAAAAGTCACTTCGGCGCCATTTGGGCTGGCATCTACATTTCCATAAAGTTTATATTTTCCCGATGGAATTTCTTGCAGATCAACCCTAAGTTGAGCGCCGTCTTTAGCCGTAAACCTTTCGCCACTCACTTTAACCTCTCCATTGAAACTAAAACTCATCAGCTGAGGATATAGCATTAAGGTGTCTGGTAAAAAAATTTTTGTGTTTTGATTTGATGGAATTTGTCCATTGTCAACAGCCTTGTCTGCATAATAATATGCAACAGAAGTATAATCTGCAGGCATGTTATTCTTCTCAGGACCATGCTCAATGGTATGTAAAATACTCTTTTCGAAAGGCATTTTGTCTGATAAAAACAACCTATAGCCGCCGGTACGACTAAATGGCAAGGAGTAATCGAGCGAGCCATGAAGCGGCAAACTCATTTTTCTGTCCCACCTATCTAAAAGGGCATACCAGCCGCCGTTAAAATAATCTTCTGAGCCGGTGCCATGTATAACCATTTTCCCGTCGATTTTAGTTACATCATCCCCTTCAAAAAACAATGTCATGCCTGGCCTTAACCCTTGCGCTTGCAAAACCGTCCCTACGTAATGTCCTTTCCCCTCGCCTTTTAAAAATACATGAGGCTCGCCTGCGGTTTCGTTCGCGTCCCGATTCCAGAAAGTATAAAACTTGCCCTCTGTCTTAGGATTTCTTGCGTGGTTTTCATAATAAATTTTCCCTTTTACGCGCAAGGGCTCCGCATTCCCAATTGCTTTGTTGTTTCTATAAACCAATTCTACTTTTGCTCCGGTATCAAATGGCATAGGGAAATAGCAATAATTCACGTTGTTGGCGCTGCCTATAAGCAAGCTTTGCATCGAGATTTTGCCATAAGCGTATCCAAAAAAATCTGCCAGTGGCAAATAAACTGCTGCCTGCTCCTCATTGTCCCAAGTTATTTTTAAATCGATGTCTTTGCTGATTCCTTCAAATTGTTTGGCATTTTCAATTTCAAAACCAACTATCCGTCCAGGAGTTTTTAGAGAAGCAACCGATGCCGTTTCGCCAGGTTTTACGCTTTCATCAATGTTGATGATAGATGCGTTACTTTTATTTAAGACATTTGTTTTAAGATCCGACCAAGATTTTGAAACTTGATCTAAGGTTTGTTTTTCTATGCTTGATAAATTTGCGTCAAAAGTTTTGATCTGCTTCGTTCGGTCTAGTCTTCTATATTGAATCTGATAAAACTCTAATTTCTTACCTCTAAAAACGATTTTACAACTTTTTTTATACGGTATCGGGAAATAACAAAAATACCCGCCTACCTGATTGCCGCATAAAGGAAGTTTAAAAGGAAGTACATCTCCAGAAAATAAATCGGCAAACTTAACAGAATAAGAAGGGTCTTTGCTGCCGTCAAAATAAAAATCCAAAGTATCGTTGGTCGGCGTAGGGGTCCATATTCGATTGATTACTCCAGCTTCATTGTCTTCAAAAATTACCAAACTTTCATCTTTATTTTTACGGATATAAGAATATTTCCCACTAAATCCATCGTCGTTTAAGCCTGTAGTATCGTAAGAGGAATATTGTTTAACAACCCCTGAAACATAACTCGGTAAATCTGAGATATTTACCAACTTTTGTAATTCAGACGTTACTCCAATCACTTTTGCTTGTCCGTAGGCCGATCTTGGCGCAAAGTTAATAAGCACGACGCTGGTAACCGAGAAAAGAATTTTAATAAGCTGAGTCATATTTGGTAAATAATAATGCTGATGCAAAAATTAAAATGAATTAATTTGAACAATGACAAAAAAACCAAGTTAGCGAAAGTTTTGTTCATCAGAAAAGATTTTTTGTTTTCCAAGAATAGACAGATCGTTGGATAATGGGTAAATTTAAGTTTTTAAAAATAAAATCCTTTTTCATTCCTAATAAATGACGCTATGATTTTCGACCTCAGCCAGACTAAATCAATCGCAAATACATTCGTTGCAGAACTGCGAGATGTAAACATTCAGAAAGATTCCATGCGTTTTAGAACGAATTTGGAGCGTTTGGGATCATTTTTCGCCTTTGAAATTAGTAAGCATTTAGTTTATGAAAACCATGATATCATTACGCCCTTAGGCGCATCAATCCTACCCTTGCTAAAAGACCAGCCCGTTATCGCCACCATTTTAAGAGCAGGAATTCCGTTGCAACAAGGTATTTTAAATATTTTTGATAAATCCCAATGTTGTTTTATTGGCGCTTATCGCAAGGTAAAAAAAGACAATAGCTTCGTTATAAAACTAGACTACTTGTCTTCTCCCGATTTAACCGGCAAAATTGTTATCGTTACAGATCCGATGTTAGCAACAGGAAGGAGCATGGTCTTATGTTGTAAAGCACTGATGAACCAATATAAAATTGCCGATTTACACATTGTAGCAGCGATAGCAAGCACCGAAGGCGTAACTCATGTGCGCGCTAACCTGCCAAATGCCAAGCTATGGTTTGGCGCTATAGATGACGAATTGACAAGTAAAGCTTATATTGTACCCGGACTGGGCGATGCTGGCGATTTGGCTTATGGCGATAAAACTTAGCATGCGTTTTAAAGATTTGTATTTTAACATTGATCATAAAAAGCATCTATTTTGAACTTTAAACATAAGAAACATATTTTTTTCGACCTAGACCATACCATTTGGGATTTCGATCGCAATGCGGAGGAGACTTTAACAGAACTTTACAGTAAATATAATTTGAGTAATCTAGGCGTGGCTTCTTGTCCAGATTTTATAAGCGCCTACACCGCAAATAACCATCAACTCTGGGCAGATTACCACCTTGGCAAAATTACCAAGGCAAAATTAAGAGCCGAGCGGTTTAACAAAACTTTCTTGCAATTGGGCGTAAAGCCCGATGATGTTCCGCATCAATTTGAGGAAGACTATGTAACTGTTTCTCCTACTAAAACTAACTTATTTGCAGGTGCGGAAGAAGTTTTGGAGGTTTTACAACAGACGTATTTGCTCCACATCATTTCGAACGGATTTAAAGCAACCACACTAACTAAAATGGATTTATCTAACCTAAATCCATATTTTAAAAATGTAATTATTTCTGAAGATGTTGGTGTGAACAAACCCAACCCAGAGATTTTTGAATATGCCCTGAGCAAAGCAAAAGCGACAAAAAGTCAGAGTATTATGATTGGCGACAGTATAGAGGCAGATATTGATGGCGCGCTAAATTTTGGTTTGGATGCAATCTTCTTCAATGCTACTCAAAAAGAGAAACCTGCACACGTAGCGCATCAAGTTAGCAATTTGAAAGAGTTGCTGGCGATATTTTAGACTTGGTTTGAGAAAAAGATTGAGAGGCAGCGAACAAAAATATAGGGGAGAAAAATTAAAGATTTTAGGCACGCTTCACATCCAGAAGTTAAACATTTTTCGTTTAGTCGATTTGACGAGGATTTTAAAAAGAAATAAATTAGCTTATCTTCATCCATGCAAAGCAAAAAAATCGAGCAATCAATATTAAAAACCATAGAGAGCTATCGGACCAGGTTTGCTTTGATGAATGAAGCGGATTTTAAGCAGCAACCGCCTATTGGCGGTTGGAGTTATAGCGAAGTTTACGCACATATTTTCGATGCAACGCTACTTTCCTTCCGCGCGGTAGACAATTGTTCATCCAGTAAAGCCGAAGGAAAATCGACTCATTTTTTTGTGAAGGCGATTTTGTACTTTGGTGCATTTCCACCCGGCAAGCGATATAAGGTTCCAAAAAGCCTGGCAGAAAGGGTTAGAAAAATAAGTAGAATTGAGGCAGAGATACTTATGAATGTTGTGCAAAAACGGTTAAATCTTACCACAAATAAAATAGCAGATTTAGACAAGAATCAAAAAATTATACACCCCCGCTTGGGCTATCTAAATGCCACACAATGGTTCCGCTTTATCGAAATCCATCTTAAACATCATTTAAAACAGCTGGATCGGATAGAAAAGAGTTTTTCGCAACCCATTTAATTTTACATCTTTGTTCCAGATGAAATTTCCAGTCATTAAAGGTTTTGATGAAGAAGCATTTAACAAGTATTTAAAAAATACGGGCTGGCTCATGTTTGGCAAAGTACTGAGCTTACTGGTAGGCTTAGTTATCGCAAATTACTTAGGACCAGATCTTTTTGGCAACCTTAGTTTTGCACTGTCTTTAGTGGCCATTCTTGCAGCAGTCGGCGCTTTAGGCTTAGATAGCTTTATCATTAGAGAAATTGTTCAAGAACCAGACAAGCGCAACGAGATTTTAGGGACCTCTCTGTGGCTTAGGCTCACCGTTAATGCCCTATTAATCCCAGTTGCAGTCGGCATTTATCTAATTAGCCATAGCATATCTAGTAATCCCGGAGAATCTTTAACCCTCATCGTGGGACTACTAGCTTTCGCATCATTCTTTAAATCATTCAATGTCATCGATTCTTTCTTCCAGTCGCAGGTGCAATCTAAGTACATCGTACACGTACAAAATATTTGTCTTTTTCTGTCTGCAGGAATTAAAATAGCATTGGTTTATTTTGGCTATCCTTTAATTTACATTGTCTGGGCATTGGTATTTGATGGTTTTGCTTTAGCAGTTGGCCTGATTATCGTTTACCAACGTAAAGGGTACAACATTTTTGCATGGCGATATAATGGCACTCGGGCAAAATCGCTCTTAAAAAAATCCTCGCCTTTAATTCTTTCTGCAGTAATGGTTTCTATATATATGAAAATAGATGTCGTAATGTTGAAAAGTGTGGGAAGCAAAGCAGTAGGCATTTATAGCGCGGCACAGAACCTAAGTGAAGCTTGGTATTTTATTCCAATAGCGATTGTTACTTCGGTTTTTCCCGCCTTACTAAACGCACGCAGTACAGATATAATCAGGTATCAAAAACGGTTAAAAAATCTTTACGACCTTCTGATTTACATCAGTTTGCCCGTTGCTATTTTTATCAGTTTTACGGCAAACTATATCGTAGAAATTCTTTACCCAAATAAATTCGACGGCGCTGGGCCCATGTTGTCCATTCACATATGGTCAGGTATATTTGTTTTTTTAGGTGTTGCCAGTGGCCAATATTTGGTTGCGGAGGGATATACCAAAATCTCCTTTTATAGAACTGCTGCAGGTGCGCTGATTAATGTGCTGCTAAACCTATGGCTTATTCCAAAATATGCGGGCATTGGCGCATCCATCGCCACTTTGATAGCATGTATAACTTCTACATTTTACGTTTTGCTCATTCCAAAAACCAGATTTCAAGGGTTGTTGATGATAAAATCTTTATTTTTGGTAGACCTATTTAAAAAAATAATTAAAAATTGAGGATCATAAAAGCATTGGCCGAACTCATAGAGAAGCCAGCCAGATTAAAAGCATTGTTATCTTTTGGCCACAAAGGGTACCTAAAAAGCATTGGCTGGTTTACAGCTTTTGATAAAAAGCAGGCCGTAGATGCAGACGGTTATGCGCTGCCTTGGGTAACCTATTCCTTCATCGATTTTATTCGTTATAGGATTAATAAAAAACTAACCGTTTTCGAATATGGCTCGGGAAGTTCTACAGAATTTTACGCCAAAAGGGCAGATGCTGTTACATCGGTTGAGCATGATAAAGATTGGTTCGATCTGGTAAGCAAAAAAAATCCGGCGAACGCCGAAATTATTTTCTGCAAATTAGAGCGAGATGGCGACTACTCAAAAAAAGCAAAATCGTTAAATAAGAAATTCGATATTATTATTGTAGACGGTAGAGACCGAGTTAATTGCTGTAAATACAGTGTAGATGCCCTATCTCCCAGCGGCGTAATCGTTTTAGACGATAGCGAACGTGAGGTTTACAATCCGGCCAGAATTTTTTTAAAACAACATGGTTTTAAGGAGTTAAGTTTCAGCGGAATTTCGCCTGGTTTATTTTACGAGAAAGCTACATCGGTTTTTTACAAACCAATAAATTGCTTAGATATTTAATCGTTGATGGACTTAACTGAAAACATTAAAGTTGCCTACAACAACTTTTACACAAATACCGATACCACTTGGAGAATGCTGGGTGCGAAGTATAAAGCACAAAACATTGTAGAAGTTTGCAAAGCGATAAGTCCGAGGACAGTGTTGGAGGTTGGTGCAGGCGATGGCAGCATATTACATTACCTAGATGAATGGCGTTTTGCACCAGAACTACATGCTGTAGAAATTGCCCAGCGCGGCGTAGATTTAATGTTAAGTCGTAAGCTCCAACATTTAAAAACTGCGCAAACATTCGATGGATACAAACTTCCTTTCGAAGACAATAGTTTCGACCTGATTATTTTGGCGCATGTATTAGAACATGTAGAACATGAACGTTTGTTGTTGAGAGAATTAAAGCGCGTGGCTAAATATATAGTGGTAGAGGTTCCAAAAGACTACAGGTTTGGGGTAGACAATAGAATGAAACACTTTTTAAATTACGGCCACATTAACATGTATACGCCCACTTCTTTAAGGTTTTTGCTTAAGAGCGAGGGGTTTGAAATTTTAACAGATAAAATATCCATGACCAGGCCTGAAACGGTTAAGTTTAACGAATTTGTTAATAAAAACCAGCCAAAATCTCTTGTTAAAAGCCTAAAAATAGAGACTGAGTATTTTCTTCAAAAAACACTTGGTCAATTTTTGGGGAAAAATAAGCAAGAGCAATTTGCAAACGCATATACCGTTTTAACGAAAACATCAGACAGTAACCTTCATATTTTCTAAATTTTTCGTTGCTTATTTCAAATGCAGAATCTAGCACCAATTGCCTTATTCGTTTATAACCGTCCGCAGCATACGTTGCGTACGCTCAAATTTTTAAAACAAAATACTTTAGCTGAAAATAGCAGATTGTTCATTTTTGCCGACGGTGCAAAGTCTAAAAAAGAAGAAGAAAAAGTTGCTGAAGTGAGAAGTATCATTTCAGCAGTTGAGGGATTTAAATCGATAAAAATCATCCTCCGCGACCATAATATGGGTTTGGCGAATGCGATCATTTCTGGTGTAAACCAATTGGTAAACGACTATGGTCAGGTGATTGTTTTTGAGGATGATTTGGTCACCTCTCCGCATACCTTAGCTTACTTTAATGATGCGCTTTATCGCTACAGAACCGACGAAAAAGTGATGCATATCGGCGCATACATGTATCATCTACCAGACAGTACTGCGCCTAGTGGAAGCCTGTTAGCGCACAGTCTACCTGAAACTTTTTTCTATCGAGCGGCCACTAGTTGGGGATGGGCAACCTGGAAACGAGCCTGGGTAAATTTCGAACCTAATATAGATACGCTGATAGGCCAATTTGATAAAGAAAAGAGAAATGCTTTCTCGATTGATGGAAGCATGAATTTTTGGAAACAAATGTTGGAATTTAAATCTGGCAAGAACAACAGTTGGGCCATTAGGTGGTATGCGTCTGTTTTTTTAAAAGGCGGATTAACTTTAAATCCTTCCAAATCTTTAGTACAGAATATTGGGCACGACGGTTCCGGGGTTCATTCTGGCATAAACGAAATTTATAATGTCATCATCAATCCAAGGCCTGTTACACAATTTCCATCAGTAATTGCAGAAGATAAAAAAGCGTATCAAATTATCAAAAATTTTCTAGCAAAGCGAAAAGGAAATCTTGTCTCTCGTGTAAAACGCTTCGTTAGAGAACGAATCGCGCGCTATTTTTCTAAGTAACTTGATAACTTTTTGTATTTTAGTTTCCCTAACCTAAATCTCATGAAATCTTGCCTCCTCTTTTTGTTGTTTATTTCTCTTAACATTTGGGCGCAAACTCCACCAAAACCTTATGGTGCAACACCATCTAACAGACAGCTGGCTTGGCACAATTTAGAGATTTATGGCCTGATACATTTTACACCTACCACTTTCGAAAACAAAGAGTGGGGTTTTGGCGATGCAGATCCAAAGTTATTTAATCCTACAAATTTCAGCGCCGACCAAATAGTAGAAGCGGCAAAGGCCGGGGGTTTGAAAGGGATTATACTTGTGGCTAAACACCATGACGGTTTTGCGCTTTGGCCAACTAAGACAACAAACTATAACATCAGTAAAAGTCCTTTTAGAAAAGGAAAAGGAGATATGGTGAAAGAAATTGAGCAAGCAGCCCGTAAAAATGGCTTAAAGTTTGGCGTTTATTGTTCCCCGTGGGATAGAAATAATCCAAAGTATGGCACTTCAGAATATTTGGCCATTTATCAAGCGCAGCTAAAAGAATTATATGGCAATTATGGCCAATTATTTATGAGCTGGCACGATGGTGCAAACGGTGGCGATGGCTATTATGGCGGAGCCAAAGAAAGTAGATCGATTGACAACACTACTTATTACGATTGGAAAAATACCTGGGCAATAACCCGAAAAATGCAGCCTATGGCCAATATTTTTAGCGATGTTGGACCAGACATCCGTTGGGTAGGAAATGAACAAGGCAACGCGGCAGCAACCAGTTGGGAAACTTTTACACCCATGCCTCCTGAAGGTAAAAATGTAGCCGTTCCGGGACAGGCTAATTATCCGCAAAGCCCCGAAGGCATTAGAAATGGCAAATTTTGGATGCCAGCAGAATGTGATGTTCCGTTAAGGCAAGGCTGGTTTTTTCATCCTACGGAAAAACCAAAAACACCTGAACAACTTTTTGATTTATACCTAAAAAGTGTGGGGCGGGGAGCCGGCTTAGATTTAGGTTTAGCGCCAGATACACGTGGCCTTTTACATGCAGACGATGTAGCTTCCTTAAAAACTTTTGGCGATATGGTAAAAAATACTTTTGCAGGTAATCTTGCCAAAAATGCAACCATTACAGCAAGTAATGTTAGAGGAAATAACTTTAGCGCAAAACGAGTGCTCGACAACAATAAAGAAACCTATTGGGCAACCGCAGATAAAATCCATCAAGGCGGCTTGACTCTTGATTTAAAATCACCAAAAACTTTTGACATTATTAGCTTACAAGAATATATTTCTTTAGGTCAGCGGATTGAAGCTTTTACGATTGAGGTATGGGAAAACAATGCGTGGAAGAAAATTTACGATGGCACAAGTATCGGCGCAAAAAGATTGATTAAATTAGAGCAACCTGTAACCACATCTAAAGTAAGATTGAATATCACAAACTCGCCAGTTTGCATAACGCTAAGTGAGTTTGGAGTTTATAAGAAGGCAGGTTAGTTTATTTATGAGAAAAAAATTCATGTCAGTCTGAGCGTGTCGAGGACCTTTAAAATCTATTTAAGACAACTCGAAAGTCCTTCGACAGGCTCAGGATGACACTATTTAACCTTCAACCCTCCACCTTCAAAACCTCCTTACTTCCTCGCCGTTAAAACAATATAAGGGGACAAACTTTTGCGTTCTGTTGGAATAATTCTAGTAAATACTTTTCCTGTAATCCAAACCAACTTTTTAAGCATGCGAACACTTATAGGTTTTTCTTTTTCATTTTCTAGCCAAACACTAAATTTCCCAAAATAGCTTGCTTCAACATCTTTCAATCCAGCTTCCTCACAAATGGATTTTAGAAGCTCCAAATTCATGCTATCTATATTGTGCTTGTCGTAATTTTCTTTATCAAACTTTTTTTGAAACCAACCATTAACTGCTTTAAAATTTGGTAGCGTGATAAACAGCATACCTCCGGGCTTTAAAAAAGCAATATGACGGTTTATAATGTCAGCCGTATCGTTAAAATGTTCTATCAGCCCACAGCTTAATACCAAGCCATATTTTTTATCTGTTTGATAATTGAATAAGTCCGTTTCTATAATTTTGATGTCTTTTGCTGAAAGTCCATTTTTCTCCAACAATTGATTAATAACCGGCGGATGTACAAAATAATCGAGCAGCGTTACCTCTAACTGGAAATATTTCTTTAAAAAAACGGCATAATAGCCAGGAAATCCTCCAAGTTCAATAGCAGACTCTATTTTATTCTCTTTAATAACCTGGGCCAACTGCCGATGAAAAAGATAATTATAAGGAAGCTTGATTGCCAATCCTCTCTTACTTTCCCAATAATTTACCCAAAATTGTCTATCGGTTAATAAGTTTGCCATCTTGTTCTGCTTCGAAAAACAAAGAAACGGAAATTTTGACAATTGCGTGCTTTTGATTTTTAAGCAGACATTTGCGGCATTTGACGGATTTCCATTTCCTCAAACTGTCATTCCAATAAAATCACTTTGATTTCGTTATCATTGTTTATGGCAATAATTATTAATTTACAGCCTAGTACATTTAACTGTATTTTTGTCTGATTTGAAAGTCCTACACCTCAACACATATGATGCAAATGGCGGAGCAGGCAGGGCCTGCGTACGACTTAGCAACGCCTTGAAAGCAAATGGAATAGATTCTAAGGTAATGGTCTTTTATAAGTTTAGCCAAGATGCATCAATCGACACCTTTAGTAAAACACTTATTCAAAAAGCTTGGGCAATCTTTAATATTTTCTCTGAGCGATATTTATCTAAATGGTTAAGCAAATCTCTAAAAACCCCTTTCAGCTTGCAGTGGTTTGGTCGTTCTATCAAAAACCATAAAGAAGTTAAAAATGCAGATGTCATCCACCTTCACTGGGTAAACCACGGCTTTTTAACGCCAAAATTTCTCGCAGCGCTTGATGAGCTTGAGAAGCCAATTGTATGGACTTTTCACGATAGCAACGCATTTACGGGCGGCTGCCATGTGCGTTATGGTTGTGAAAAATTCCATCGTCAATGTGGAAATTGCCCAATATTAAAACTGAGTGGAAAAGACGACGCGTCTCATAAAACATGGCTAAGAAAGGAAAACGCTTACGGAAAAATGAATTTCCACATTATTGCGCCTAGTCGTTGGATGGCTAGCTCTATAAAGTTTAGTAGTTTGCTTGGAACCCGCGCCGTAACAGTAATACCAAATACCCTTAAAACCGATATTTTTAAACCCTACGTAAAAAAAGAGGCGAGGAAAATATTTAAAATCAAACCAGAAAAGTTTGTCCTGTTGAGCGGTTTTATGCCTTCTAAAAACGACAAACACAAAGGAACACCCTACCTTTTAGAGGCGCTAGAAATTCTGTCGCATAAAGCAGACGTAAACTGTGATGAAATTGAGCTGGTCATCTTTGGAAACAAAGAAAACGCCGAAATGCCAAAATTTCCTTTTAAAACTTTATTTTTAGGAACAATAACTAAAGATGATCACTTGGCAAAATGCTATTCTGCAGCAGATGCTTTTATAACACCTTCGCTAGAAGACAATCTCCCAAATACGGTAATGGAAAGTCTTGCCTGCGCTACGCCAGTTATTGCATTTAGAACTGGTGGAATACCGGATATGGTTCATCATTTACAAAATGGCTATCTGGCAGAGTATGAAAATGCAGAAGATTTGGCAGCAGGCATCGCTTGGTTGTATCATCACCCAAAACGAGCAGAACTTGAAAAACAATCTCGACTTACCGTATTAACCAATTTTTCAGAAAATATAGTTGCAGAAGCGCACATCAATTTATACGAAACACTGTTAAGCATGCAGCCAAAATAGTTTTCTAAATCACCCATAAATAACGATGACGTTACATTTAACGGAGGTAAAAAAGCTAGATTTGCAACAGTTACCATTGTTAAGAAATTACAACATGAGCTTTAGAATAGAACACGATACCATGGGCGAAGTACAGGTGCCCGCAGATAAATATTGGGGCGCCCAAACCGAACGCTCTAGAAAGAATTTCAAAATAGGACCAGAAGGATCTATGCCGAAAGAAATTGTGCATGCTTTTGGCTATTTAAAAAAAGCTGCCGCGCAAGCTAACGCAGCACTTGGTGTGCTTTCTAACGAAAAAGCCACTCTTATTGGCAAGGCTTGTGACGAAATAATAGCTGGCCAGTTAGACGAGCAGTTTCCGTTAGTAATTTGGCAAACAGGCTCTGGAACGCAGAGCAATATGAATGGCAATGAAGTGATAGCAAATCGTGCACATGTTTTAAACGGCGGACAACTTTCTGACGATAAAAAAATACTTCATCCAAACGATGATGTAAATAAATCTCAATCGAGCAATGATACCTTTCCAACGGCAATGCACATCGCTTCTTATAAATTAACCGTTGAGAATACCATACCAGGGTTAGAAAAACTTAGAGATACTCTAGGAAAAAAAGTAGAAGAGTTTTCTTCAATCGTAAAGACTGGCCGTACTCATTTTATGGATGCCACCCCTTTAACGCTTGGTCAAGAGTTTTCTGGTTATGTACAACAAATTAACAATTCTATCCGGGCCATAAAGAATGCGCTTGAAATGGTTGCAGAACTAGCTTTGGGTGGTACAGCGGTAGGAACAGGACTAAATACGCCTAAGGGTTATGACGTTTTAGTGGCACAAAAAATAGCAGCATTGACTGGGATGCCTTTTGTTACTGCCCCGAATAAATTTGAGGCGTTGGCGGCGCATGATGCGATGGTAGAACTTTCTGGCGCTTTAAAACGCACTGCTGTTTCCCTCATGAAAATTGCGAACGACATCCGTATGCTAAGTTCTGGGCCTCGTTGTGGAATTGGCGAAATTATTATTCCAGATAACGAACCAGGCTCTTCCATTATGCCTGGCAAGGTAAATCCTACGCAACCAGAAGCAATGACTATGGTCTGCGCGCAGGTCATTGGAAATGACGTTGCCGTATCGATTGGTGGCGCAACAGGCCACTTTGAACTTAATGTTTTTAAGCCTGTTATCGCCGCAAACGTATTGCAATCGGCGCGTTTAATTGGCGATGCTTGTGTGTCTTTCAACGATAACTGTGCAATCGGTATTTTAGCAAATGAGCCAGAAATTGCCAAACATTTACAGAATTCCCTCATGCTTGTTACGGCATTAAACCCGCATGTTGGTTATGAGAATGCTGCTAAAATAGCAAAGAAAGCGCATAAGGAAAACAAAACGTTAAAAGAAGCTGCCGTAGAACTTGGGCTACTTACCACTGCAGAATTTGATGAGTGGGTAAAACCAGAAGAGATGGTTGGAAGTTTAAAATAAATAGTCATTATGGCATAATAAACCCCCTTTATAAAAATTAATAGCGTTGCTCTATTTTTGTTTGACAATATAAAATTGAACGCCGAATAATTTTAATAAATTGAACGATAAATCAATCGAAATGGGCAATTCTATCGCAGACGTACTTTTGGCTTTCGCCGTTATTGTATCACAATTTTTAGTTTTTGGAACCTGTGTCTATCTTTTACTTAAGTTTAAAGGTATTGATGCTATTTTACTAACTCTGGGTTCGGGCTTTAGTGCTTTAATGTCGATCTTTTATAGAATACTTCCTGTTTTTTCAAATACCGGATCTTTGCCAATGGAAAATTTACCATCCATTTATGCCTTTGCAGGATTTTTTAGCGCTATTTTCTATGTTATCTTTGCAATTGGTTTCTTAATGTTCGTGTTAAAGGCTACCAATCAGGCTAAACAATATTTTTCTCAATTCCCACCAACTAACTATTAACCTAGTGTTGCAACAACAGATAACAACTACAATTTCTAAACAATTCGTTATATGCAAACGCGGGATTTTTGGGGCAATACTTCTAAGTGTTTGCATTGGCTTATTGGCAAGCTGCGTTCGACGACCGAATATTCAGGGTAAAGGCGAACTTTCTATGCAGGGAAAATGGAATGAAGACTCCGTTGCATTTAGCAGTCGGCTGAAAACTTTTACTAAGCATGGTTTTAAATTTACTTGTGACTCTTTTTATCTTGATTTAACCACTTATAGCAAGGTAAATTTTTATGAAGATTCTTGCTTTAACAAAGGCGTTTGGAAGGAGTTTGTGAAGGGTGTATATGCGGTGAAAAATGACACATTGTCTTTGGGAGGAACTTTTACGCATGCCGATTTCAAGCAAAAAATATCTGGCTGTTATAGAATTGGTCGGTACGAAAGATCTTTTTTTATTAAGAAAGCAGATTCCAATGTAATAATTTTGGTAAGCACCACAGACCAACGGGAGATTACACTAAATTTGAAGCAAAAAATTACTTGTGTTCAAAAATCACTTTAAAGAAGTATGAAAAAAATATCCTATATTTTTGTATTTGTCCTATGCAGCTATCTTCCATTTAAAGCTGCTGCTTGGGGTGTTTTGGGCCATCGAATTGTTGGCCAAATTGCAGAATCTTACCTTAGCAACAAAGCCAAAAAAGGAGTTAAAGGTGTTTTAGGATACGAAAGCCTAGCCATAGCTGCGAACTGGGCAGATTTTATAAAATCTGATTCTAACTTTAATTATTTAGGCAGCTGGCACTACGTCAATCTGGCCGCAGGTTTAGATCAGAGCCAGGTTTTTAATTACTTAGAAACTGAGAAGATGCCAAACGTTTACAATAAAATACCAGAAATGATTAAGGTATTAAAAGATAAAACGAGCACCGTTAGCCAAAAACAATTGGCCATGCGGATGTTGGTTCACCTTGTAGGAGATTTACATCAGCCAATGCATACCGCACGCAAAGACGATAAAGGCGGAAATAACGTTTACGTGACCTGGTTTGGGCAAAAATCAAATCTCCATCGCATTTGGGATTCAGATCTGGTAGATTTTCAACAATTAAGCTACACCGAATACGCAGATGCAATTAACCACTTGTCTCCAATTGAACTTTACAATTGGCAACATACGAGTTTAAAACAAGATGTATACGAATCGTACCTGTTATGCAATCAGATTTATGCGAAAACTCCCGACAATGCAAAACTCAGCTATCGTTATAATTTCGATTTTATTGCTCCTTTAAATCAACAGTTGCTAAAAGCAGGTGTCCGCCTTGCGAAGATTTTGAATGATATTTACAGTTAAAAGCGTTTATAAATAAGTATAAAAAAATCACTAGCCAATTTGACTTGCCATAAATTTTACCTTAGACATTACTTGCTGCTAAAATGAAAATCCTAATGGTCTGTCTCGGCAACATCTGCCGCTCACCTTTGGCAGAAGGTATTTTAAAACAACTTGCTGTTGATAAAAAATTAAATTGGCAGATTTCTTCTGCTGGCACGGGCGACTGGCATTTGGGGCAAGCGCCTGATCATAGAAGTATTGCGGCAGCTAAAAAAAAGGGGTATGACATCAGCCAACAGCGCGCGCAGCACTTTAACTCCAGCATGTTCGCAGCGTTCGATCTGATTTTTGCAATGGATAAAAATAACTTCAAAGATCTTTTACGCTTAGCCACGTCTAAAAATGAAACTGAAAAAATAAAACTGTTTCTGAACACAGGCGATGTAACCGACCCTTACTTTGATGATAAATTATTCGCACCCGTTACAGAACAAATTGAAATTAGATGTGCGGAAATAATTAAAGAGTTTTCGTAGATTGGTCAGAAAAAACCATTGACATGTCTCTAACCTTAAATTATGCCGCAAAAGTATTATGCTTGGTTGCACTTACTTTTCTGTTCCAAAGCTGTAGCACAACAAGAACTAACACACAGAAAAACGTCCGTGTACTTGTGTTTTCTAAAACAACTGCATTTCGCCACGCATCTATTCCCAAAGGAAAGTTAGCCTTGATGAAATTGGGTACTGAAAACAATTTTGCTGTCGATACCACAGAAAACGCCGATGTATTTACCGCCGAAAACTTAAAAAAATATGCTGCAGTTATTTTCTTGAGCACCACGGGTGATGTTTTGAACGACGCACAACAAAAAGCTTTTGAAGATTACTTTAAAAACGGACACGGGTTTGTAGGCATACATGCTGCTACCGATACCGAATATGGCTGGCCTTGGTATGGCGAAATGATTGGTGCGCGTTTTTTAAGTCATCCACAAATCCAAGAAGCTAGGTTTGTTATTAAAGATAAAAACCATCCCTCTACAAAATTTTTTACCGATTCTGTTTGGATGCATAAAGATGAACTCTATAATTTTAAGGAGATAAAACCAGGAATTCACGTGCTGATTACCATTGATGAAAAAAGTTACGAAGGAGGAAAAAATGGTGCTATTCACCCTTTCAGCTGGTATCAAAATTTTGAGGGAGGAAGAATGTTTTACACTGCAATGGGCCATACCGATGAAACTTACAGCGACCCAGTTTTTTTAAAAAACCTGTTAGGTGGAATAGATTATGCACTTGGCAAGCGAAAATAACAGTTCTGGTTGGAGGTGAAATCCGCCAAATAAGTTTTAATATTAGCGTCAATACCATCTCTTAAGCTTTTTCTGTCCGACAACTACAGATTTGACTATATTTAATTTCAAAGCACCAATTATTCGAGAACTTGATCCGATCACCTATAAATAAATTTCCATTTTTTATTTAATCGATTAGACGGCATAAACAACTAAGAATGTATGAATGAACCGAAATTGTATATGATGATGCTGGGCTGTACACCAAAAGGTAGGCTTACTGAGCAGCACGACGTTTTTTTCGGTATCGCAGAAAGCTTAATTCAATTGGTGTCCTCTATGCACGCTTTTTGGCCAGAAGCAAACGGAAAAATCCACATAGATGCTTGGCAACAAGTAACAACGGTTGACGGTTATGATGTAAAAGTAGTTGCCGCTACTGAAGAAGTTATAAACGAAACGCAGCTTTTTTTTATCAATCTTGGCGGCTACATAAAAAACGTTTTCGATGAGGCGCACTTTAAAATGTTATTGGCAGCACCGACAAAAGCAGACGCCATTAAACAGGCGAAAGAAACAAATTTTTATAAAAATGTGGGTTTCAGCGGAGCCGTATCTCACATAGATGACAAACACGGTGTGGACATAGACGATATCTTTGAAATAAATGATGTCCTTTCGAAAGAGATAAAGTCGAAATTTAAACTTAAGATAACCGCTAATAACGGCGCTGCAAGAGATCAAATGCATTTAGGTTATCTTCCACTAAAGAACCTAACTAATATTTCTGTAAAGTAAGCGCATATTTATTCACTCCGATACAAATAGCAAAACAAACCTTTTAATAAACGCGGTGTTGTAGGAGAAAATTAAAAGATGAAAACAGCTGAAGTTTTAAATGATTTGGTAAAAATCAATAATGATAGAATTAAGGGTTACGAAACTGGCCGACAAGAACTAAAAGAGGGTGATGAAGACTTGAAATCGCTTTTTTTAACAATGATTTCTGAATCTCAGAAATATAAGATGGCTTTAGCTACGGAAGTTGCCGCATTGGGCGTAGACATTGAAACTGGTACTACTGCTTCTGGTAAAATTTATAGAGGTTGGATGGATGTAAAAGCCATGTTTACCGGACATGATCGCCAGTCTGTTTTGAACAATTGCGAAACAGGAGAAGACGCTGCGCAACATGCTTATAAGATGGCTTTAGAAGAAGAAATTCCTGCGAATATTAGAGACCTCATTTTCGAGCAGAAAACCGGATTAGACAGCTCTCACAATAAAATAAAAGCGCTCAGAGACGCTGAGAAATAAAGTAATTTATAAATAAAAAGCCCCGTTTGGATAAGCTAAACGGGGCTTTTTGGTGAAATAACTTTTTAACTTTCTAACTCTACATCTAAATATTCTGTCACTTTTTGAATGACATTATCTATTGTATTACTCAAAATTGTAATGTAAGCGCCCTTTTCAGCGTGGTCTGTAGCCTGTTCTAAACACTGTTTGCTATTATTAATAATGATGATTTCTTTGTCAGGATTTACTTCCTTTATACCCTCCGTTAATAAATCAATCAGTTCTTGTTGCTCCCTGCCACGCATATATTTTTCCTGACAGATGTAAATCCTATCGAACATTTGTGCAGAGATTCTTGCTGTTTCCCTAATGTCTTCATCGCGTCTATCGCCGGTACCAGAAATAATGCCAATGTGTTTTGTCGCTTCTACGCTTTGCAAATATGATTTGACACCCAAAAAGCCATCAGGGTTGTGGGCAAAATCGACTAAGATGTTAAAATCCTTAAACCTAAAAACATTCATCCTACCGGGAGTATGTGCGGCAGAAGGAATAAAGGTTTCCAAAGCTAGTTTGATATCTTCGGGCTTATAACCCCACAAATAGGCAGATAAAGTTGCGGCCAATACATTTTGTATCATAAAATTAACAGCTCCACCAAAGGTCAAAGGAACGTGTGTAGCGCGGTCTACCCTAAGTTTCCAATCTCCGGTTTTAACGGTTATAAATCCGTTTTCATAGATAGCGGCTACACCGCCTTTTTTACAATGTTCCTTTATAATTGGATTATTTTCATCCATACTAAAGTAAGCGACATTACACCTCGCTTCGCGACCTATTTTTACGCAATAGCCGTTATCAGCATTTAAAACCGCCCAACCTTTCCTTCTCACGGCACCAATGACTACTTCCTTCACCCTTTTTAGGTCGTCTAAAGTATGGATGTCAGATATTCCTAAATGATCTTCCTGAATATTTGTCACCACGCCTATGTCGCAGCTATCAAAACCTAAGCCCGAGCGCAATATACCACCTCGGGCAGTTTCCAATACTGCAAATTCTACCGTTGGGTCTTTAAGAATGAAGGAAGCGCTCACCGGACCAGTGGTATCTCCCTGCATTAACATGGTATTGTGCACATAAATCCCATCGCTAGTCGTATAACCTACACGCTTGCCGTTGCTTCGCACAATGTGGGCGATTAACCTGGTTGTGGTGGTTTTTCCATTTGTACCTGTTACCGCAATAATTGGAATTTTAACCAGTTTGCCTGGAGGATACAACATGTCTATCACCTTTGCGGCAACATTTCTTGGCAAGCCCTCACTCGGGGCAAGGTGCATTCTAAAACCTGGAGCAGCATTTACCTCTAAAACAACACCTCCATTTTCTTTTAGAGGCTGTGTAAGGTTCTGCGCCATGATGTCTATCCCGCAAATATCTAAGCCGATAACTCTGGAAATACGCTCACAAATAAAGACATTTTGCGGATGTACAGAATCTGTTACATCTATGGAAGTGCCTCCCGTACTTAAATTTGCGGTAGATTTTAAATAGATGATCTCGCCCTTCTCGGGCACAGTTTCTAGTGTATAGTTTTTCTTTGCCAGTAGATCTAATGTATCTCTGTCTACAGAAATTTCTGTAAGTACATTTTCATGGCCATAACCCCTTCTTGGGTCTTCATTTTCTGTATCGATAAGTTGTTGGATGGTATGGATGCCGTTGCCGTTTACGTGCGCAGGATCTCTTTGTGCTGCTGCAACCATTTTGTTATCGATCACTAACACTCTAAAATCAAATCCGGCTATAAACTTCTCTATAATTACGCGACGGGAATATGTTTTGGCATACTCAAAAGCTGCAAAAGCACCTTCCATTGTTTTAACATTAATGGTAGCTCCCTTACCATGATTTCCATCCAAAGGCTTAAACACCAGCGGAAAACCGAGTTTTTGAACCGCATTTTCTAACTCCTCAGAATTAGATAATGTTACGCCATCAGCCACTGGAATGGCAGATTCAGTTAGCAGTCGCTTTGTTTCATCTTTATCGCCAGCTAGATCGACGGCAATGCTACTCGTTTTTTCGGTCATGGTGGCACGGAATCTAACTTGATTCTTTCCGTATCCAAGTTGCACGAGAGAGTTTTTATTTAACCTTATCCAAGGAATATTTCTCCTTACCGCTTCTTCTACGATAGATCCCGTACTTGGCCCAAGACGCTCAGCTTCGCGCAACTCTTTCATTCGCTGTATGTCGTAAGCCAAATCATAGTCGATACTGTCTATAAGCGCCTCCGCAATTTTTACAGCAGCTTCTGCAGCATAAGCACCCGCTTTCTCTTCTACATAACTAAATACGACATTATAAATACCTGGCGTTTTTGTTTCTCGAGTTCTTCCAAATCCTGTCTCCATTCCTGCCAAGGTCTGTATTTCTAAAGCAATGTGCTCTATCACATGGCCCATCCACGTCCCTTCTTTAACCCTAGCAAAAAACCCACCTTCTACTCCCTTAGAGCACCGGTGTGTAAACATACTTGGGATCAGCTTCTCTAAACGCTCGCCAAAACCATCAATTAAATTGGTGGGCCGTTGCTCTAGCTCTTCTAAATCCAAACGCATTTGGATTAAATTTTTTCTATTAACTGACCATATATTAGGACCTCTTAGTACCTGTATTTTAGATATTTTCATACGTTTTTATTTATCCCATTTCTCAAAGCTTCTGCATAAAATTTACGAGGAAAAAAAACTCGCTTCTCTCCATAAATTTCGACTGTAAATTATACAATATTTATCAAATAGCGCATCTATCTAAAAAAATTGGATAAAAACTAAAAACGAATGCTTCGCAACCACAATTTCCGTATAAACACACGTTATTTCTCCATTGTTTTGAAGCAATCTAAAGTTTTGGCTAAAAAACTTGTGCTTTTTTGATATAACCTTATATATTTGAGCTTTTTGATAAAAACACAATACTCAAAACATGAATATAAAGGGCAAACTCATCATTATTGGAGGGGCAATTAATACAGGAAGTTTTGCCGAAACACAGTTTGGTTTGCCTGAAAACATGAATTTTTTTGAGCGGGGTATCTTGAAACGAATTGCGACCGAATCCATTAAAGACACGGATTCTCGTTTTGAAATAATTACTACTGCTTCACTAATGCCCGAAAAAGTGGGTGAAGAATACATAAAAGCTTTTGCGCAACTCGACGTACATAATCTTGGTGTACTAAACATTGCCAGCAGAGAGGAAGCCAATAGCGAGGAAAATGCCAGCCGTATTGAAGCTGCCGAAGTGATTATTTTTACCGGCGGAGATCAACTGCGCCTTTCCTCTATTTTTGGGGGAACGAAAATACATCAAATATTGCTCGATAAGTATAGAACTGAACCTGTTGTCATCGCAGGGACTTCTGCCGGTGCTGCGGCAAGCTCTAAAAACATGATTTATCAGGGCAGCAGCAAAGAAGCCCTGCTAAAAGGAGAAGTGAAAATAACCGGTGGCTTAGGTTTTATAGATGATGTTATTGTAGATACCCACTTTGTGCAGCGTGGAAGAATTGGAAGATTATTGTATGCGGTAGCGAGCAACCCAGGTAATTTAGGCATCGGACTCGGCGAAGACACCGGATTATGCATTATAGAAGGACATAGAATGGAAGCGATTGGTTCTGGGATGGTAATACTAGTTGATGGCCACCAAATGACCGATACAAATTTGACCGATGTAGAAATGGGTCAACCGGTTTCGATTAAAAACATGGTTGTTCATGTAATGGGCGAAGGAGATTTTTACGACCTTTCGGATCATAGTTTAGTTATCCATCATCCGAAAGTTATTCATGTAGATTAGGCATTTAGTTATTTTAAAAAATGAAACTTATTATTCATGGAGGGTTTTTTAGCGAATCTTCCACCAATCAATCCACCAAAAAAGCCAAACAAGATGCTTTGGCAGAAATTGTTACCTCGGGCCATCAGTTCCTAAAAACCCATTCTGCAATAGAAACAGTTGTTTATACGGTTTCTTTATTAGAAGACAATGAATTGTTTAATGCAGGCATAGGTTCCCAAATTCAGAGCGATGGCAAAGTTCGCTTAAGCGCTTCACTAATGGATGGCAAAACTGAAAAGTTTAGCGGTGTAATAAATGTAGAAGACATAAAAAATCCTGTACAAGTTGCCAAGCTGTTGTTGGAGGAAGAAGATAAGGTTTTGAGTGGACAAGGTGCACAAAATTACGCCCGTGAGAACGGACATTCTTATTTTAATCCAATCACCCCGATACGCCAAGCTGAATACCAAGAAAAGTCGAATCAATTTGAGCGAAAGGGTACAGTCGGTTGCGTTGCACTCGATGTTGACGGAAATTTGGCAGCAGGAACCTCTACGGGAGGAAAAGGTTTCGAAATTCCTTGCCGAGTGAGCGATTCTGCAACGGTAGCAGGTAATTACGCAAACCAATATGCGGGTATCTCTTGCACCGGTGTTGGAGAAGATATTGTTAGCGCTGCATTAGCGGCAAAAATTGTAATTAGAGTTACTGATGGTGCAACTTTAGAAGAAGCTTGCGGAAAATCTTTTGCAGAATTAAAGTCATTGGAAGGTTTCGCAGGCGTTATTGGCATTTCGGCAAATGGCGATGTCTTTCATTACGATTCTCACCCCTATATGGTGTGGGCTTCTTTTGATAGAAGTTTACAAGTATTTAACTAAAAAAGCTCGCCAAAAGTATTATTTTTGTTGCATGATGAAAATTGCCGCTGCTTTTATTGCGATGTTGATTTCCTTTTCTGCAGTTGCCCAAAGTATCGAAAAGCTTGATTCTCAGGATCAGAATATCGGTGGCACTGCCATAAACATCGCCATTTCCAAATATGATCTGTCGGATGGCAATACACTCTACGATGAAGCAACAGGTTTCGAACAGAAAGGCGACTTTAATCATGCTTTACCCCTTTTTGGCAAAGCTGCCTTTGAATATAGCGTAGTTAAAAACTACAATAAGTATGGCCAAGCAGTCATTAAGATGAGTGACATGCACTTTAAGCTCGGGAATTTTAAAGAAGCGGAAGACATTCTACTTAATGTAGCCGTTAAAAATTATTCTAAGTTGCACAGTACCCCTGGTTTAATGAACACCTATAACCTCCTCGGCAATACATTACTGGCACAAAATAAATACACGCAATCTATGTGGTTTTACACACAACAAGGCATTTTGGCAAAACAACTCGGCAATCAAAACTCATTTATAGTGTCCCTGTTGGGTGTTGTACAGGTTAAAATCAAGAAGAAGGATTTCTCCCTTGCACTGCGTGATCTAAAATCTGCCGAGTCATTGGCAAAAGCAAAAAACGCTCGTCAATTTGGCGATGAAATTAGTGCTGCAAGGAGAACAATTGCAGGAAAACTTGCACTGAAAGACTAAGTTTGCTAAATTATTTTATGCCACTATTCAAACATATTTTCCCTTATAATGTTCAATGCGATACGGATAACCACTAAAATCTTTAGTTAGAGGACGTTCACCACAGCGATGGTAATATTGCTGTCTCTTTTTTGGTTTTTCAATAAAATGGTATCATATTGGCTATTCAAATTAAACAATGGATTTTAAATCATTTAAACAAATGTTAAAGAAAATATTCTTCGTATTGTTTACCGCTGCAGTTTTTGCATGTAATGCCGCTCCAAAGCCACAAACTATGGTAGATGGCGTAAAAAACATAATGCCAGATGAGCAGCAGGCGCTTGTAATGAAAGAGGTTGTTGGTTTGATAGAGAATTACAACTATAAAAAAATTCAAATCAACGATTCTATATCGTCCATCATTTTGGATAGGTACATCAAATCCCTAGATCAAGGGAGAAATTATTTTTTAGCGTCTGATATCAAGGGCTTTGAGAAGTACAGATATACATTAGACGATGATTTTAAAAACGGAGATTTGAGTGCGCCATTTTATATTTTTAACGTGTATTTAAAGCGTTTAAATGAGTATTTTAATTATTCAACTGCTCAAATTAAGGATAAATATAATTTTAACGAAGACGACAGGTTTATTTACGACAGAGAAAAAATGCCATGGGCAGTTTCTTCGCAAGCACTAGATGATGTATGGAAGAAACGGGTTAAGTATGAACTGATCAATCTAAATTTAGCAGGAACTGCCGAAACAAAAAATGTAGAAACCCTGACAAAAAAATATGAGAACTTAAAATCGCAAGCATTAAAAACAAACAATCAAGATGTTTTCCAAATTTTAATGGACGCCCTTACGGAAGCCATCGATCCACACACCAATTATTTTAACCCATCTAATACGGTTGCGTTTAATGAAGAAATGTCTAGATCTTTTGAGGGAATCGGTGCAAGGTTACAATTAGAGAATGAAGTTGTTAAAATTTCTGATGTTATCCCGGGAGGACCGGCATTTAAAAGCAAACAATTAAGTGCAGGGGATAGAATTATTGCAGTAGCACAAGGAAACGGCGAGTTTGTAGACATTGTTGGGTGGAGATTGGACAATACAGTAACCAAAATAAAAGGTCCAAAAGGAACCAAAGTGCGTTTAAAGGTTATTCCTGTCGGCAAAGAAATGTCTTCTAAACCTACCATTGTAGAGCTTACAAGAGATAAAATTATATTAGAAGATCAGTCTGCTAAAAAAACGGTGAAAACAGTTACCACCGATGGAAAACAATATAAAATTGGAGTGATTTCTTTGCCAGCTTTTTATGCAGATTTCAAGGCATTAAATGCCGGTGATAAGAATTACAAAAGTACCACAAGAGATGTTAAATTGTTAATTGATACCCTTAAAAATCAGGATAAGGTAGATGCCATTGTAATGGATTTACGTGGAAATGGCGGAGGTTCTTTGGTAGAAGCAATTTCTCTAACTGGTTTATTCATAGATCAAGGTCCGGTGGTACAGGTAAAAGATGCGAGAGGGAAAATCGAAGTCGATTCTGACGATACTCCAGGTGTATCTTGGAGCGGGCCCTTTGGCGTTATTGTGGATAGATTGAGCGCGTCCGCTTCTGAAATTTTTGCTGGCGCCATTCAAGATTATGGTAGAGGCGTTATTATGGGTTCACAAACTTACGGCAAGGGAACGGTTCAGTCTTCAATAGATTTAAATAAATTGGTTAATCCGAGCATCCTTCAAAAACTTGCTTCATTAATTAATAAAGATAAAACCATTGGCACTTCGCCAGCCGGCGTAGCATCTAAAGATGTGCAACTGGGTCAAATTAATTTAACACTAGCCAAATTTTATAGAGTTGCCGGGAGCAGTACGCAACATAAAGGCGTTACGCCAGATGTGATTCTCCCTTCCGTTTATCCTATGGATAAAATTGGGGAGGATACAGAACCATCTGCACTGCCATGGGACACTATCCCTAGCTCTAACTTTAAGCCCGTAGCCAATTTAGCTATGATAAAACCGAATTTGGTGAAAAATAGCGAACAAAGGATCGAAAATTCTTTAAGTTTCAAATACTTGAAGGAGGATATGGTAGAATTGAAAAAAAGGGAAAATGAAACCTCTGTCACTCTTAACGAACAAAAGCTTAAGGGCGAGCGAGATGCGCAAGAGGTAAAGTCTTTTGAGCGGGCAAATGATTTACGTGCCGCAAGAGGTTTGCCTAAGCTTAACAAAGATACAAAGCCGGGAAAAGCCGATAGCTTTGATTTTATAGAGGATGAAAGTTTGCATGTTATGGGAGATTTGATGCAACAATCTGGTAACTATGTATTAAACCTTGGCCAGAAGTAAAACGCTCTATTTCGTCTCGACAATAAAAAACGCCATGGTAAATGCCATGGCGTTTTTTAATTTTTATGCGCTATAAAAAAATTCTTAGCATCGCACAGGTTATTTTTCTGCCATTTGTCCTTGGGTAAGTTGCATGGCCATTAATTCTTTTATAGTTTTATTCATTCCGTCAGTGCTGCCATCAAGAAAAATAACATTTCCCTCCCCGTATTCTGCAAATTGCTTGATTGCTTCCGTCCACATGGTAAAAAGAATTACAGAAGTATCAAGATTAGCTTGTTGCATTTCGTGCGCAGCGCTGCTCATACCTCTAGCAACTTCTTGTCTAAACAAAGCGATTCCTTGCCCGCGTAGCTGTGCAGCTTCTCGTTCTGCAGTCGCAGCAATTTTTATTGCATTTCCGTCAGCCTCCGCACCCTTAGTTTTCGTAATCAATAACGCCTGACCTTCGTTTTCTGCAGCCGCCTTTAAATTGTTAGAAGCCACTACACGACTCATCGAACGCATAATCTCTTCGTCAAAGGTGATGTCGTTAAGTTGCAAATCCTGTAAATGATATCCCCATCCATCTAACACTTGATCTATCTGTTCCTTAACATGCAATACAATTTCATTTCGTTGCGCCAAAACATTCGCTTGTTTTTGAGTGGCCACATAGGCCCTGATAGATCCTTCAATTGTTCTAATTAAAGCTTGCATCAAATTGCTTGCATCCACAAATTTAAACGCTACATTTTTTATTGTTTCTTCCTCTTGGTTAATCACAGAATACAACAACATCGCCTTAAAATATACATTTGCTTGATCTTGAGTAACCGCTTGAAAGGAAAGTTCTACAGATCTGTTCTGTATCGAAATTCGAGAGTAAATCTGCTCGATAAGTGGGATTTTAAAGCTTAAACCAGGCTTCAGCATCCGCCGGTATTTTCCAAAAACGGTTACAACAGCTATTGTTCCTTGCTTAACCGTTACAAAAGAACTCAATAAAATGATGAGCACCATTACTAAAACTACGTAACCAATATATTCCATGTCTATTTTTTTTGTTGAAGGTATAAAAAAACCCACAAATTTATCTCACCTTTTGTAACTTAGCTTTTGATTAAAACATACCATGAAAATTATTCAGAACATTCTACTTGCATCGACGATACTGATCGTTTCCTGTCATAATAAAAAGACCGACGAGCCTCAGGCTAGCAATGTGACCTTACGAACGGTATTTTTCGATAAAACTGGGATGGACACCACTGTAGCTCCCGGCGATAATTTTTTCCTGTATGCAAATGGTAGTTGGCTAAAAAATACTGAAATACCTAGCACGCAAACTGGCTGGGGCTCGTTCTATATTTTACAGGAAGATAATTTCAAAAACCTAAATAAAATTTTGATAACCGCCTATGGCAGCCGTTCTCCAGAAGGCAGCATCGAACAAAAAGTAGGCGATTTTTACCATAGTGGTATTGATACAGTGAACATTGAGCAACTGGGTATTTCACCAGTCACTCCATTTTTGAACAAAATAGATTCTGTAAGCGATGTTACCCAACTGCTGAGTCTGATTGCAAATTGTAGCAGCAGAAGATCTGGGGATTTACTCGGCTTTTCGGTAGATCCTGATGATAAAATGAGTACACAAAGTATTGCCACTTTCTCACAGGGTGGACTGACCTTGCCAGACAGAAGCTATTATTTGGATCAGGATCAGAAGGCAAAGACAATTCGAGCGGCTTATGTTGCGTATGTGCAGAAAATTTTTGCCCTTTCAGGAGATTCTATTGCTGCAAAGACTGATGCAGCTAAAATTTTAGCGCTAGAAACAAAGATCGCCAAATCTCACTCCACACCGGTAGAACTTAGAGATCCAGAAAAAAATTACCATAAGTTCTTGGTGGCTGATTTTCAAAAACAAACGCCGAACATCAATTGGGTTTCTCTTTTTACTCAGCTGGGCATAAAAGCCGATAGTATTCTAGTGAGACAACCAAATTATTACAAAACATTAAGCGCGCTTATCAAAACAGAACCAATTGCAAACTGGAAGCTTAAACTAAAGTTCGATGCGCTAAATGATGCAGCATCTGCGCTCCCAAAAGCATTTAGAGATGCACGTTTTGAGTTTTTCGGCAAAACATTAAACGGTCAAAAAGAACCAACTGAGCGATGGAAAGCTATTGTTAGCAGTACCGATGCAAATTTAGGAGATCTGTTAGGTCAATTATATACCGAACAATATTTTAAACCAGAGGCCAAGAAAAGAATGATTGCTCTGGTTGATAATTTGCAGCAGGTTTACGAAGACAGAATTAGAAAGTTAGATTGGATGACTCCTGAAACCAAAGATAAAGCCATTGAAAAATTGAATGCATTTATTAAGAAAATTGGCTTCCCAAATAAGTGGAAGAATTTTGATGATGTCTCGACTTCTCCAAATCGGTACTATAAAAACATTCAGGCGGCTAAAAGACATGCATTCAATGAAATGATACAGAAGTTAGGAAAACCAGTAGATAAGACACAGTGGGAAATGACGCCGCCAACTGTAAACGCTTACTACAATCCTTCTTTTAACGAAATTGTATTTCCTGCAGGAATTTTACAATTCCCATTTTTCGACTTCAATGCAGACGATGCGATAAACTATGGCGCCATCGGGATGGTAATCGGTCATGAAATGACGCACGGTTTCGATGACCAAGGCAGGCAATATGACTTATCTGGAAATCTTAAAGATTGGTGGACCAAAGCCGACGCAGATAAGTTTAATATTAAAGCAAATAAGGTTGCTACCTTCTACAGTAAGTTTTCTATGCTAGACAATCAACATGTAAACGGAAAACTTACGTTAGGTGAAAATCTTGCAGATATTGGTGGGCTGCAAATTGCTTATGATGCATTTAAGCTAACGGATGAAGGGAAAGGCGATGACAAGATTAATGGCTTGAGCCCCGATCAGCGTTTCTTCTTAAGTTTTGCCCAAGTTTGGAGAGTAAAAACTAGAGATGAAGCACAGCGTGTACGATTAAAAACAGATCCACATAGCCCATCAATGTTTAGGGTTAATGGCCCTGTTTATAACATGGATGCCTTTTATCAAGCATTTAACATCCCTAGTACTGCTAAAATGTACATTGCATCCAAAGATAGACTCGGAGTTTGGTAAAAATAAGTTAGAATAGCGCGTTGGAAAAGGGAGCACAGATAAAAGACTTTTTGCAACCAACAGGGTTTTGGATGGCTGCCCAACTAAAAAAAAAATAGATGGCAAAACTCAGACGGTTTAAGCTTCGAAAAATGAAAATGTAATTTATCTAAACTTGCCTTCCAAAAATCTTAAACATCATCTTTAACTTCTACAAAACCCAACGAACCTCGATATAAATCATTATTAATTTAAAATTCACTGTTCAAAAAACAAAAACGGCATTAATATTGCCAGTGCATTTAATTAAAATAAATTATGAACGTAAAAAGAATTTTCGGCACGGTGTTAACTATACTTGGAATTGCAGGTTTAATCTATGCCGGCTATGGCTTTATGCAGCATAGCAACGATAGTCGCGGTTTAATAGTTGCAGGAATAATAGGTTTAATATTTTTCGTTTCGGGCATCGGATTGGTAAAAAACACCAAAGACGAATCATAAACGAAGCATCAATTTAAATTGGCTGCGTTTGATTTTTCAAATCAGCGATTTATGACCATAAATTTAAAAAACTACCAAACACGTAGAGAAGATTGGTTGCATTTTATCTTATTACACTACCCGCGGCAAACTGTTCACTTGGAGAGATGAAAACCAATTTCCCAGTCGCATCCTCTGCCATTAAAATCATCCCCTGCGAAATAATTCCTTTGATTTCTCTTGGAGCTAAATTAACGACAATGCAAACTTGTTTTCCGACAATGTCGGCTGGTTTATAATGTTCTGCGATCCCAGAAACCACTATTCGTTCATCTATAGCGGTGTTTAATGTAAGTTTCAACAGCTTTTTCGTTTTCTCAACTTTCTCAGCAGCAATAATCGTTGCAATGCGGATGTCCATTTTAGAAAAATCTTCAAACTGTATGTCTTCCTTTGCGGGAATAACCGCTGTATTTTCAGCCGCATTGGCCAGTTTGCTATTGTTTAGCTTGGTGATCTGAAATTCAATTTCATCATCTTCAATTTTCTCAAAAAGCAGCTCAGGTTGACCCAGAACATGCCCCCTTTTTATGATGCTCACGCCGCCCGCATCTTCCCAATCATGACCCGCATCTTGAAGCATTTTCATGAGTTTTACCGCTGTAAAAGGCAAAAAAGGTTCTATTAAAATCTGTAAGTTCGCACAAATCTGACAGGAAATGTTCAAGATGGTTCTCACCCGATCGTCATCCGTTTTAATTAACTTCCAAGGTTCGGTTTCGGCCAGATATTTGTTCCCTAAACGCGCAACATTCATCACTTCCATCAAAGCTTCTCTGAAACGATATTGTTCTATTGAGCTTGCAATTTTAGCAGGATAAGTGGCTAGATCATCGATAACTGCTTGGTCTACAGGCTCAATTCCCATACAGGTTGGGACTTTACCATTAAAATATTTGTGGGTAAGTACCATTACGCGGTTTACAAAATTACCAAAAATGGCCACCAACTCATTGTTATTTCTGGCCTGGAAATCTTTCCAAGTAAAATCATTGTCTTTGGTTTCTGGCGCAGTTGCCGTCAACACATACCGGAGAACATCTTGTTTACCCTCAAATTCGCGCAGATACTCGTTCAACCAAACAGCCCAATTCTTCGACGTCGATATTTTTTGTCCTTCTAAGTTTAAAAATTCATTTGCCGGAACATTATCTGCCAAAATATAACCCCCATGGGCCATTAACATTGCAGGAAAAATAATGCAATGGAAAACAATGTTGTCTTTCCCGATAAAGTGTACCAGTTTTGTACCCTCATCTTTCCAATAATCCTCCCATTGGCATGCATCTCCCTCAGGATTGTTGATGTAATACTCTTCTGCTCTCGGGTTCCAAACGCCTAATTTGCCATAATTACAAAGCTCCTTAGTGGCAGAAATATAACCAATAGGTGCGTCGAACCAAACGTATAGAACTTTTCCATCCGCACCTTTTATCGGCACCCTAATTCCCCAATCCAAATCTCGAGTCATCGCTCTAGCCTGTAGCCCTGCGTTTAACCAACTTTGGCATTGTCCATACACGTTTGGTCGCCATTCTTTGTGGCTTTCTATGTAGGTGCGCAACCGATCTTCATATTTTTCTAAAGGGAGAAACCAATTGGTCGTTTCTTTTAACACTGGCTTATCGCCAGAAAGTGTAGACCTTGGGCTGATCAGGTCTGTTGGATTTAAAGTGGACCCACAGTTTTCGCATTGATCGCCGTAGGCATTTTCAAAACCGCAGGTAGGACAAGTGCCTACAATATATCTATCGGCTAAAAAAGTCTTCGCCTGCTCATCGTAATACTGTTCTGTTTCTACTTCTGTAAAAACACCTTTATCATATAGGGTGGTAAAGAATCCAGCCGCTGTTTGGTGATGTGTTATAGACGATGTCCGATGGTAAATGTTAAATGAAATACCAAATTCTTTAAACGAATCGCCTATTATTTTATGGTATTTATCCACTACTTCTTGGGGCGTAATACCTTCTCTTTTAGCTTTTAAGGTAATGGGAACACCATTCTCATCGCTTCCGCACACAAACTTTACATCTCTTTTATTGCTCCGTAAATACCGAACATAAATATCGGCAGGAATGTAAACTCCAGCTAAATGTCCAATGTGTACCGGCCCATTGGTGTAGGGAAGTGCTGCTGTAACGGTATATCTCTTTACTTTGCTATTATCCAAAACGTTTTTATTAATTTGGCAAAGATAAGAGTTTTGATGATGATAAGACAGCCCGATTATTTAAAAGAAGGAGATAAGATTGCCATTGTTTGTCCTGCGAAAAAACTTCCGGAAGACATCCATTTTGCCATTGCAGAATTAGAAAGTTGGGGCCTTGAAGTGATCCTCGGTGTATCAGTTGGTGCAAGTCACTACCAATTTGCGGGCAACGATGCGCTAAGAGCTTCAGACTTACAGAGATTTTTGGACGCAAGCGATGTCGGCGCCATTATTGCGGCTAGGGGTGGTTACGGAACGCTTCGCATCATTGATGAACTTAATTTTGAAGCCTTCAACATACATCCAAAATGGCTTATTGGCTTTAGCGATATTACGGTATTGCTCTCTCACAGCATTTCGGTACTAAACACCAAGTGCCTGCATGCCCAAATGCCATATACCTTTCAAAAAGCCACAAGAGCATCTCTCGCATCAATTAGGCAAATATTGTTTGGAGATAAACTTAGTTTTGAGTACAAAAGTAGTTTCAAAAATAAAAAAGGACTCGCTGAGGGCGTGTTGATTGGCGGAAATCTTAGCCTATTGTGTGCACTTCAAGGTTCGGTCTCTGAGATGGATTTTAATAACAGAGTGCTATTTTTAGAGGAGGTTGGGGAACACGAATACGCCATTGACAGAATGATACGTATGATGGACAGAGCTGGAAAACTTAAAAACTTAAAAGCCCTGATTGTTGGTGCCTTTAATGAAATTTCTCCGGAAAAAATTCCATTTGGACAGAGCGCCGAGGAATTATTGTGGGATGTAGTCAAAAAATATGACTATCCTGTTTGTTTCAACTTTCCAACAGGGCATATAGACAATAATATGGCTATGGTGCTCGGCGAGACTGTATCATTAGAGATTGAATCAAACATTGTAAAATTTAAATACATATAGATGGCTATTTTAGAGCATTTAGGAAAATACCGCAATACAGGATTACTACTGCTGCGGGTTGGGTTGGGCATTATGTTTATTAGCCACGGTTTCCCAAAAATGGCCGGCGGCCCGGCAAACTGGGAAAAAATAGGTGGAACAATGCATGTGGTAGGCATTCATTTTATTCCTACATTTTGGGGTTTTATGGCTGCTTTCGCAGAAACTTTTGGTGGATTTTTAATCATTGTAGGATTATTTTTCCGTCCGGCATGTTTGCTGATATTAATGACCATGATAATTGCTTCGACGATGAAGCTAGGCTTGGGGAGCGGTTTTATGGCTGCGTCTCAGCCGATAGAAATGGCCATTGTATTTGTAAGTCTACTGCTTATTGGGCCAGGAAAATACAGTGTAGATAAAAAGTAGATTTCAGTTACATCGAAGATTAAATGCTACACTCTAGCGCACATTGATCTCCATGTTTTTAATCGAGATAGAAAACGGCGGTTAAGCCTTTTAAACGGTCGGTTCATCCAAATTTAACTGATGAAAAAACTTAGACGGTACTAGAAATTAAAAAAGGGCTTCGGTACACCCGAAACCCTTTTTTTATTTATTAAAAATAGTTTAAATCGGGTTTTGAACTATTTTCGGATTTGCATCAATTTCTGCTTGAGGAATTGGCAATGCAAACCTCTTATCTCCTGCAGGAATTGTTATTTTACTCCAATGGGAACTGCTCGTTCTATTTAGAGACTGCTTGGTCCGCAAGATATCGTAATATCTTTGTCCTTCTCCAAAAAGTTCTTTTCTGCGCTCCAACAAAATCTCCGCAATAAGTGCATCACCAGTATTGGCTGATGCAACTGCTGTTGGGATAGCTCTTTTTTGAATCATCAATAAAGCAGTTGTCGCAGCGGATGTATTGCCCAACCTTGCCTGTGCTTCAGCGTCTATTAAAACCATTTCAGAAGAACGAATCAATATTTGGTCATTACCGCCTGAACCATCAAATACAAATTTGCTGACCGTATAACCATCGCCTAAAATTTGATAATCTCCAGTAGTTGGGTCGCCACCTACATCGGCAGGAATTCTAAATTGGTTTTTTCTGAAGTCGTTATTCGCAAATAGGTTAAAAAAGTCACTTGTTGTTCTAAAACTAGAGTACCCTCTATCATACGGGTCATAGAAGGACTGGACTTCGAGGTAGAATTCGTTATCGTTTGGAGTGCTGCTCAATCCCCAAATCCATTCAGAAGTTGGTGCCCTAAAACCTTCTAGCAGCGACGCTGCAGAACCTAAAGGGTGGCTAGTTATGGCAGCTTTAGCTTTTAGGCTCGCATTAGCCCAATCGCCCTTTGCCAAGTAGACGCGAGCTTCTATGCCCTGGATTGCGCTTAAACTAATTTTGTACACATCGCTCGCACTTGCTGGAAAATTAGCCTCAGCAGCAGCCAAATCTTTTAGAATGAAAGCATACACATCTTTCACTTTGTCTCTAGCCGGAAATTGATCATCAGGACCGATAGATTTTTCCACAATAGGTACACCTAACGCTTCAGGATCTAAAGCATAAGATTTTGCGCCAAATTCTTGAACGAGTTGGAAGTGCACATAAGCCCTAACAGCCGTTGCCTCTGCTATATAGCGGGCTTTAACAGCGTCAGCAACCGGAGCAGTCGGTGCATTTTCGATCAATTGATTACAGTTTGCCACGATTTTGTAACCTTGAGACCAATGTGCTTGTAACTCAACATCATTAACGCTTTGGATATATTGGTAGCCTGCTACAAAGCGATTGTAGTTACCAGTAGAGTTTGGAAATACATCTTCGCCTTTCACGTCACCATTCATTATGATGTTATAGCTGTAGCTATTGTTGGTAAGCAAATCATATATACCTGTCATGGCGGCCTGAAGTTTCGCTTCGCTAGTAAAAGCATCGGTATTGCTTATAGAATCATTTGGCTTTAAGTCCAAAAAGCTCTTCTTACAACCTGCAAATACCAGACCTAGTGCTAAAATAGCAACGAGAACTTTGTAATTTATTTTAGTTATGTTTTTCATGTCTGTAATTTTAAAATCCTACGTTTAAGCCCAAAGAAAAAGTCTTTACATTCGGAATGTCTCCGTTCGGAACTCCAGATAATGAAACCTCCGGATCCATACCGTGGTGTTTAGAAAGCGTAAAGGCATTTTCAGCAGAGATAAAGATCCTTGCATTCGCCAATTTTACTTTCTCTGCCCAATTCTTGTTCAGATTGTATCCCAAGGTAAGGTTCTTCATCCTAATGTAAGATCCATCGTATAAGAAACGGGTAGACTGACTATTGCCTTGATCTGGATTGGAAGGTCGAAATCTAGGAACACCCGTATTTGTGTTTGTTGGAGTCCAAGAATCAAAGATACTGGTAGAAAGCTGAGTTCCATTTGTTCTGCCAGCATGGCTTAGCGTAGATAATAAATCATCATAAATTTTACCTCCAGAACTAAAGAATAAAAACGCAGTAAAATCAAAATCCTTATACTTAAATATATTGGTTAATCCTCCTGTAAATTTAGGTAAGGCAGAACCGCTGTCGTATCTAGTAGCAGCACTATAATTATTTGTGGTAATTTTCTTTCCTGTAGCGGCTCCAGTTGCGTCCACTTCATCAATATACCACAATGGCTGACCGTTTGCAGGATCTACTCCAGCATACTCCCGTAGGTAAAATTGATAGATATCAGACCCAACTTTCAGTCGCTTAGAACCGTTAACCACATCATTACCTGCTAATTTTAAAATTTTGTTCTTACTCGTTCCTGCATTCAAGGAGACATCCCACCTAAAGTTATTGGTTTGCACCGCGTTCCCATTTAACAATAAGTCCACACCTGTGTTTTTAACCGAAGCCAAGTTGGTGGTAACTGTTTGAAAACCAGTTGTAAAAGAAAGCGGCTTTTGATAAAGCAAGCCATCAGCTTTTCTATTATAGAAAGAGACTTCTCCACTTATTCTGTTTTTCAAAACACTAAATTCCAAACCAGCATCAAATTGATTGTTTTGTTCCCATCTAAGTGCTGGGTTTGCCAAATTGTTATAAGTTATGCCAGAAGAACCTTCATAATTGTTGCCCAAGGCATATAATCCTTGTGCAGCATATCTGCCAATCTGGTCGTTACCAGAAGTACCATAACTTGCCCTTAACTTTAACTCATTTATCCAATCTATATTCTTGATAAAATCTTCCTGGCTTAATCTCCAAGCTCCACCTACAGCATAGAAGTTACCATATCTATTGTCAGCACCGAAAACACTAGAACCATCTCTCCTAAAACTTCCTTCGAAAAAATATTTATTGTTATAGCTATAGTTTGCTCTTGTAAAATAAGATTCTAGTCGCTTTTGTGTGTAATAGGAACTTGGAGCACCTGGAATACTACCCGCAACTAATTCTTCTGCACCCGCAAATGGAAAGCCTGTGACCTCGGCGAAAACGTTATCGTATTTGCTTCTATAAGCTTCTTGACCCAATAATACGGTTAAGGCGTGTAGGCCAAAGGTTTTGTTATAAGTTAAGGTATTTTGGAAGGTTACCGTAATGTCTTGCACGGTATATCTATCTGCTCTCCCCGCAGGAGCAGCCCCATTTCCATGATCTCTATTGTAAAACTGTCTTTCTCGGTTATTTATGTAATCAACCGCCTCGTTTGTCTTAAAAACAAAATCCTTTAGAAACTTTACCTCCACGTAAGGGTTTAAAATTGCTCTGGTGGTAATGGTGTTGTACTGATCCGCAAGGGCAAGGCCAACCGGATTAAAATCTTGAGAGATAGGATTTTTATAATTATAAACCAGCGCACCAGTGGCATCCTTTATAGGAACGCCATTTGCATCTCTAACGTACAAAGAATAAATGTTAGAAACAACATCCCCAAATCGTACAGGATTCGCTGCGCCTGTAGCACCTGCCGGTGTATTTTGATCGGTATAAGATAAGGTGGTATTAACACCTACGCTAATGGCCTTATTTACTTGATTAGAAAGGTTGATCTTTCCTGAGTAGCGCTTAAAGTTAGACGCTAAAATTATACCCTTTTGGTCAAAATAACCGCCAGATAAAAAGAACTTAGTCGCATCGTTTCCACCTTGAGCGGATAAATTTACGTTTTTTGTCACCCCAGTATTGGTCACTGCATCTCTCCAATTTGTATCATAATAAAGGGCTGCACCAGAATTTAGGGTTCCACCAGCACCATATGGCGTAGTTGTATTGTAAGGATTAACAGCTAATATCTTTATGGCAGAGGCATCTGCTTTAGTAGCCGCGAGGTCAGGCGTATTCCCTGCTGCAATGTTCTGATTGTAATAGTAATCAAAATATACTTTGAAATATTGACTTGCATCTAATGAGGCCGGCTTATCTGTAGCAATGTATGAGTTGCCTCCGTTCATCGTCAAATTGAATTTCGTTTTTCCATTTCTACCCTTTTTTGTGGTGATTAGAATGACGCCATTCGCTGCACGCGAACCGTAAATTGAAGCTGCAGAAGCATCTTTCAAGATTGTTACAGAAGCAATGTCATCTGGATTGATTGAGGATAGAATGTCCGAGGTAGTGGCTATCTGGCTAAAATCTCCAGACTGTATAGGAATTCCATCTATTACATATAGAGGTGTTGCACTTGCTGAGATAGAACCAATACCCCTAATGCGCACTTCACTAGATGCCCCTGGTTGACCAGAAGTTGAGGTAACAGTAACCCCCGCCGCAGCACCTTGTAATGCCTTATCAAATGAGGAAACAGGTCTATTTTCTAATACATCGCTTTTTACAACAGACGCAGAACCCGTAAAAGACTCTTTTTTCGCGGTGCCGTAACCTACTACCAACACATCTTGTAAAGCGTTAGCATCGGTTTGCAATACAACATTTACCAAATTTAATGAACCAATGGTAACTGTCTTACTGATGTATCCTATTGAACTAAATTGTATTGTTTTTGCGTTGGATGTAACGCTTATCGCATATTGTCCATTTGCATCTGTGATGGCCCCGCCCGCTACCCCTGCAATTTTAACGGTAACACCTGGGATTGGTAAACCATCACTGTCGCCGGTTACCTTTCCGGTAATGGTTCTATCTTGCGCATTTGCCGATAGGGCAAGAAACAATAAGACGAACAAACTGTGTAAAAGTTTTCTCATGAAATAATAGATTAGTTTTTTGTACTTTAATAAAGCGCTAATGTAATATTTCTCTGAAATAAATTAATAGATATTGTGTAACAATTGTTAAAAAGAGTTAAAAATAGGCTAGATAAAATTCAAAATCTTCAAATTCCATTTTATAGGTCATCACTGTAACATTTAAACTTAGAATGTCCGTATTTGACAGATTGCAACAAGTATTTATACTTTTTATTGAATGATTTTATAGTGAAATTATAACTATGTGAATTTTAATAGCTTCCAAATCAAATTAAATAGAACAATTCTATTAAAACAATGCAACTCACCCCATTAGATGTTTACATGGCTTAAGAGGTAATTCCCTTAAAAGTTAACCAAAAAACGACTCATCCATTAATTATTCCAGTCAAAGTTAGGTATACAATTTATAAGGTTTGATGCACATCGCGCCGACACACTGGTCAATCCCATATAAATGCTGAATGCCTATCAAGGAAGATAAACAAAAACCCAACGAAAAGTAAAAAGGCTGCGCGGGAAAACCAGCGCAGCCTTTGCTTTAACTTTAAAATCTTTCTATTTATCCCAGCCCACTGGCACATTAATCAGTACAGAACCTGGGTAATTTGTATTTGTTGTGGCTTCGGAATTAGGATATAACATACGCAATGGCATTTTTCCAGCGCCAATTACAGAGGCTACAGAAGGAACAAAGAATGTAGGATAGCCCGTTCTTCTCCATTCTGTCCACGCTTCGAAACCCTGAAAACCACACATCGCAAAATATTTTTGGGTGATGATCGCTTTAATCTTATCCTCAACAGTTTTTGCAGCTGCCAAGGCAGGCAATCCTGCAGGAGACGTAGCAATATAAGTTGTAGGATCGCCTGCACCTGTTGCCACAAAACTCGCAGTAATTCCATTTTGATAAAGACTTACCACATTTCCGGCAGCCCACCCTCTTGCAACAGCTTCGGCCTGTAAGAAATAGCTTTCCGAAGCTGATATCAATTTAACAGGCGCAGTTGCCGAGGTCGGATTAGTAGCGTTGCCTCCAACTAAAGCAGATGGAGGAGACACTTTTTTACCGGTGTTCTTCAAATAGCTTCCTTGCGGAATAGAGGTGAGTGTATCTTGTGGAGCTGATTTATCAACCAATATGTCAAAAAACTTATTCAGGCGAGGATCGCTATTTGCCGTAAATGCATTTACAATAGTCGAGCTAGCAACCGCATTTTGAGTTTTATTTAATATTGGACTTGCAATCTCATTATACAAAGGGTTTTCATTACCTCCAGTAGAGGTGTATTTTATTGTCGCATCGACTGTTAGAAAACTAGGGTTGCTCGCATACAACGCGGCGACACCAGCCTGTGCTTTTGCAGGGTCTGACTTTGCCAAACGTAGATAGGCTCGCAATTTGAGCGTATTTGCGAATGCTTTCCAATTATCCATATTTCCTTGAAAAATCATATCCTGTCCGCCAGGAGATGTCGAATTAGCCGTATTGATTAAAGCCAGTCCTTTGTTAATGTTTACAAATACGCTGTCATAAACTACTTCCTGTGAATCATATTTTGGATTTCCATAAACGTCTGCTTGTAGGGCTTGGGTAACGGGAACATCGCCAAAAGCATCTGTCGCCACCTGATAAGCGTAAGCTTTCATTACGTAAGCGATGCCTTTAATGTACTCAAGCTGCGGGCCTTGGCTTTTGGTTATCAAATCGGCATTGACCAGCGTAACTCGATAGAGGTTAAGCCATGCGCCATTAAAATCGGTATTTACCGGATTGTACTGATCAATGGTTTTGTATTGTGAAGAATTAGGATTTTGAGTCCAATATTGGGCCCAAATGTTACCAAATACCTGAAATGAATTACCTATTACCTGACTGATACCTGTTTCCACAGTAGGTAAAAGTAGCTCAGGTTTTGCGTTGTCAGGACTATTCGGGTTTTGATTAACATCTAGATACTTTTTACAACCTGAAAAAAGTGCGGCAGTGAAGAGCGCTGTAAAAAAGACATGCTTCAAATTCAATCTATTTTTTCTTTTCATAATGATAACTACTATTTAGAATGAAACTTTAAGGTTAAAACCATAGTTGCGAACTGATGGGTTCGCTGCAAAATCCAAGCCTTGCTCATTTCCAGAACCACTCGAGTTTACCTCAGGATCTACGTATTTATTTGCTTTGGGAGTCCATAAAAATAAGTTGTTTCCAAATAAACCTACTGTTATGGCCCCAAATGGAAGTTTATTCAATTGTGACTTTTTGAATGAATAGGCTATGCTTGCGCTGCGCAACTTAACGTATGAAGCGTCAATTACCTCTTGCCCCGGTGAGTTTTCTGCCGTAAAGTAGTCGTACTTCGAATAGAAGATATTTGTATTTGGAACACTCTTACCAGAAGCATCTAAGTAAACAGAATTAGGGAAAACTTGACCAACCCGTGCTCCGCCGGTTTCCGCAGCAGTACCTACAAAATCAGTTATTTGCTTAGTTTCGGAGTAAAGAACGCCACCATGTTTCAGATCAAACAAAACAGCTACATCAAAACCTTTAAATTTTATACTTGTACCTAGAGAGGCCATATATTTAGGATTATAAGAACCTAAGTATTCCGGCTTGCTCGTAAGCACTGGTAAACCGGTATCTTTATTTATGATTGTTCTTCCCTGTGCATCTTTAGAATTTGTAACGCCGTAAAATTCGCCGTAAGGATATCCCTTCGCAGCAACTATGCCCATACCACCAAAACCACCGATCGAGACTTGAGATACGCCATCGAGCAAGCTAATTACCTCATTATTGTTCTTGGTAAAAGTGCCAAAAAGATCCCAACTTAGCCCATAACTTGTTTTAATCGGCGTTCCGCTAATGGATAACTCAATTCCTTTATTCTGAACCTCACCAGCATTAATTGTATTAAAACCATAGCCGGTTGAGTTGGGAATTGGAATTGAAAGGATTTGATTTTTTGACTTATTGGCATAATAACTGAAATCAAACGATAACCTGCTATTAAAAAAAGCCAACTCAGTACCAACCTCGAATGAACTCGTTTGCTCAGGCTTTAGTTTGTTGTTTCCAAGTGTTGAGCCAACCTGTAGCGCAGAAACGCTTCCGAATGGAAATAAAGTAGAGCCAAAATTTGAATTAACTGCCGTTGCATTGTAAGTGGTTAACAAACGGTAAGGATCTGTATCGTTACCTACTTGCGCATAACTTGACCGTATTTTGCCATAACTTAACACATTCGCAATGGCCGATTTCTTAAGCAGTTCGCTAAACACAAAAGAACCACTAACGCTTGGATACCAGTAGGAATAACTAGTTAAAGGCAATGTGGAAGAACGATCATTTCTAACGGTGCCTTCTAAAAACAAATAGTTTTTATAGGAAAGATTTGCATCCGCATAAAACCCTACCAACCTCCTAATTGCAATTTGATCCAATAATGAAGCTAATGGCCCATTGCTGTTTTGAAGGTTATATAAACCAGGAACGATTAACCCTCCACTAGTATTGGTACTCGTAAGTGATGAGGTAGTAGACCGTTGTCTGATGTTATTCCCTAACAAAAGTGATCCTTGAATATCTTCGGTAAACTTATGGGTTGCTGTAACCATTAAGTCATGAACAACTTCATTTATATTGTATTGATCTATCTCGTAGGAGCCGTTGTTCGTTACATTGCCCGCACCGGTCCAAAGTGTGCTATTGTCAGAGTCATCGGCGGCGCTAAAGTTAAATTTGGGTGCAATTTCCCTTCTTCTATCAGAATATGAGTCGATTCCTACCCGTTCTACGATGCTCAACCATTGAAGAGGTTTATATTCGAGATTAAAATTACCTGTTATGCGATTAACATCATCCAGGTTGGAATAATTTTGAATGATAAAATAAGGGTTGGGTGCAAAAGCATTGTAAAATCCGTACTGATTACTTCTTACAACACCTTTGCCATCTGTAAATCCGTATGCGTTATAAGGATTTTTTAAGTCGCCTGCTTTGTCGATTGGAATGTCTCTTGGGGTTTGTAACAAATTTATCCAAACTCCATTTCCTCCTTGACCACCTGCAATATTATTCGACATAATTTTACTGTAATCAAAAGAAACTCCTGCAGTAAAATTATTGGCTAAAATAGTTTTTCCGTTAAACCTAACGCCATATTTATCATAAGTGTCTTTATCACCGGGAAAAATTCCATTTGAATTTAAAGAGTTTAAGGACAAATAAAAGCTACTCTTGTCATTGCCTGATGAGATGCCCGCATTATTAGCCGTGGCGAAACCTGTGTTAAAAAAATCCTTTATATTATTAGGCAAGGCAGCGTAGGGTTTATGCTGAACAACCCCATTTATGGTTTGACCCCATGGTTCGGTTTTTCCTGTAAACGGACCGCCCCAACTAAAGTTATCGCTACCATCATCTATTCCGGTAGTATATTCGGCTGTAGATCGGTCGCTTGAGGACTGCAAATATCCTTGACCATACTCATTCTGCCAATCAGGAACCTTCAAGATAGCCGAAAATGTATTCGTAGAATTTAGGGTTATTTCGGTTTTTTTAGAGCGGTTTGCTCCAGATTTAGTGGTAATCATAATGGCACCGTTTGATGCTCTTGACCCATAAAGGGCTGCAGCCGCAGGACCTTTCAATACAGTAATGGAAGCCACATCGTTTGGATCAATGTCATTGCCTCTATTGCCATAGTCAACCGCTGTTAAACTGCCACCGCCAATAATACTAGAGTTGTCTACTGGAAGACCGTCAACAACTATTAGCGCTTGATTGCTTCCGGATATGGATGAACCGCCACGCAATACAATCCTACTAGAACCGCCTGGAGTGCCAGAGGTTGAGGTAATGTTTACGCCAGCAACCTACCAGTCAAAGAAGTAAGAACGCTTGGGCTACCTCCTTCAGTTAACTCTGAATTACTTACCGTTGGCGCCGAATATCCTAAAGTTCTTTTTTCTCTTTTAATCCCATTGGCGGTAACAACAACTTCAGTGAGTTGCTTAGTATCCAAACGAAGCGTTACATTTAAATTGGTTTTTCCTGATGTAGCGACCGTTTGTTGCTGGTAACCGATAAAGGAGAAAATTAAAGAGCTGGAAGCATTAGGTACTTTAATGGAGTAAAATCCATTCGCATCTGTTACGGCTCCAATTTTAGTATTGATCACCTTTATGCTTACTCCAGGAATTGGTAGATTATCATCACTAGAGGTAACATTTCCGGTGATTGTTCTATCTTGAGCCACGGCAGCGCCAGCTACAAATAGCAAGATGAACAAACTTTGCAAAAGTTTTTTCATAAAAATAAATAAGTTAGTGGACTGAAATTACATTCAGCGCCTAAATGTAAATGTTCTAACTTTTTAGATTATGAAGTTCTTATGAAGTTTTCTACGAAACGGTTATACAATAAAACAATTTTAGATAAAAAAACTGCACCAATTGTTTTAAAAGACACTTTCTTTTGGAAATTTATGTGTTCTTAAAAAAGCATCAATAAGAGAGACCAAAATTAACCTATTGAAATAACGAACTCATTCTATTTACACGAAACGGCATTAATATGCCCAAATAAAACGTTGTTTACCGGGATCAGTTTCATCAAAGTTAATTCTCGCCTTTACAATAAAAATGGAAGGAAGATTCTTATCGGCAAAATTCGCAGGAATCCAGTCCAGATCGAAATATTTCTCCGAAATAACCAGTCTTTTCGTCACAGCGATGCCCTGAGTTGTATATCTTGCTTCATATTTTGGATTGCCTTCAGCATCTATTATAGAAACCAATTCTACATCTAACGTCCCTTCAGCATTTTTATTTTCGGCTAAAAGCTGTCTTTTAACTTCCGTTCCTAATAAAGAGACATATTCGTCTATTGAGGCAATAGGAACAGGTATTACAGCTTTAGTCTTATCCTCATTTTTAGTAAGCACTTCTACCATAAGCCGATTGATGCTCGTCGTATCTAAATACACTAACTTTTTCTGATCGTAATTGTAGCGTAAAAACACATTTCCATCATCGTTAAAAGCATACCAATTTCCAACTCGTTCGCCATCTTTATAAGACCCTCTTAGATAAACCTTATCTCCACCACCTTTGGTAATGGTATATGGCCCATTTAGTTTTTTTGCATCGTTAACCGTATAAGTTACTCGAGTTTGATCGGCTAAATCAGCTGTTTTTTGAGCTTGAGCAACACTTTCAGTAATATTGAACAAGCAAAGACACCAAATTATTTTAAGGAAATTTGTGTTTTTCATGAAATTAGATTTTGATGGATTCAATTAAAAAAACTTACTTGACAGTAAATATAAAACTATTAATAAGAAAAATGTCATTTGCATAAAACAAAAAAATCCCCACCTTAAAAGTGGGGATTTCATTAAATTTAATAAGAAGAACTAAGGTCTATTCCCAGTGAACACCCATTTTTCGTAGAACGAAGTTCTAATGGTTGTTCCCGGCTGGAGCATATAATAACTCACTTCTAGAGTTTTAGTAGTTCCCGAAACAGTAAATTTATTAACTCCGGAAGGATTAATCTTCCCAGACCTGCCGTTCGATGCAGGTTGTCCGTAATAATTTGTAACACTGATAACGTTACCGCTCGCATCCATAGTAAAAATAGGACTGAAAGAGCCATATGCACTTACCGCTGAACCATTCGCAATAGGATGATAAAAATTAGCGCTAAAATACGGGTGACTATCATACATCGCTACTGAATTGGGGCCGGTGGTAATTAATGACATTTTATCCATTGGATAAAAACCTTTTAATGCTGGGTTAGTGGCATCTGTCATTGGAGCTGTTGCAGTGATGGTATATTGTCCATCATATTGATTTTTAGCACTCACATTCAATAAAATGGTATTGAAATTTCCGCTAACAATCCCCGGAGAAGCAGAGGTTATAGTAAGGCCTAGAACTTCAGATTTATTAAAGTTAAATGCAGAAGGTTTTAACAACACATTGAATGTTGCTTTACTAGTTCCAGCTTTGATTACCACTTCATTTGCGGAAAGCGTAAATGCGGCTGCGTTTAAAGGAACGTAGCCACCATCCGTAGCCCTATTGTATTCGCCAATAGTGGAAGTATCTGCAACCCCGAATTTTACGGTAATGTCTTGAGGGGCTGTCGCTTCAGGACCAGAATAACTCACCGTAATAGGAAGTGAAGGTGTTGCTGTTGATTGATAGGAAAATGAATAAAGCGGATGTGGAGTTCCATTTGTGACAATTTGTCCAGGGTTCGCAAACTCTATTACGTTATGTCCCTTTGCGGGATCTAACACCAAGCTATTGTCTTTCAAACAGGAAGTAAACGAAGTTACAACAAGTGAAAGTGCTATGAATTTTAAAATATTTTTTTTCATTTTTTTATTAATTTAAGTCCCAGAAAATACGTGAACCAAATAGTGTAACCCCGGCTGGAACATTAGCCGAGTTTAAATTATACTCCTGTTGCGGATACAGTACCCTCCCAATTAACTTATCTGGCCTAGTTGACGAAGATTGTTTTGAAGCAAATGTCGCAGTTGCCGATGATGACCCGTTTGAAATTGTTGGATAGCCAGTCCGTTTAAACTCATTAAAAGCTTCGTCCGCATTTATAACGTTCATAGCAATGTATTTCTGTGTAATAATGGCCTCAATCTTTTGATTTACTGTTAGTGCCAAATCAAAATTAGCCAAAGGGCTTCCCACGTTATCAGCAAAATAAGTAGTCACATCACCTGCGACATCTTTACTCGGATCTACCACGTTACTCTGATTTTCATATAAATAATTGAACGAAGCTGTGACACCAGCTACAAAGCTTCCTTTAGCATTGCCTGCAAAGTAACCTCTAGCAACCGCTTCGGCTTGTAGGAAGTAACTTTCTGATGCAAGCATAATTGGTTGACCTTGTTGTGGACCTTTTGCTACTCCCAAACCAGGGGTATTTGCGTCGACCCCTGTAAACCAAGAGGTAGACCCATTAGGTGGAACTTGCGAACTGGTGGTGTTTTCCTCTCCCAACTGATTTGATGCGACATTTGGAAAACCATTGTACGTAACGGAACCACGGCCATCGTCCGTTAATTTTGATCCATTATAGAACGTCAAAATCCACGTAGTAGGCACTGCCTGCGATTGAGCACGCGTATTATCTGTATTAAAGGCTAGTGAGCCATAATTCGGATTTTGCTTTCCAGCTTCTTTTACATATCCAGGTTGAACCAACGCATCACTTGCAATAAAACCAACACCTTGATCTAAAGCGGCAAACTCGGTAGTCGCATAGGCACTAAGCGCGGGCACACCCGCCATCTTAATTAATAGTCTTAGCTTTATCGTATTTGCAAAACGTTTCCATCTGTCCATGTCTCCTTTATACAACGGATCAGTACTCGCTATAACCTTATTGGTTGCAACGTTTGCCTGTGCTTCGGTAATGCTCTTGATAGATAAAGACAATTGAGAAACCAAATCTTTATAGATGTCTTCAGCTTTATCGTATTTAGGCGTTAAATTTGCGTTTCCTTTCAAAGCTTCAGAGTACGGAACATCATTGTATTGATCCACCAATTTAGAAAACATAAAAGCTTTCATAATTCTTGCAATTGCAGTGGAATAAGCTAATGCAGGAGTTGTTGAGGTGTTGTCTATTACATATTGGTAATCCGTCGCATTGTCGTAAACGGAGGTAAATAGACCGGTAAAATTACTTGCTGTATAAGCATAGGTAACTCCGGCGCCGTAACCACCGACCCCAAAAATATTGGCTGCAAATCCTCCAGGAAAAAAATATGCGCTATTGTAGGAGTTTGAAATCGAAGCCGAACCCACAATCGCTTGGGGCAAAACTAAGCCTGGCGAAGATGATGTTGAGCTGTTTGGGTTTTGGTTTACGTCAAGAAACTTTTTGCAAGAGGTAAATCCCATCGCAATAGTCGCTATTAATAAAATATTAAAAATCTTTTTCATATTCAGTGTGTATTAAAAAGTTAATGATAAAGTAGCCCCGTAAAAACGAGCAGGAGGGGTTTGGCCTAAAGACGTGATGCCTACTCCATTGCTCTCAGATCCTGCATCGCTATATTCAGGATCAGTATAAATATTCGTTTTAGGGGTCCAGATAAATAGATTCCTACCTTGAACACTAACTCGAGCTGCTTTCACATACCTTAAACTGCCGAGTATAGACTGTGGCAAATCATAACCTAAAGACAATTCTCTCAATTTCCAAAATGCAGCAGAATAGGTGTAATTGGTTGCTACACCCGTGTTTGTAGGGCCATTGGTCCAAAAATCTACCCCACCTGTTCTAGTGGTAATGTTTGTGTTTTCTACATACGTATTAGTCGCTGGATCTAAATAAGATGAATTCGGTACGACAAATCTTTCACGATTAAAATAGGTTGTTCTAATTCCCGCTCCTGAAAAGTCAAAACTTCCTGAATTTTGAGCCATCACAAATCCACCGCGATATTCGAATAAGCCAGATAAGCGGAAACCTTTAAAAGTTACGGCTGCATCTAAACCTAATCTGTGTTTAGGTTCTGTATTGCCTAAAGTTATTACTCCAGTAGATACACTTGGGAAACCAGTAGTTTGATCTACGATGATTCTTCCCTGCGGATCACGATTGTAGTCTGTTCCTCTCAGTACCGGAAAAGGCTGACCTTCCACAGCATAAACACCAAGGGTAGTAGTTCCAGACAATCCTAGTTGCTTCTGACCTTCATTGATAGACAGTACCTTATTATTGTTATAGGTATAATTGGCACCAATGGAAACTTCCAATCCAGAAGTAATGCTTCTGTAGGGAACTAAACGTAAGCTTGTTTCAACACCCTTATTGCTAACTTTTCCAGTATTGGTTAAATAGGATGAAAAACCTGTAGAAGGAGTTACACTTACAGGCACTGTTTGGTCCGTTGTATTGGATTGATAGTAAGTAAAACTACCAGTTACCCTAGATTTGTACAACGAGAAATCAAATCCACCTTCATAAGATAGTGTAATTTCTGGATTTATATTAGCAGCAACAATTTGATTTCCTAACGTTTGTCCTGCGATCCCCGCATATGGATAACCATACGCTGAGCCGAATGTAGGAAGCAATGAGTAAGCTCCAAAATTGGTACTGTTACCCAAATTTACATTACCCACCTGAGATACGCCACCCCTTAGCTTCAAAGACTCAAGTACCCTCGAGTTTTTTAAGAAAGAAATTGCGTCAGATGCGATGAAGGAAATATCGGCGGCAGGGTAGAAGAAAGATCTATTATCAGTAGAGAGTATAGATCTCCAATCATTTCTACCCGTAAGGTGTAAATATAAGTAGTTCTTATAACCTAACCGCGCATCTGCATAAACACCAATTTGGCGCGCTTTAAAGTTAGCTTCTCCGGCTCCAGGATTCTGTAATCCATTGCTAATGTTAAAGAAACCAGGAAGGGCTAAACCTCCGTTTGTGGCCACACTCACTCCCTTGTAAGTATTTTGCCTAGTCGTTGCACCTAAAATTACGTTTAAAGAGAAATCCTGACTAAGTTTTTTGATGTACTGGGCTTGAAATTCTGGATTAACCTGTGTGGTAAAACCCGAAAAGTCGCTCACACCACCAACAATGTTCGAGAAGTTAGACGTTTCATTTAACCTGTAGTCTGAATAGTTAAATCGATCTGTCGTATTCTTACTTGAAAAATTTCTGGTTGAAAGGTTAGCTCTCACTAACAAAGACAATTCTTTAATTGGAAACCACTTTAACTGCGCGTTTCCCGTCAAATAATCATTCCGAGTTAAGCTACGATTGTTTCCTAACGTGAAATAAGGATTTTGATAATATTCGTTGTAATATCCATCAGGAGTAGAAAAAGGATCGTTCTTATAGTCTTTATACCTAGTTAAAGGAATTTCACCAGGTGATTGCAACACATTATCATAAGCAGTGGAAATTGCAGAGGATTGATTGTATCTGTTTTGAACATAGTTCGCATTAAAACTGAACGTTACATTGTTACCCAAATTACGTTCTCCGTTTATCCGCATGCTAAACCGATTAAACTTATCTCCAGGTACAGTACTTGCTTGATCAAAATATTGACCCGAAAAGTAATAAGTTCCTTTGTCATCCCCAGATGAAGCGCTAAAATCAGTTTGGCTAGAAATACCTGTTTCCCAGAAAGAATTTTTGTTTTCGTTTCCATTAAAGGAATAGGGAACGGATTGAATAGAACCATCGGCCAATGGTTTACCAATTGGACGAACCACCCCATCAAAAGCAGGGCCATATTGTTGATTTTCAAATGGTGTATAGGTAGGAATGTCATCATTTCCTGTTCCAGATCCAAATCTTTTCTGTATCTGAGGCAAAAAGCTTACCTGCTCTGCATTAACTGTTTGACTTATGTTAATGATGGATTTACCACGTTGACCTTTCTTAGTCGTAATAATTAATGCACCGTTAGATGCATCCGATCCATACAGTGCCGCAGCACCGGCACCATTCAATACTTCAATGTTTTCAATGTCTTCAGGATTTAAATTTCCTAAAATACTACTTGGAACTATGACGTTGTCCACGACCACTAAAGCTTGATTGTTTCCAAGCAAAGATCTGTTTCCACGCAATACCAACCGGATGTTAGGGTTTATACCACTACTCACCGCATTTACCTGTAAACCGGCAACTTTTCCGGTTAATGCACTCGCAACGTTAAATGCCTTACCTTGTGTCAAATCCTCTGCTTTTACAGTAGTAGACTGATTACCTTGTTGGCGACGCTGAATAGCTACACCACCGGCAGTAATCACCACTTCGTTCAGCGACGTTGCATTCGCGTTAAGCACTGCATTTACAACACCGCTTGCAGGAATACTCAATTCTTTAGATTCGTAACCTAAAAAGGAAATAATTAACGTTTTTGCTTTCGCAGGAACCGTAAAAGAAAATTTACCGTTTGAACCAGTTTGAACGCCTAAATTGGGAACTTCTCTCACTTTCACCGTTGCGCCGGGTATAGGAAGTCCGTCGTCTTGTGAAGTTACAGTTCCAGTTACTGTTCTATCTTGAGCCATCGCAGCACCTGCCACAAACAACAAGATGAACAAACTTTGTAAAAGTTTTTTCATACAATAAATAAATTAGTTAGTTAGTTGATATTGTTACAATGCGCAAGATATATTTATTATTTAACATATTTTAACAAACAACGTTAAAAATGTTAAAACGTTTAACGTTTCAAGGCGCCGGAAATCATTTTATGCCTTTAAAGCGCTCCAAACAATACTTATTAATAAGTATATCGACTAAAAAAAATACTTCTTAATGGAATGTGTAGAGATAGATTTATTTAAAAGCCTAAAAAAGAATAATCCACTGCGCCTTTTATACCGAGATTTCTTGCAAATAAGGCAGTTAGACCATTAAAATTTAAGGAAATTAATCCGTTCTTTTTTTAAAAACAGCCAAATGTTTTTTAAGCCGGCAAAGTTTAAAGCCAAACCAAAAATTCGCTACTTATCTTACTTAGACTCAGCATCTGGATCTGATTAAATAAAAAGTTAAAAACCGGTTAAAAGTAGAATTTAGACTAAGAATAATTATGCGATAAACGTTATTTGCAAATTAGTAAGTACAAAAAAGTACATTGGTAAAAAGCGTTTTCCCAACCTCCCAAAAATTTCTAAATAAAGGATCTGTGGCGAGATAAACGACCTGGCCGCGTCCTAAATCTTGACTGCCAATTAAAAGTCCTGTGCTTAAACTTTTCCTAACCGTTTTACCTACAACCCCGGCCATCAAGCTTTTAGCGTTTAGTTGGCCAATATTCCAGCCCTTTTCAAATGGCTTATACACAAGGTCGTCGGTCTTTAAACCGTAATAGGCGTTGCCAATTCCATAAGACAAGGGGTGCGTATCATCTAGATTAATTTTATAAATGGCACCGGGAATCGCATGTTCAAAATTAGCCTTGTCTTTATTTGCGAATGATCCGTAAGGTTCTTTATTGGCCTTTGTTGTCGTAGTATCCATTTTTTTTATTTCAAAATCCTTTTTACCAATAAACCCTGTGATGGCTTCTTCGATTAAAATCAATCGTCCGCCTTTTTTAATCCAAGCTGCCAACCCATCTTTTATATGCTCCTTATAATCGCCGTTTGGAAGAATGAGCGTATTTACCTTATCATTGTCTAGCGCATTAATGTTCTGGACAGAAATCACCATCGGATGGAGTTTTAAATCATGTTCCAAGTAAAAAAGAACTTCTCCAAAACCCAAAGAGGATACATCATCACCAAAAACAACAGCCGTTTTTGGTGAGGTCAAAAGTGGATATCCATTGGATCCGAAATCTTTTCCTTTATCTACAAAACCTGTATTAATGGTTTTAAAAGGTACCTGCTGCGTACTTACGATTTTTGTAATGATTTGTACTAGATTTTTATTGAGTCGCTCATTTTCAGCACGCATTACCAACAATGTGCCGGCAGGATAGTTATTTTTATCGATGCTAAAAGGCGCGTCTGCTTGCCTTACCCTAATGTTCGCGTTTTGTAGTGCAATCAATAATTTAGCGTCTTCGGTACCACCCCAACCAAATGCCCAAGCCAATGGCGATTGATTGGCCTCTAATTTAATTGTAGCATCCGAACCTAAATCCAGCGCAGGGAATGAACCTTTTAAGTTTTCTTTGCTTGCATAGGCATTTAGTCCATACACATAAGGAAGCGACCAGGCGGTGATGTCGTAGGTGTTGCTGTCAGACACAAATGTCTTTGGCTCCAAAAGTACGTCGGCCAGAACAGCCGAAGGCTGGTGTAAATTTACTATAAGGTCGTTTCGTTCGATAGAAAAATTCTCGTCTCTCTGCTTGCTGTAATTGTATCCTTTCGCCGTCTGATTTCCGCCAAAGGCGAATTTAATGCGGTTCTTATTAAGCAATTCTGCCATTTTTTGCAACCTCGATATGTTATCTGCCTTCACAATGTAACTTGTATAAATGCCTGGAGGATTTGTTACATTTTTTTGAAAATAGGCTTTAAATGCTTCTAACAGCTCTGCGCTATGTTTTGATCCAATTTCTACTGTAGACATTCCTGTGGCAAAATGATGACTAATCCTATCAGCCAAGGTAAGCGTATCTCCATCATTGGTGACAATAGCCAATCCTGCGCGAATTCCACCCTGCTCGTAAGTCATGCCAATGGCGCCGTTATATAGGGGGTAAGTATCGCCGTAGGAAGGATAAAGTAAGTCGAATTCCTCTTTCGTAAAATACTTCCAGCCGTGTTGATCAAAATACTTTGCATTGTTTCTGCCCACTACTCCCTGGAATTTCTTCTGAAAATCGGTGATGTCTCGGTGTACCGGTTCTGCTGCGGGCGCAAAATAGTAAGGTTGGTTGTATCCTTGTTCATGATAATCCACATGTATTTGTGGCATCCATTGGTGGTAAATGGCCAATCGAGCTTTGCTTTCTTTTTGCGTTTGCCACGCCCAGTCTCTGTTCAAATCAAAATAATAATGATTTGGTCGCCCTCCCGGCCAAGGCTCTAAATGTTCTCGCGACATCGGGTTTGCATCGGGTGTTTCCCCAACAACGCTATTAAAAAAGTTTACATATCGGTCTCTTCCATCAGGGTTTAAACAAGGATCGATAATAACTACTGTATTCTTTAACCAACCGTTTGCTTCTACATTGTTGCCACTGCAAAGTTCATACAAAGTTTTCATTGCTGTTTCGGTCGAACTCGCCTCATTGCCGTGTACGTTATAGCTTAGCCAAACTATAGCCGGCTGACTAGCCAAATTTACATTTGCCCCATTTGCATCTGCCAATTTTAAGTTATTGGTTCTAATTTCCTCCAAACGGTTCACGTTTCCTTCAGAAGAAACAATTGCAATAAGCAATGGCCTACCCTCGTTCGTTTCTCCATAGTTTATCAGCTTCACTTTTGTTGGCGCCGCATCAGCGATCTGCCGAAAATAAGCCGCCACTCGGGCATGCGGCGTAAAATGACTCCCCAGCGGATAACCAAGGAACTTATCAGGTGTTACCACTTGTGCATTTACAGAAAATGCTGCTGCAGCAATCCAAAAACAGAGCGCAATTAGATGTTTCATAATTGAAGTTTTTTCTAAAGTAGTAAATTTGCGATTTTATTGTCACTAAACCTTAATTTTACGGCATAATTTCTAAAATGAAAAACACAGCCTTATTAGATATCTTTTTACAACATCCAATAGTTTGCACAGACACCCGTCACATTTTACCTGGCTGCCTATTTTTTGCACTAAAGGGTGAACACTTCGACGCAAATGTTTTCGCAGCAGAAGCCTTGGAAAAGGGCGCGAAATTTTGTGTGATTGACGATGATCAATTTTCGAATTTAGAAGGCACATTACTCGTGCCAAATGCATTGGAAGCATTGCAAGATTTGGCAAGAAGGTATCGAAAGCATCTAAAAATTCCTGTAATTGGCCTCACAGGAAGCAATGGCAAAACAACCACCAAGGAACTAATCCATAGTGTATTGGCAAAAAAATATAAAACTTTTGCTACAAAGGGCAATTTGAACAACCACATCGGCGTACCACTATCCATCTTATCCATCACCTCAGTACATGAAATTGCGGTGATAGAAATGGGCGCGAACCATCAAAAAGAAATAGATTTTTTAAGCGCCATCGCCATGCCTAGCCATGGACTGATTACAAACATCGGCTTAGCACATTTAGAAGGTTTTGGAGGAATTGAAGGGGTTAAGAAAGGCAAAGCCGAGCTTTATACCTATTTAAAAAACAACAATGGTTACATCTTCTTAAATAGAGATAGCGAGGTACTAAAGGAAATGAGTGTAACAACTGGTTTAGAAAAAATAATTTATTACGGAACTGGCGCCGGAAATGCGATTCAAGGAACGCTTACAAGTTCGGATCCGTTTATAGCTGTGGATTGGACCAATCATAGTGAAAACGGATCCGCCACCACACAACTTACAGGAAGCTACAACTTTGAAAATATTTTGGCAGCCATTTGCGTCGGCGACTTTTTTGACTTAAGCACCGACGAAATAAGCAAAGGCCTTTCTAACTACAGTCCGAAAAACAATCGGTCGCAGTTGAGCGATACGGGTCACAACAAAGTTATCTGCGATTTCTACAACGCAAATCCGAGCAGTATGGACGCTGCGCTGAAAAATTTATCAGCCCTGCAAGGCGATAAAAAAGTGGCGATTTTAGGAGATATGTTCGAACTTGGGGATGCATCTGAATTAGCGCACGAAAAAATTGCCAAGCAAGCTGTCGACTATCGTTTTTCGACTACCATTTTTATAGGTGCAAAATTCTGTCTGTTAAAAGATAAGTTTAATGCACTGTTTTTTTTAACCGCAATAGAGGCAAAAGCTTATTTAGAAAAAAACCAGATCAAAAACCATTTAGTGCTATTAAAAGGTTCTCAAAGCATGAAATTAGAAAGCTTGCTGGACGATCTTTAACGGCGAACACGGGACTAGGGACAGCGTGTAAAAGCGCCCAAATAATTAATATTCTTGAGCTTAAATAAATCTACACAGTTTTTAGATCATTTTGGGCGTTCCCCTAAAGAGGGTCGCGCTTTACGTTCCAATCTTTTTGTTCGTTCCTCAAAAAAAGGATTTCCTCTGCAATCGCTAACCAAAACATCCGAGTGTTCAAGAGCGCTAACGATGGGAATGGCATCCATAAGTTGGCCTGTTCGGAGCCAATTAAAGATACAATGGACAGCGTGTAAAAGCGCCCATAAAATCAGTAGAATAAGCTTAGCTAGATTAAAAATCCTATTTAGACCATTTGGGCGTTCCCCTGAAGAGGGTCGCGCTTTACGTTACAATCTTTTTGCTCGTTCCTCGAAAAAAGTATCCATGTAATTAATAGGCTTTAGTTAGAGAAGTAGTCAAAAGTGCTACAATAAATGAATTAATTTTATACTCTAAACTAAAGCCAATGTCAAATATACACCAAATTGCAGATTTTTCGGGAGAGCAGATCAATGTTGGAATTGATGTTCACCTTAAGCAGTGGAATGTCACTGTCTTCATGGGCCAGCAGTATCTCCGCAAGTTTCAGCAGGCTGCCGATCCCTACATGCTGATCAACCATCTTTCTTCCAATTATCCAAATGCGATTTTCCGCTTGGCCTACGAGACCGGTTTCAGCGGTTTTTGGGCACATCGGGCATTTGCCCATGCCGGTATGGACTGCCTTGTGGTCAACGCCGCAGATGTTCCCCAGACCGACAAGGGATACCGCACCAAAAATGACGTGACCGACTCGCGCCGGATAGCGGCTGCCCTTGCGGGGGGAATGTTACGGGGTGTACATGTTCCCGATGAGGAACTGGAGAGCGACCGGACCGTGGTACGCTATAGGCACCGCCTGGGCACAGACCTTACAAGGGCAAAGGCGAGG
>NZ_JBSSEL010000018.1:0-90824 GCF_054061655.1 Pedobacter sp. UYEF25 | reverse complement strand
TCGTAGTCGGCGAGGTACCAACGCCCTGCTTTGGTCTCAAAAAACGGTTGTTTTTGTGAGATTATTAAATTTTTGCTTAACGAATAATAAGTGATAATAAAACAGCTTTATGTTCCCTATTGCTAAGTAAACAATCAAATTATTATATAGAAACACTTTTATTTAAATATGTCTCTATATCTTGACGTCTTATAAATAGTATTGGTTAAAGAAGTCTTATGACACGTGAAATGTATTAACTATTTAATTGACTTCTTTATATTATAACATAAAGACATCTGTCTTATTCACTCCAGAGCAAAAGGATTGATATACAAAACTAAAAGAGGTAGAGCTTCAAGATGGAGCTGTCTTTCAGATGAGTAATGTCGATAGAAGAGGAATTATATCTAGTAAAAATGCTCTAATTGTTTCTCCGTTGTTAGATGGTGGAATTTCTTATTTATTGATGAATGGTTTAAACGCTCTAATTGGAAAAGAGGGTGATGAATTGAAGTCTAAAGACTATGGGAAGGGATACGAACGAGCCTTTAGAGACGTGAAATTCCAGTTTATCAAGGATAAGAAGTTGGAGATAGATGTTGATGCCGAGCGGTCAAAAAGTAATGATTATTCTCGCGGCTACAATCGATCAGCAACTTCAAGATAATGTTGCAGTATCCCTTCCTAACCAAACTAGCGTAAATGAGTCGTAGAGAAATCCCTCACTTAATTGAACCTGGCAATGAGAACAAATAAGAGAAGCTTGGGGCGGATAAGAATTTAATAGCGATACAAATAATATTGAGGGGTGAATGTTTATCTTAGATTAAAGAAATCATGTCTTGTAGAAATAGATGAACAGTTAAAACTTTCTGTTTTTTAAAATATCTCGAGCAATATCAGCATCACTATTTTTATAATCTTTAAAGGGATTAGCTTTTTTTATGCTGTCGGCTTTAAGTTTAATTGCCATCTTCTCGGTTCGAAGATTAGCCTCAGATTCAGTAATTTTCTCTAACTGTTCGGTTTTTCCTCTAAAATTCATTTTAAGCTTATTGTAATAATAGTATAATCTAATCTCCTGACCCATAGTCATATATTTTTGCTTTTCATTATACACTAAGGGAATGTCTGACGCTATATTTTTATTTGTAACCTTAGCAAAATAGTTTTCACCTTCCTTATAAATAGTTACCGGTGCGCTAATACTATCATTAGGATCACTCGCCGCCCAAATTCCGAGATAATTGTCTGCTTCTTTGTTTGAATTACAACCTGCAACTATTGAAGCCATGGTTAGAATTAGGAGTGCTATTTTTTTCATGCTAGTTTATTTTTCTATATAAAATTACAAAATATCCTTAAAGATATCATCAGCTGCTTTATCGAGCATATCTACCTTTCTCAAATTTTTTATATAGCCTTCAGTGGTTGATCGTTTCGAGTGCCCCAATAGTTGTTGAATTATTGCCATATTCCCGCCGGTACTTTCATCAGCGAGTACTGCGAAAGAATGCCTAGCAATGTGCGTTGAAAGATTTTTAGATATTCCTGCCATTTCAGCTAGAATTTTAAGGTATTTATTTATTACAGTGGTGCAAGATTCCTTATGCTTTGTTCGTGCTTTTTCATTGTCATCTGCAGATTTTTTGGAATTCGATGTAAATTTCCAAAAGGGAAATAGTTTTTGATATTTTCGGGCGCTATACTTAAGCACTATAACTCGAGCGGGCAAAATTAATGATAGGTCATAATTTGTATTAGTTTTAAAACTCCTATATACAAACCGGTCATCTTTAAAGTCTTCAGACGTCGCTTGTAACAAGTCGCCAACCCTAACTCCTCGTAAGTAGACCTGAAGAACAAAAAAGTCTCTTACAGCTTCTATAATATCATTAGTAGGAAGTGTTAAATTAATTATTTTATCAAGTTCTTCCCTGTCTAATTTTGCCTTAATTTGTTCTACCGAGGATTTCTTATACTCGTTGACTTCGGCATTTATATTCTTTTTCCCATATTTCCGAATTGTAGATTTAATTCTCGATATCTTTTTATTGATGGTGTACCCGCTATTGGCTTTTGAAAGCCTTAAGAAATTAGCGAAGCCGTCGATCCAGTCTTTATCAATTCTGTCTAGCCTGATGTCTTTAAAATCTTTGACTTGCGTTTTAATAATATCATATTGGGTCGAAGTAGCAAATTTCTTAGAAGCCTCTAATTTTGATATCTCTAATTCCAGACCATCAACTAAAGAAACCGAGCTGTTTTCTTCAAATATTTTACTCGAGATTTCTCTATCCTCTTCATTTGCGAGCAAAATCGCCTTCTCATAAAAGCTAAGTTTAGAGTTTATGAGTTTGTTAATTTCAAATGCATTTGGTGATACAGACTTCACCCGAGCTTGGCTTGAATCCCAAAATTTTGGCAAGCATTTATGTATGACCTTTTTGAAAGTTTTCCGATTATCTATAATTTGGAAAACAATTGGGTGAGATCCATCAGCATAGATTTTATTCGTTGATAATATTACTTTTATAGAAGCCATTTTGGTGCAAACATTGGTGCAAACATAGTGCAAACATTTTAGATAAATGTTCGGTTGATAACGTATGTAAATATAAGCAAAAGCGGCTCTAAATGCAAAAAGGAAACGTATTTGATACGTTTCCTTTCAGTTGTTTTTGATAATGTGGGAAATGAGGGGTTCGAACCCCCGACCCCCTCGGTGTAAACGAGGTGCTCTGAACCAGCTGAGCTAATTTCCCTTGTTTGTTTTGGGAATGCAAATATAGTGCTATAAAGTAATCTTCCAAATATTATTTCAACTTTTTTAACTAAATAGATCTTCCAGTATTTTATGTGATTTAATTTCACCAAATGATGCTGTATGTAATTGGTAGTAAATCAATATTTTATCTAAGATTACACGCCGCTGGACGTTAGATAAAATGATTTCTGAAGATTTTTCAATTGGTCTTTTATACAGCAAAATAAATGGTTCAGCGTTTAATTCGGTTATGTAATGTGCATGTATCGGTACTTTAGATACAAATTCTCCCTCTTGTAAATCAAAATAAATTTGGTCTTTTCGCTGCTGCTCGTTGGGCGAAAATCCAAGAAAACGGGTAAGTTTAAGTAAAAATGCCAAATGAAAGTTGGGTCCGGCTTTTTCGGTTTCGTCAAACCAGCAAAGCCCATTAAAAATAAAGTCAAATAAATTTTCGTCAGGCACTTGTTGTCTGATGCTTTTGTACAATACCTCATTTATAAAAATAACAATAGTTGTTTTTAACAAATCATATGGTATGCTTTTAAAAACTGGCGAGGGTCTCAATTCTGAAACTCTTTGTAGATTATCGTTTGATTTATGATAAACGATCATATCTAATAAATGTAGCGGCTGCAACATGTTCATTTTGATTTTAGCTTTTGGACGCTTAACGCCATTAATCAAATAGGACTGTGTGCCAAATTTATCGGTTAAAATCTGTGCTACGATGCTAGAATCACCATAATTTGTGGTTTTTAATACAATACCTCGCACCTTCTGTAGCATGACCTAACAAACATTTTTTCAAAAGTATGTTATTTGGGGAAAATAAAATGGGCTAAAAGATTTTCTTACACTACAAAAATTTTATTTTTGCGCTAATCTTTAGAAATTAAATAAGCACAGCATGTGGGGTAAGCTATCCAGATTTATACTTCAAAACCGTATTGTCATCATTCTTTTTTTTGTACTAGGTACAGCTTTCATGGCTTGGCAGGCTAAAAATGTTAAGCTTTCCTACACAGGTGCAAAAATTCTACCGATAACCGACAGTGCATATGTAAAATACATACAGTTTAGACAGAAGTTTGGAGAGGATGGAAGTGTTATGGTGCTCGGAATTAAGTCTCCGAATATTTTTAACAGAGCTGTTTATAACAATTGGGTTAAGCTCTCAAATGATATAAAAGGTTTAAAAGGCATTAAGCAAGTGCTTTCTTCCGGCCATATTTTCAGATTGCAGAAGGATACAATTAATAAAAGATTTGTTCTGGTTCAAATACCTGCGGGTTTGGTCAAGACAGATGTAGAGATGGACTCTATTAAAAATTTACTTTACTCATCTCCGTTTTTTGAAGGACTTGTGTACAATAGATCTAATGCCACACTTATGGCCATTACTTTCGACAATAAGGTGCTAAACACGGCTAAGCGAGATCCCATATTAAAACAAATCGAAAAGAAAGCGATCGAGTTTCAGAAAGAAAATGGAATGGATGTGCACATTTCCGGTCTTCCATACATCCGCACGGCCGTTAGCCAATTGGTTAGTAAGGAGTTTGTACTGTTCTTAGGGCTTTCTATTTTGGTATCCGCAATTATTCTATTCATTTTCTTCAGAAAGTTTTACGCGGTGTTTTTCCCAATTTTGGTCGTGGTCATGGGCGTCATTTGGAGCGTCGGTACATTGGTTTTATTCGGGTTCGAATTGACAATTTTAACTGGCTTAATTCCTCCGCTTATCGTAATCATTGGCATCCCGAATAGTATTTTGCTGTTAAATAAATACCAAAAAGAATTAAGGAAAGACGGCAATAAGGAACGTGCATTGTCTATAACCATAGAGCGTATTGCCATTACAACGCTCATAGCTAATGTTACTGCAGCTATTGGATTCGGTGTGCTGTATTTTACCGGAAGCGAGCTTTTGATGCAATTTGGTAGTGTTGCTGCAATAAATGTTATGGTAACTTGGTTGATGTGTTTGTGTTTGATTCCAATTATATTTAGTTATCTCCCAGCGCCCCAAATTAAGGAACAGAAGCACATAGAGGAAGGCGTTTTACATAAGCTTTTAGTAAAAACGGATTACTTCGTTCAACACAAGGCTAGTTGGATTTATGGCTTAACCCTCTTTATAATCCTTGTAGCCACTTTTGGGGTAACTAAAATTAATGTAAACGGGTATGTAGTAGATGATTTGCCAAAAAGTTCCAAGATTTTAACCGATCTTAAATTTTTCGAGAAAAATTTTGAAGGCATATTGCCACTTGAGGTTAGTGTCGATACCAAAAAGAAGAATGGGGTTTTTAACTTGACCAATTTGAAACGAATCGACAAGATGGAAAGGATGATTGCAGCATATCCCGAATTTTCTAGGTCGATTTCCATTAACGCCGGTTTGAAGTACGCCACGCAAGCCTTTTACAATAATGATTCCGCCTACTATCGCTTGCCTGATAATTTCGAGAAAAACTTCATCTTATCTTATATTGCAAACGGAGGTAAAGGGAACGCAAGTTTATTAACTAATTTTGTAGATAAGGACAAGGAGCGCACAAGAATTAGTTTTCAAATGGCAGATGTAGGCTCAAAAAAGCTCGATGTGTTGCTCGCAGAACTCAAGCCGAGAATTGATAGTATTTTGCCTCCTAAAAAGTTTGATGTTACCCTAACTGGATCGAGTATTATATTTAGCAAAGGCACAGATTATATGTTAAAGCATCTTTTAGAGAGCATTAGTTTAGCCATTGTGCTCATCTCGTTATTAAGGTTGGCCCAATTTAAAAATTTAGGCATCATGTTCATCTCTCTATTGCCAAACATAGTTCCTTTAGTAATTACTGCCGGAATAATGGGTTATTTTGGCATATCCTTAAAACCCTCAACCATTTTAATTTTTACCATAGCCTTTGGACTTGCCTCAGACCAAACCATTTACTTTCTAACGCGATATCAACAAGAATTTAGCGCTACCAATTTTAGCGTTGCTCACGTGATAACTGATACCATAACCGAAACTGGCGTTAGTATGACCCATATAGCACTCATCTTATTTTTTGGATTTGGGATATTTACAGCGTCTACATTTGGCGGTACCGTAATTTTAGGCTTGCTGCTTTCCATCACACTGATCGTCGCATTAGTGTTTAATTTAACACTTTTGCCAGTGCTTGTGCTTTGGCTCGATAAAAATAAAATTAGGAAAATATTTAAAGCGGAAGAACCTGCACGCAACGCAATAGGTTTTGATGATTAACGATGAGGCATCAAACTAAAAAAAAAGAATTGAAATCTTAGTATAATCACACATCCAAAAAATGATGAATGAAAAACTTCAAAATGAGGTTTTTGAACACTATTGATTTTTAACCTTCCCTGTGTATTTATACTTACTCTTCGGCAGGCGTTGGCATCGTATCTTCTGGAACGTCAATCTTCGGATCAGTGATAATGTCTACATTTCCATCATTGTCTTTCTTCGAAAATAGAATTGGATACATTACCCAACATGCGCCTATTATAAGAAACAGTCCGGCAATTTCTTTCAAGTAATAGTTGTGTTCGATGCCAGAGGCTTCTAAAACTTTGCTAGCTATGTATGCCAGAACTCCAAATACGATAAGTATGAGCGGGCGTTGCAATCTTAAGAGCTTTATCATTTGTACTATTTTTAGCAAAAGTAAAAAGAAAATAACAATTGCGCTAACGAATAAGTTTTAATGCTTTTAAGATAAATTGATTGTTTGGCCTTGAGGTCCAAATTAGGCTAAAAGCCTTCGAAACAATGACATAACGATGCTTTAAAGATTCGTGTTTGGCGCATTATTTACGACAAAATTTCTTAAATTTGCAACCTTAATTTTTTGATGTTACTTAATTGATGTATAGGGAATTTAAACAATTAGATCTGGCTGGATTAAGCCAAGAAGTACTTAGTTTTTGGAAAGAAGAAGACATCTTTGAGAAGAGTATTTCCACTCGTCCAAAATCTAATCCTTTTACGTTTTACGAGGGACCTCCATCTGCCAATGGAATGCCTGGCATCCACCACGTAATGGGAAGGGCAATAAAGGATATTTTCTGTAGATATAAAACGTTAAAAGGTTTTCAAGTGAAGAGAAAAGGTGGCTGGGACACACACGGCCTTCCTATTGAACTTGCTGTAGAGAAGAAATTGGGAATTACCAAAGAAGATATCGGTAAGAAAATAAGTGTTGATGCGTATAATAAAGCCTGCCGTGAGGAGGTGATGAAGTATACCGACGTTTGGAATGATCTTACTGAAAAGATGGGCTATTGGGTCGACTTGGAAAACCCTTATGTTACCTATCAAAATAACTACATCGAAACACTTTGGTGGATATTAAAGCAACTTTACGATAAAGACTTTTTGTACAAAGGGTACACGGTTCAGCCTTATTCTCCCGCAGCAGGTACAGGTTTAAGTTCTCATGAACTCAACCAACCTGGAACGTATAAAATGTTAAAAGATACCTCTATTACTGCGCAATTTTCGTTGAGGAAAGATCAGGAACATAAACTCATTTCTGAGCTGATAGAAAACGATGCAGAACATACCGCATTTATCGCATGGACAACCACTCCTTGGACTTTACCTAGCAATGGTGCGTTGGCGGTTGGCGAGAAGATCGCTTATGTAAAAGTAAAAACCTTTAACCAATACACTTTTAAGCCTGTGAGTGTTGTATTGGCAAAAGATTTGGTGTCAAAACTTTTTAAGAAGGATAAAGAACTTTCGCTCGCAGATTTTCAACTGCTTAGCAACTGGGATGGTAAGGGAAGTGCTCCTTTTACAATTGCTGGTGAGTTCCTCGGAAAGGATTTGGTGGGTCTTCGCTATCATCAATTGTTAAATTATGTAACAAACGACGATTTAAAGGCAAATGCATTTCGAGTTATACCTGCAGATTATGTAACTACTGAAGATGGTACCGGCGTTGTTCATATTGCTTCTGTTTTCGGTGCGGATGACTTTCGTGTTGCCAATGAAAGCGGCGTGCCTGCCGTAATGATAAGGGATGACAAGGGCAACCAGTTGCCTTTGGTAGATAAGCAGGGAAAATTTGTGGCTGAGGTTACAGATTTTGCGGGGAAGTATGTTAAGGAAGAATATTATAGCGACGAAGAAAGGGCGGCTCCAAACTTCAGGTCAACAGATGTACTCCTTGCCATTAAGTTAAAGGAGGACAACAAGGCATTCGATGTTAAGAAATACGAACACAGTTATCCGCATTGTTGGCGAACAGATAAACCTGTTTTATATTATCCTTTGGATAGTTGGTTCATTAAAACCACCGCGGTAAAAGAGAAATTGGTTGCCCTAAATAAGACCATTAATTGGAAACCAGAAAGCACAGGAACAGGAAGGTTTGGGAACTGGTTAGAAAATCTCGTTGATTGGAATTTGTCGCGTTCTAGGTATTGGGGAACGCCCTTGCCCATTTGGCGTACCGCTGATGGTTTAGAGGAAAAATGTATCGGTTCCATCGCAGCGTTGACTACCGAAATAGATAAATCTATTGAGGCAGGGTTTATGCCAAAAGGTTTCGAGCTAAAAGACATGCATCGTCCTTATGTAGACGATGTAATTTTAGTATCGGATAAAGGCCAACGAATGGTGCGCGAAGCCGATTTAATAGACGTTTGGTTTGATAGTGGTGCCATGCCGTATGCACAGTGGCATTATCCTTTCGAAAATCAAGATGCATTCGAACATGCGTATCCGGCAGATTTTATCGCCGAAGGTGTAGACCAAACCAGAGGTTGGTTTTTTACATTGCATGCCATTGCAGTAATGCTTAGCGAAGCAAGTGACGAGATTAAATCTGTTAATAAAAGAATAGGAAATTCTGGAGTAGCGTTCAAAAACGTCGTTTCTAATGGATTGGTATTAGACAAGAATGGCAATAAAATGTCCAAACGCTTGGGCAATGCAGTCGATCCGTTTAGTACAATTGCGACCTACAGCGCCGACGCTACCCGGTGGTACATGATCAGCAATGCATCACCATGGGACAACCTGAAATTTAGTTTAGAAGGGTTGGACGAAGTGAGAAGGAAATTTTTTGGTACGCTTTACAATGCTTACGCATTCTTCGCACTGTACGCCAACATCGATAAATTTCAGATTGATAAAAATGCTTTAACCAAAATAGAAGATCGCAGCGAATTAGATCGGTGGATTTTGTCTTTATTGCAACAACTTATTATAGAGGTTGATGAAAGTTACAATACATACGAGCCTACAAAAGCGGCACGTGCCATTCAAACTTTTGTAGACGAGCATTTGAGCAATTGGTATATTCGTTTAAGCAGACGTCGTTTTTGGAAAGGGGAAATGACAGATGATAAGAAAGCAGCTTACGAAACCTTATTTGCTTGCTTAGAAACCGTTGCGCAATTGATGAGTCCGATAGCACCATTCTTTTCAGACTGGTTGTATAGAAATTTATCGGCCGGCGATTCCTCCGCCACTAATTCTATTCACTTAACTTATTGGCAAGAAGCGAATACAGATTGGCTCGATAAAACTTTGAATGAACGCATGGAATATGCCCAAGAAATTTCCTCTATGGTACTTTCTCTCCGTAAAAAATCTGGCATCAATGTACGTCAACCACTTCAGAAAATCCTTATTCCGTCTTTAAATAGCTCGTTCGAAGAAAAAATTGCGAGGGTAACGGGTTATATTTTATCGGAAACGAATGTGAAGCAAATAGAATTCATTACCGATACCCACGGCATTGTTAAGAAGAAGTTAAAGCCGAACTTTAAATCCCTCGGTAAAAAGGTAGGTAAAGACATGAGTGTTGTTAAAGAGGCAATTGAGAATGCCAATCAAGAAGATATTTTTAGATTGGAAACTGAAGGATTTTTAACCGTTGTGGGTGCAGAAGATAAGCAATATGCGGTAGAGTTAAATACTGATGTAGAAGTGTTTGCTGAAGACATTCCTGGTTGGCAAGTAACCAATTCTGGTAATTTAACGGTTGCTTTAGATGTAGTTATTAGTGCGCAATTAAAGGAGGAAGGTATATCTCGGGAGCTCGTTAATCGAATTCAGAACATTCGAAAGGAGATGGGCTTGGAGGTCACAGATCGTATTAAAGTATGGTTACAAAATGTTAACTTAGTTAAAGCGGCAGTTGCGAAAAACAAAGCTTACATTTGCGCCGAAATATTGGCCGACGATGTTGTTTTAGAAGATAATGACACTGGTGAAAACAAAATCTCAATAGATGATGTTGAGATTGCCATAACCTTAAAAAAAGTCTAAAAATAAAATTTAACGTTAACAAAAATTAAGAGATATGGAAAATAGCACTAAAACTCGCTATTCTGATAGTGAATTACAAGAATTTAAAGAGCTTATTTTAACAAAGCTAAATATTGCCAGAGAAGAATTTACGTCATTAACGTCGTCTTTAAGTAGTCCGAATGCCAATGGTACAGAAGATACTTCTGGTGCGTATAAAACTTTAGAAGATGGTTCTGCAACGATGGAGAAAGAGCAGATTAACCAGCTTGCTGCTCGTCAGAAAAAATTTATAGACAATCTAGAAGCTGCTTTAGGTCGTATAGAAAACAAAACGTATGGCATCTGTAGGGAAACTGGTAAGTTGATTCAAAAAGAGCGCTTACGCGCTGTGCCACATGCTACTTTAAGTATGGAAGCAAAATTAAAACAAGGTTAATGAAAGGCTACACAAAACCTTTACTATTAATATTTTTGGTCCTAATTGCCGATCAATCCTTCAAGACTTGGGTTAAAACCCGAATGTATTTAGGGCAAGAATTTAACGTGATAGGTAAATGGTTTATTGTCCATTTTACTGAGAACAACGGAATGGCATTCGGGATGGAATTTGGAGGTGAATTTGGTAAATTAGCACTTACATTATTTCGCATTGTTGCGGTAGCGGGAATTGGTTATGGCTTACATTATCTTGTAAAATACAAATATCACAGAGGATTAATTTTAAACGTTGCTCTAATTTTCGCGGGTGCAACAGGGAATATTATAGATTCTGTATTTTATGGGAAAATTTATGGTTATGAAACATGGTTTCATGGAAGGGTAGTAGACATGCTGTATTTTCCGATCGCCCAAGGATTTTTCCCGACTTGGCTGCCGATTTGGGGTGGCGACGAATTTGTTTTTTTTAGGCCAGTCTTCAACTTAGCAGATGCAGCGATCTCTTTAGGCGTTATTATGATCCTAGTATTTCAGAAAACATATTTTAAAGAAGATGTGAAAGATGAAGTGAGCATCAACAGCGAAATGGTTGAAGATTAACTTCAGTAAGTTATAAAGATTTTAATTATTCCACTCCTTTTACAAAAGAGTGGAATTTTTTTTATGTTGATCCCTCGATAAATAGATGTGTTAAAATTTTCCTCAGTAGGAAGCAAATTGCCTTAAATCATTATTTAGAACGGCTTTTTTCCTAAACGCTAACCTAAATCTTATTTCAACTAAAAATCAAAAAAGGGTATGGAAATTCTTCTAAATGACTATATGAATTCGTTTATCAGCCCTAAAGCGCTCTTGTATTGTCGAGTAAGATCGCAAAAAGCATTCGTTACATCTTTACTCCGCTTGGAACATTTCCAGTTTATAGGATACGACCAAAAGTAAGCCTAAGATGGTTTAATCTTCTTTTGATACCTGTTAACGTTTTAAAAGGCACAACCGAATATAATTTAGTTGAATGGAGTAATTACATAAACAATTACCTACATCGCTTTAAACCTAGGTTAGCGTATTGGCATAGTTAATGAAGATTGCTAAACCTTAAAATACTTGAAAAAAAACCCCGAACCTTCAAGGATTCGGGGTTTTTTTATCTAAAGATTTGCACCATGGCAATTTTTATATTTCTTCCCACTTCCGCATGGACAAGGGTCGTTTCTGCCTATTTTTGGATCTGCTTTAATCGGTTGTTGAACAACCGCTTCACGGGTATCGGCAAATTCATTTCCCTGTTCTGCGCCACCAAATTCTTGTTTAGTGGTTTGTAGTTTTTGCTGTCTCCGTTGCACAGGAGCTTCTCTAATTTGCTCAGGCTCTTGTTGCACAGGTATTCCACCTTTATATAGAAAGCTAACCACTTCTTTATTCACCGTATTAAGCATGGTTTTGAACAGATTGAATGCTTCCATTTTAAAAATAACTAATGGATCTTTCTGTTCGTAAGCTGCGTTTTGAACAGATTGTTTTAGTTCGTCCATTTCGCGCAGATGCTCTTTCCAGGTGTCATCTATCAGTGCTAAAATAATTGTCTTCTCAAAAGCTCTGATCACTTCCTTACCCCTAGTGTCTACTGCTTTTTTAAGCTCAACAGCCACTTGAATTGCTCTCATGCCATCTGTAAAAGGGACTACAATCTGCTCAATGTTTTTTCCGCGTTCTTCATAAACTTCGGTAAGCACAGGTAAAGCCTGTTTTATAATTCCTGCAGATTTACGTGCGTAAAACGCTTCAGCTTCTCCAAAAAGTTTTTCAGTAAGTGCGATAACACTAGTAGAAGAAAATTCTTTTTCAGATATGTCGCTATCAAAGGAATAATTTTTAATTACTTCTACTTTGAAACCTTCGTAATTATTTTCTAACTTATATTCGCCTACAATGTCTTCTGCTACATCAAATACCATGTTATTCATGTCTACTTCTAAACGCTCGCCAAATAGCGCGTTTTTCCGTTTTGCATAAATAACAGTACGTTGTGAGTTCATTACGTCATCATATTCTAATAAACGCTTTCGCACGCCAAAATTGTTTTCTTCCACTTTTCGTTGTGCACGTTCTATAGATTTGGTAATCATAGAATGCTGAATCACTTCGCCTTCTTCAATCCCCATTTTAACCATGATGCCAGAAATGCGTTCAGATCCAAACAAACGCATCAAGTTGTCTTCCAATGAAACAAAGAATTGAGAAGAACCTGGATCTCCTTGACGGCCAGACCTACCTCTTAATTGTCTGTCTACGCGTCGTGATTCGTGACGCTCTGTTCCTACAATTGCCAAACCACCCGAACCCTTAACGCCTTCACCTAATTTAATATCGGTTCCTCTACCGGCCATATTCGTGGCAATAGTTACCGTACCAGGTTGCCCAGCTTCGGCCACAATATCTGCCTCTTTCTGATGCATTTTTGCATTCAGCACGTTATGTCTTATGCCTCTAATCTTCAGCATTCTGCTTAAAAGCTCTGAAATTTCTACAGAAGTAGTTCCCACTAAAACTGGGCGGCCCGCACGTGATTTTATTTCGCCGGTCTCTAAATCTGGAGCTGGAATTAACAACCCTTTGGCATCTAACTTTGGAACAGGTCTACCGATGCTATCAAGTAAAACCACCGGTTTTCCGTCTTTTTGTTTGATATTGCCAGCTTTATCAGTTTCGTATTCTGTTTCATAATTCGTATACGGAAACACCAATAACTGAATTTCACTTGCTACTGCATTGTATTTTTCTCGTACCGTACGATACACATAATCCTGTTCATCTAGTCTGGTGATTACTCTATTGGTCGGTATTTCTACCACATCTAATTTATAAATGCTCCAAAGCTCGCCTGCTTCTGTTGTTGCAGTACCCGTCATACCACACAATTTGTGATACATTCGGAAATAATTTTGAAGTGTAACAGTGGCGTAAGTCTGCGTTGCATCTTCTACCTTTACATTTTCTTTTGCTTCTATTGCTTGATGTAACCCATCAGAATACCTACGACCTTCCATAATACGTCCGGTCTGCTCATCAACAATTTTAATCTTGTCTTCATCAATGATATATTCTGTATCTTTTTCGAAGAGGGTATAAGCTTTTAAAAGTTGATTTACAGAGTGAATGCGTTCCGCTTTAACAGAATAGTCTCTCATCAACGCGTCTTTCTTCACTACTTTTTCATCGCCTGGAAGATCTGATTTTTCTAATTCGGCGATTTCAGTACCCACGTCTGGTAAGATAAAAAACTGTGGATCTTCGCCTGATTGTGTAATCAGCTCAATGCCTTTCTCCGTTAGTTCTACCTGATTGTTTTTCTCATCTATATAAAAGAAAAGCTCAGAATCTACCTTCGGCATGTTTTTAGATTGATCTGCCATGTAATGGTTTTCAATCTTTAACAGTAGCGATCTCATACCGGTCTCACTTAAGAACTTTATCAGTGCCTTATTCTTTGGCAAACCTCTAAAAGCTCTTAGTAGCGCTAAACCTCCGTCTCCTTCTTCAGTTCCATTTTTTCCGGCACCAATTTGCTTCTTTGCCTCGTTTAACGCTTGTGTTACATAACTTTTTTGTGCATTAACCAAACGTTCAATTCTAGGCTTCAATTCGTAGAATTCGTGTTCATCGCCCTTTGGTATCGGACCGGAAATAATCAAAGGAGTACGTGCATCATCAATTAAAACTGAATCGACCTCATCAACCATTGCAAAATGCAATTTCCGTTGCACCAGCTGATCTGGTGTTTGCGCCATATTGTCACGCAAATAGTCGAAACCAAATTCGTTATTTGTTCCGTAGGTAATGTCTGCCGCATAAGCTTGTCTGCGTTCTTCGGAATTCGGCTCGTGCTTATCTATGCAATCTACTTTCATTCCATGAAATTCGAACAACGGTCCGTTCCATTCACTATCCCTGCGTGCCAAATAATCATTTACCGTAACAATGTGCACCCCATTGCCTGCAAGGGCATTAAGGTAGGCGGGCAATGTGCTCACAAGGGTTTTACCTTCACCAGTTGCCATTTCAGCAATTTTACCGCTGTGCAAAACCATACCACCGATCAGCTGAACATCGTAATGCACCATGTTCCACAATACTTCAGTTCCGGCAGCATCCCATTTATTAGCCCATTTAGCTTTATCGCCGACTATTGTTACGTTTTTGCGCCTTGCAGCATAGTCTTTGTCAAATTGCGTTGCGGAAACTTCTAAAAACTCGTTTTCGCTAAAACGACGGGAGGTTTCTTTCATCACCGCAAACGCTTCTGGCAATAGTTCTTCTAACACTTTCTCTAACTCTTTATCGCGATCTTTAACAAGCGCATCTACCTCGTCGTAAATGGCTGTTTTTTCATGTAGCCCTAATTCTTCACGCTCTGCGTCCGCTTTAAGTCCTAATATTTTTGCGTCGATATCTGTTAAAAAAGTCTTAATTCTTTCTTTAAAAAGAACTGTTTTCGCTCTCAATTCATCATTGCTGATGGAAGATAACTTGGCATATTCTTCATTTATTCTTAAAACCGCTGGTTGTATAAGTTTTATATCTCTCTCTGATTTGCTTCCGAAAACTTTTGCTAAAAATCCTAACATTGTATTTTTTTAATTCTTTATTTAATAAATTCGTTTTATGCAACAATTACGCCACCACGTTTTCGCAGTCAGTTTGACAGTTGCGAGGCGCTAAAATTAAGTATATAATCTAAACTATCTGTTATTTAAAAGCCGATAAATTTGTTTGGTTAACAAAAAAAATGCAAAAGGAGCATGATACAAGTTTATTGCAAAAAAATTTAAGACACAATATTGAAGTAAGAAGCTTTAAAAATTGCATTAGCAAGCGAGGTCGTTTGCCACTTGGCTAGAATTAGTTCTATGTGTATCAATTTGAATAGATGCTATTTCATAGTATTCTTTTTTTTATTTTTCGAACATTCTTAAAAATTTTCAATGCGGCAATCTAAGCTTTCATAAGGTAAACCGATGGCATTTAAACTTTATTATAACAGGGACTTGGGGAATTTTTTGAGTTCTAAGTTCAACATCTAATTAATCATTAATCATTTTTAATAGACATTAAGCAAATGCAAGGCATCAAAATTGGACCGACCTCAAAACTAAACTGAGGTTTCTATAGAGCTGAATAGATATGCGACAAAGAAGATTAGGTATTTGTCGAAAATGCTGCTTAATAATTTAGAGAATACTCAAGTATATACTATAATTTCAAAGCAAACCTTAAACGATCAATTAGTATTTTCTGTAGAGGATGCCACAAAAAATGCTATTTGGATCCAACAAATTTAGAATGCTACTTCAACAGGCGAAGATGATGGTGTTTGCTATTCACCAATCTAAGCAATAAAAATGGCACGGGCGCCAACAATATCGATTTTAACGAAGCGAACTCGGCCACGTTCTATGCTGCGAATGCAAACAACCGCAATGTTATCTTTGATTATCCGCTCAATTATAAATCAGACATGTGCAGCGTTTACGCCTCTGATGTAGTTGATGATCGTTTGGGTTCTGCAGCTATGGGAGCGTATAAGCAAACTCAATTTTCGCGAAAATTCGACCTTGTTTATCAGCCTATTATCGATGGGTTTTTTATTGCCGTAGCTTAGCAAATTTTGCATGTAATCCTGCGGTCGAAGGTGTGGATAGTAGAATCCACACCACTCTATATACCTTTCAACCATTTGATGCCATGCCCAATGGCCGATAGTGGTGTCGTCTTGTCCAAAAGCTTTAAGATGAACCACATGTTTAAAACCAGCTTTTTTTTGCATTATCCAGTAAAATCTTACTTTGAAGCAACATGTCCACGGTGTAACCGGTGACGATGAACAAACGGTCCATGCCCTCTAACACTTCTATTTCAGTACTTTTACCATCAAAACCAAGAAAGACTGTTTTGATCCCTTTATTGGAAAAAAAAGTTACCTTTCTCTGCCTTCCGCACCGCTGCTACAAGCTCAATATCTTCATTGGCCATCAGAAGATCGAGTGTTTTGCCATCCACCTGTTTGGTTGCACCAGCATCAATATTTTCGTTTTATGTTGCAGATTTTGAAATTCCATAAATAGTAGCTGACGAATTTCTAATAGAACGATGATGCAAAGCTACAGGCACTTTAAGCATAATTACCGGACTTGGGTCATTTTATTTGTTGTAAATAAAATTAAGATTCAATCTACCGTTTACTACGAGGTTTATAGCAGAAAAAAGGAAAACAAGTTCTCTATTTGTCTGTAAAGATTTTCGATAATGGAAGTTAGGGGCTGATGAAAAACAGTTTTATTCGACCCGACCCGGAAGTTTCGATATTTAGCGTATTAATTTGATATGGGAGTTAGGACTTGTATTGTTCTCATTGCCTATCCCCATCACTCAAATGCAAATGCTGCTGTATGGTAGGTATCCTAGTTGCCCAGCTTGTGTATCCAAAGCCGGATATGAAGAAAAGATAGTGTTTGCTGTTCGGTAATTCCTTGGGGTTAATTCCATAGGTGAATGTTGAAGCTATAAAATTGGAAATTTTTAATTTATCAGAATAATTCCACTTCCGAATCTTATAAGAATGAAATAGAGCATCTTCAAAAAAAACTTCTGTAATAATATCGTTTATTGTTCAGCCTCAAAAAACGGTCTTGGCCGTTGCGCAACGATGGTATGTCCACAGAAGATCGGCTCTTCCATGTTTTGATGACCTGAGAATCTTTTAGAGGCAACAGATGTCGAGTTCGATACCTGGTAACCCAATCTCAAACAGTTATTACGATTAATAAAAATTTTATTCTGTGTATTGTGAGTTCTGCAAAACGGCAACGGTCGTTTTATGAAAATGTATTCAAAGAATTTCATCCAATAACACCATAACTAATGTTGCGTTTGTAATTTAGATACCTACTTCAAAAAAACCTCCGTTGCGCCATATCCAAACTTTTCTTTTTGTCCGTCCATAAAGGTTTTAACCTGTGGGTTTCCAGAAATTACCCGGTGTATTTTATTCCGCAACGTTCCGTTACCACTGCCGTGAATAAAAACAATTTTTTCGAATTTATGTACAATTGCAGCTTCGAGACTTTTTTCGAACTCGGCCATTTGGATTTGGATGATTTCCTCAGATTTTAAAAATTGATGGTCATTCCTTAGTTTTTCGATATGTAAGTCGACTTCTGGTAGTGGTATTGCAACCAAGTTTTTTTCGGATGGAGATTTAAAAAAACTTTCCTTCAATTTTTCAGGGTCGATGGTAGCAAATGGTTCGGTGAGGATTACTTGCCATCCCTTTTCATGAATAGCTTGCACTATTTTTTTCTCACCGCCAAAATCCTTCGCCCTGAAACTCTTTTTAAATACTAAAGGAAGGGCAGGTTTTTCTCCGGTGTTACTGTGCGAAATAATTCGAAATTCAAACTCCGGCCAAATATTTAAATCTGTCAGAGAAGCTGCATGTACTTTAACGTGTTGAAAATGTTCTATAACGCCCTTATAAACTGACGAGTATGTATTCTTATGCAACCCGGTTAAGCTAACTAGTAAAATATCAGCTGTATCATTTATTAATTTGAAATGAATAACGTCTTGTGCATTTTTATCTGGTATCAACGCCAAAATAATTCCGGTAGATTGCCTTTCAGGATCGATAACTGCGTTAGCTTCCTTAACTTTTTCTTCTGGCGCTTTACTTTTTCCGTGTACGTAGGTTAAATTGGTAGCTAGAACTGGTATTTCAAATCCATCTGTATCTGTAACGCCCAAGGTTTGCGCATCGATCACTTTCGTTACGTAACCTTCACGTTTCTCATCTACAAATCGTACAAAATCTCCTAATTTAAACATGTTATTTTTCTTAAGTATTGGATTAATTTATCTGCGTGTTTCGTTGCCATGGTAAATGCTTAAATAGCTTTCGTATCTAGAAGCAGCAATATGCCCGGTTTCTACAGCAGCCAGTACCGCACACCCTGGTTCGTTAATGTGTTTACAACTATTGAACCTACAATTGTGCGAGGTTTTAAAAATCTCCCTAAAGAAATGCCCGAGTTCAGCTTGTTCTATGTCGATTACGCCAAGCTCTCTAATCCCTGGGGTATCTACAATAAATCCTCCTTGAGGAAGCGGAAACATCTCTGCGAAAGTGGTGGTATGTTGTCCTTTGTCACTCGCCGTAGAAATTTCTCCAGTTCTAAGCGTGTTATCTGGCAGCAAAGCATTAATCAAACTAGATTTTCCAACCCCAGAGTGGCCAGAAATTAGCGTTGTTTTATTGGCAATCAGGTTTTTTACCATCTGTACGTTGGTGCCATTCAATGCAGAAACTTCCAAACACTTGTAACCAATTTCTTGATATACGCTTTTAAACTCTTCTAAAATTTCCAAGCCATGTGCGCTAAAAAGATCGAGTTTATTAAAAACGACTACCGTTGGTATGCCGTATGCTTCTGCAGAGACCAAAAAGCGATCTATAAATCCAAAAGAAGTTCTCGGTGAGGCCAAGGTGACCAGTAGAATGGCCATGTCTAAGTTGGCCGCCAAAATTTGTGCTTGCTTGCTCAGGTTTATAGATTTGCGGATGATGTAGTTTCTGCGGGGAAGAATATCTGTAACAAAACCAACATCGCTACCTGCTTCTAATTCAAACAAAACCTTGTCACCAACGGCAAGTGGATTAGTTGTTTTTAATTCTTTCATCCTAAACTTGCCCAAAATTCGACATTCGTAAGTGGTTCCATTTGTTGCAAGCACGTTGTACCAACTTCCTGTAGATTTTACTACTAAACCGTCCATCAATCCTTTTCCATTTATTTTAGGTCTTTTTTAAAATTACCTTTGCACACATTTGAATGCAAAGATACTTTTTTACCAATGGCTGTCAAATTTGTTGCTTTGTAAAGATGCAAAATTAGTCTGCTTTGGGCTTTAATTCGTTGTTTTGTGTATGGAAAACTCTTTAATAAAATTAAGTGTGTTAGATCAATCGCCGGTTAGGTTTGGTGCAGATGCAAGACAGGCGCTTTTAGAGACCACTCAATTGGCTATTGAGACAGAAAAATTAGGGTATCATCGATTCTGGGTTTCAGAACATCATAATACAACCGCTTTAGCAGGGTCTACGCCAGAAGTTTTAATTGCTCATTTAGCAAATCACACCTCTACGATGCGAATAGGTTCTGGCGGCATCATGCTGCCTAATCATAGCGCCTTAAAAGTTGCAGAAAGTTTTCGTTTATTAGAATGTTTGCACCCTGGGAGGATAGATTTAGGAATGGGAAGAGCACCCGGTACAGATAGAATTACCGCTTCTATCTTAAATCCGAGCAACACGTTTAGCGAACGCGATTTTGTAATTCAACTTTCTGATTTGCTAAACTTCTTACACGATATACCAAGTGACGATCCGATGAAGGCAAAGGTCAGGGCTATTCCAATTGCAGAAACCGTTCCACAACAATGGTTGTTAAGCAGCAGCGGACAGAGCGCTGTATTTGCTGCACATTTTGGTATGGGATTTTCTTTTGCTCACTTTATCAATCCGCATGGTGGGGCAGAGGCGGCAACTTATTACAGACAACAATTTAAGCCATCGTTAGATTTAGAAAAGCCTGCCGTAAATGTGGCGTTGTTCACTTTCTGTTCTGAAGATGAGAAAAAACTTGAGCAGGAAGAAAAACTTATGGGCCATAGGTTTTTGCAATTAGAAAAAGGAAAGGGAATAGGTTCGTTTACTTATGATGATATTAAAAACATCAACTATGATGAGGCCGAGTTGGCCAGGATAGATGCCAATAAAGCTCGGATGATTTACGGAACACCAGAAACTTTAAAACATAAACTGCAGGAGGTTGCAACTAGTTATGGAGTTGATGAGATTATGGCGGTGACGATTACAGAAAGTTTTGAGGACCGTTTGGAATCTTACAGGTTGTTGAGCGAAATACCCCTAACTCCCAAGCATGGAACTTAGAATTGCCAGGTAAGGTTTGGTCAATAATGTTGAAGGAATACCTATCCACGACATTGTCGGGGAAGTATGTCACTTACAGGACATCCTGAATATTCATTTTTCTTTCTTTTTAGATGTTTTTCCGAACTACAAATCGAAACATTCTCTAGCTCAACATGACGATCTTGCGGTGAAAATCTCTGTTAAGCTTTTCGCTTTTCCATTTTCTCTACGCTGGTTATGCCAACGAATGAAGTATTGCACAAGTCGGGAATGAACGCCATACAACTTCGCCTAAGACAGACAGCCCCAAGTTTCTAAACGCGATGGTAGCGGCAGCCCGCTTTAGATGTGGTTTTTTGAGGGAGGGAAAGCGGCTACAGCGAACAGCGGGGGCTACAGAACCGAAGAACTGCATGCTTTCGTTTTCTAATAAAAAAGACCATCTAAACAGATGGTCTCCAAATTATATTAATTTTTTATTCATTGTTCCTTGTTCCTCGCTCCTTTATCCTAATTTATATACCCAAAAGTAAACGCGCAGGATCTTCTAGCAATTGCTTTACGCGAACTAAAAAACCTACAGATTCTCTTCCATCGATAATCCTGTGATCATAAGAAAGTGCTAAATACATCATTGGCCTAATCAATACTTCACCCTTTTCCGCAATCGGGCGTTCAATGATATTGTGCATGCCCAAAATAGCCGACTGTGGCGAGTTGATGATAGGAGTCGACATCATAGAACCGAAAACGCCACCGTTTGTAATGGTAAAAGTTCCACCGGTCATTTCTTCAATGGTTAATTTATTATCGCGAGCCTTTAATGCAAGTTCCATAACAGATTTTTCTATCTCCGCAAGAGACTTACTTTCTGCATTCCTAATTACGGGAACTACCAATCCTTTTGGTGCAGAAACTGCGATAGAAATGTCGGCAAAATCGTTGTACACAATTTGGTCGCCATCTATGCGTGCATTTACCGATGGAAAATCCTTTAACGCCTCAGTAACCGCCTTTGTAAAAAAGCTCATAAAGCCCAAACCAACCTTATATTTTTCTTTAAACTGTTCCTTATATTTTGCACGTAGATCCATAATCGGCTTCATGTTTACTTCGTTAAAAGTAGTCAACATGGCCGTTTCACTCTTTACTGCAACAAGGCGTTTTGCCACCGTTTTGCGCAATGGCGACATTTTTTCTCTACGCTCATTTCTAATGCCATTGTTGCCTCCTATTGGAGCCGGCGGCTGCAAAGTCACGTCTGTTTTTTTAACTTCTGCAGAAGAAATCTTTCCACTATCTGTTTTTAGAGCATCTTCTTTGGTGATTCTTCCATCTACACCAGTTCCGGTCACATTTGCTGTGGCAATTCCCTTTTCTGAAAGTATTTTTGCTGCAGCAGGCGAAGGAGTGCCTTTTGCGTAAGAATCTTTTTGACCATCAGATGTTTCTGAAGTTTCGACCTTAGATTTTTCTACGACTACATCTGCATCTTTTTTGTCGCCAATAACGGCCGTATTTTCTGCCTTCTCAGCTCCAGCAGCGCCTTGCTCAATGGTGCAAACAGTTGCGCCAATAGAAAGTGTATCTCCTTCCGCAGCAATAATTCTTAAAATTCCAGCGGCTTCGGCAGGTAGTTCAAACGTTGCTTTATCCGATTCTAGTTCGGCAATAACTTCGTCCATTTCTACTGCATCACCATCTTTTTTTAACCATTGCGATAATATAACTTCGGTTATTGACTCTCCAACTGGCGGAACTTTTATTTCTAAACTCATAATGTATTTCTATGCGGTGCGCTAGTTTTTTTAATTTTTAGATATATATTAACTAATCAACAGAGATTAGCGTTTTTGTGGCTTTTTTGGCGATTTCTTTTACGGCCTTAGTGTTAGGCACGGCCAATGCAGTAGCTATTATATAGGCTTGCTGAGTGGCATGTTGTTTTGCAAATCCGGTAGCAGTACTGCTACTTTCTTTCCTAGAGATAATATCGATTCCCTTTAAACCTGTTTTGTACAGATGTCTGAAAAAATATGGCCATGCGCCCATGTTTTCTGGTTCTTCCTGTACCCAAAAAATTTCCGTCGCATTTTTATATTTCTTCTTTATGCCTTCCATTTGAGTTACAGGCGTTGGATAAAGTTGCTCTACGCGAACAATTGCTACGTGTTTTAACTGATCGCTTTCTTTTTTCTCCAACAGCTCATAGTAAATTTTTCCGCTGCAGAACAAAATCCGTTTGACCTGAGATACGTTTGCATTTTCATCATCGATCACTTCCATAAACCCACCGTTCGTAAAATCCGATAGTGGAGAAATGCATTTTGCATTTCTTAGCAAACTTTTTGGTGTAAAAACAACAAGCGGTTTTCTGAAATCGCGCTTAAACTGGCGACGTAATGCGTGAAAAAAGTTAGCTGGCGTGGTGCAGTTGGTCACTTGCATATTGTAATCTGCACAAAGTTCTAAAAATCGCTCTACCCGAGCAGACGAATGCTCTGGTCCCTGACCTTCATAACCATGAGGTAAAAGCATAACCAATCCGTTTTCTCTTTGCCACTTAGTTTCTGCACTTGCAACATATTGATCTATTACAATCTGTGCCCCATTAAAGAAGTCACCAAACTGTGCTTCCCAAATGGTTAACGCATTCGGGTTCGCCATGGCATAGCCATATTCAAAACCAAGTACCCCATATTCAGACAGGTGCGAATTGTAAATGTCAAACTGTGCCTGTTGATCCGATATATTAGCGAGTGGCACATATTCTGCCTCGCTATTTTCTAAAGTTAATACCGCATGGCGATGTGAAAAAGTTCCACGTTCTACATCTTGACCGCTCAATCTCACACGCTTTCCTTCAGACAGCAATGTGCCGTAAGCCAACTGTTCGCCCATAGCCCAGTCAAAAACCCGTGTCTCATTAACCATTTTGCTGCGTTCGGAAAACAACTTTTCTATTTTCTTAAAGAAGGTTTTATTACTCGGTAACGTAGTGATTCTTTTTCCGATTTCTAAAAGCGTAGATTCTTTTACAGCAGTTATCGGCGATTTTTCGAAATCTTGCGGGGTTGCCATTCGTAAATCTGCCCAAGCACCGCCAAATTTAACTTCTTCATTGCTGGTTACAAAATCTTTTGCTTCTTCAAGCCGCTTTTGCAATACACTTCGAAAATCTTTTTCCATTTCAGTAGCCCATCCTGCTTCTAAAACGCCTTCTTGCGTAAGCTGCTCTATGTAAATTTCTCTCGGATTTGGATGCTTTTCTATTGTTTTGTATAAAAGTGGTTGCGTAAATTTCGGCTCATCGGCCTCATTATGCCCAAAACGTCTGTAACATAAAATGTCTATAAATACGTCGTTCTCATATTTTTGCCTATATTCCATTGCCAATCTAATGGCATATATTAGCGCCTCAACATCGTCTCCATTTACATGAAAAACAGGAGATAACGTTACCTTTGCAATGTCTGTGCAGTAAGTACTGGTTCTGCCATCTTTGTAATTTGTGGTAAAACCAATCTGATTGTTAATCACCAAATGGATGGTTCCTCCTGTTTTGTACCCTTCCAAGCCCGCCATTTGAATGACTTCATATACAATGCCTTGTCCGGCAATTGATGCATCTCCATGGATGAGAATCGGAGCAATTCTGCTGTTGTCTCCGCCGTATTTAAAATCTATCTTAGACCTACAAAGTCCCTCTACTACACCGTTTACGGTTTCTAGATGTGATGGATTTGGGCATAAGCTCAAATGAACATTTTTGCCACTATCCGTGGTAACGTCGGTCGAATAACCAAGGTGGTATTTCACGTCACCGCCATAAGGTGTTTCTGGATTGTAGCTTTTACCTTCAAACTCTGCAAAAATATCTTTGTAGGTTTTTTGCATAATGTTTGCGAGAACATTTAAGCGTCCTCTATGCGCCATACCGATTACAAACTCTTCTATTCCTAACTCGGCGCCGCGCTCTATAACGGCATCTAAGGCTGGTATTAAAGACTCAGCACCTTCTAAAGAAAATCTTTTTTGACCTAAAAATTTAGTGCCCAAGAAATTTTCGAAGCTCACAGCTTCGTTAAGTTTGCTAAGAATATGTTTCTTTTCATCTACGGAAAAGCTTCCTTTGTTTCGGGTGCTCTCCATTCTTCCCTGAAGCCAATTTAATACCTCCGGTGTACGTAAAAACTTATACTCTGCGCCAATATTATTTGCATAAGTTTGTTTTAGTACATCAAGTATGTCTTTTAGTTTAGCTGTGCCGATGCCAATTTCTACGCCTGCATCAAAAACCGTTTCCAAATCATCCTCAGACAAGCCAAAGTTACTCAACTCTAATGTTGGCAGATGTTTTCTTCGCTCCCTCACAGGATTTGTATGCGTAAAAAGATGTCCACGACTGCGGTAACCCTCAATTAGATTTAAAACACAAACTTCTTTTAAAAATTTTCCAGGAACTTCTTGCGTTATTTTCTGAGTTCCAGATGTTCTTCCAAAATCGAAACCTTCGAAGAACTTTTGCCAACCAAACTCAACTGAGTCGGGATTTTGAAGGTAGGATTGATATATTGAGTCAATGTATTCGGCGTTTGCACCGTTGAGATAAGATAAGTTATCCATTTTTAACGTTTTTCTGTAAGCAGTACAAAATTAGGGTTTTGCCCTCTATTATCGGCAAAAAACGCTAATTTAAATAATGGGGGTAAAAATTTAATTGAATTGCCTTTAGTTAAGCAAAAACGATGCAAGAATATTACTTCTGAAGAATTAAAAGTAAATTAATTTTCAAATCTTAGCTAAGAGGACCAAATTAGGGCATAATTTCCCTTTGGATCTAAGTTCTTGATATTCCTGTCAAAATTAAACTCTGCTTTACTTTTTTGATCATTTCCAACACCTGCCAAACTTGCCCAATTTCCCCAATTGCTGGAAGAGCTGTAATCTATCAGCTTTTCTTCAAAATATGCCGCGCCATAAACCCAGGAAACCTCTAGGTTATTAATTAAAAAATGTGCTGCTGTTTGTCTTGCCAGATTAGAAATATAACCGGTAGTGTTCAATTCGGTCATCACTGCATCAACAACCGCAAATCCGGTTTGTCCATTTTTCCAATTGTTAAAATTTTCTGTTTCGTGTTCGGTATCTACGGGCAGTTGGTTTCCAAAACCATCTGGCTCATAAAATTTGTAACCATGTTTTTTAAACATAAAACGGAAATAATCGCGCCAAAGCAGTCCCAATAAAATGTGGTTGAACATTGACTTTGCATTCGGCAGGTTTTCTGAATTTTTTATTTCCCAGTAAACCTTACGTGGAGAAAGACATCCCATAGCAAGCCACGCAGACAGCATTGATTCCATAACCAAGGTTTTACTCTGTGCAGCTTGTTTTATGTTTGAAACAGTTTTTTGGAGCAAATCTAGTCCTGATGACTCTCCTCCTGAAAATTTAAAATTTGCCCGTTTATCGTGTTGCTGTTTTTCTAGACTAAAATATTTTAAGTCGGGCAATTCACCCCAATCCACAACGTCCACAACATTTATCCGATCGGGTGCAATAAAACAAGGCTTTATAATAGAATCTCTTTCTACTCGTTTTCTAAATTGGTTAAATGTGTCAGGTATGTCTTTAATTGGAAACGGGAGATCTTCTTTATTGTATAAAGTATGGCCAATAAAATGCCTAAGGTTGGTTTTTTGTTTCCATAATTCGTTTTCCAACAACCCAGAAATTGCAGTTTCTTCCTTCGCTACCTCGCGATGGTGGTAAACTTCTGCTATTTCATACGATGCAACTATGCTGGGAATGAGCTCTTCAGGTTTTCCTGTTTTGATGAGCAAGTTGGCTCCAATCTTCTTAAGTGCATTTCTCAATGCCAAAACACTTTCTAAAAGGAATTCAGCCCTTACGGTCCCAGTTTTTTGGGTACCAAATTCTGTTTCGCCAAAAGACCTAGGGTCGAAAATATACACCGGTAATATTAAATCTGATTTTGAAATCGCCTCAACAAGTACTTCGTTGTCGTGCAATCGAAGATCATTTCTAAACCAAACTAAGATTTTTTTTGTCATTTAATGCTGGAAAAGAGGAGAGCGCGCATTATTGGTTAGTTACAAATCTATCTTATTTTTAATGGTCGTCAAAGTGAAAAAAGATTCTTTACAAAGCAGTAACAATACAATTATTTCAATTTTTAATCTAGCTCACGGTGACAATTCCTTGTTCAGCCTCAGCAAATTTTATTGGTAATTTTTTTTAAACTTAGCTGATTTCAGCATGAACGCCTGCCAATTTAATCCAAATTAATGGAAGATTTTTTTTGTAAACTCTATTTCAATCTAATTCTTGTGATTACCTTTCCATAAAACGAAACAAACTTCAAATTGCGTTGTAATACTTGTACAATAGCAAGAATAGATATGGGAAACAAAGTATTGATAACTGGTGGAACGGGATTGATAGGGAGAAAGCTAGTGGAGACATTATTAGCGAAAAAGTATGATGTCGCCATTTTGGCCAGAAAATATACTACAATAAAAAATGTAGAGGTATTTTTATGGGATGTGGAAAATGAACAAATTGATGCTCGATGTCTTGAAAACGTTCGGGTTGTGATTCATTTAGCTGGTGCTTCAGTTGTTGATGAGAAGTGGTCTACAGAACGCAAACAAGAAATCATTGATAGTCGCGTTAATTCTACAAAATTGCTATACAAAACTATTCAAGCGCAAGAAACAAACTTGGTCAAAACATTCATATCTGCGTCCGCGGTCGGGTTTTATGGAGATTGTGGAGAAGAAATTCTAACTGAAGAAAGTCCGGTTGGGTATGGTTTTCTGGCAGATTGTTGTCAGCTTTGGGAGCAATCCGTTGAAGAAGGAGAGAAGCTCGGTCTTAGGGTAGTCAAACTTAGAACGGGCATTGTGTTAAGCACGGAAGGAGGCGCTTTACCCTCGTTTGATAAACCCATAAGAATGTTTGTTGGATCTGCACTTGGAACGGGAAAACAATGGACACCTTGGATCCACATTGACGATATGGTGGGGATGTATATCGAAAGTTTGACCAATAGTACAATGTCTGGAAGCTATAATGCAACCGCTCCTTTTCCGGTATCGAACAAAGAAATGACCAGGCTGATCGCAAATGAGCTGCATCATCCATTTTGGCCGCTGAAAGTACCTAGAAAGGCGCTTGAGTTATTGATGGGCGAGCGGACAGATGCAATTTTAATGAGCAGCAATACCTCTGCTCAGAAGATTTTGGATGCTGGTTTTAAGTTTAAATTTACAAGATTGCCAGAAGCGTTAAATGCGCTTTACCAGCATGAATAAAGCTTTGAAAGAATATTATGATTGATAAAAAGACAGAAGAAAAAAAAACTGTAAATATTTGTTGGCTGCGGAGAGATTTGAGATTGCACGATAATGCAGCCCTTTACAAATCTTTAACCGCGCAAAAACCAACGTTAGTGGTTTTTATATTTGATAAAAATATTTTAGAAAAGTTAAAGAAGCAAGATGCGCGGATAACATTCATTTACCAAACGCTTAGCGCTATTAAGGCAGAATTACAGAAAAACCATTCAGATTTGCTTGTAAAATATGGTACTCCTGAGGAGGTTTGGCCTGAGATTTTGAAAGACTATCAAGTAGCTTCCGTTTTTACCAATAGCGATTATGAGCCTTATGCAAAAGAGCGGGACGATGGTTTGGCAGAGTATTTATCGAGTGAGGGTGTGGATTTTAAGTCGTTTAAAGATCAGGTAATTTTTGATAGGGATGAGGTTTTAAAACCTGACCGCACACCTTACACTGTTTTTACGCCCTATTACAAACAGTGGCAGTCGAAATTGAATGATTTCTATACAAGACCCTATCCCACGGAAAAGTATTTTGGAAATTTATTGGCGTCTAAGCCATTAAAGATGCCAAGTTTAAGAGCTATGGGATTTGAGGAAAGTGATGTGGTGTTTCCTGCAATAGATTATAAGCATAAATTATCATCCTATGGAGAAAAAAGAAATTTTCCTGCTTTAGATGCAACAACACATATAAGTTTACATCTGAGGTTTGGAACAGTAAGCATTAGGCAGTTGGTAAATGATGCATTAGGAGCTAAATCGACTGTCTGGTTGTCAGAATTGGCTTGGCGCGAATTTTATATGATGATTTTATGGCATTTTCCCTATGCAGGATTTGATTCATTTAAGAAAAAATACGATAAGATTCAGTGGATAAATGATGAAAAATTATTTAAAGCCTGGTGTGAGGGTAAAACGGGCTATCCTATTGTTGACGCAGGAATGAGGCAGCTTAATGAAACTGGTTTTATGCACAATAGAGTACGCATGATTGTTGCAAGTTTTTTAACCAAACACTTGTTGACGGATTGGCGCTGGGGCGAGCAGTATTTTGCTGAAAAATTATTGGATTATGAAATGGCAAGTAACGTTGGCGGATGGCAATGGGCTTCGGGATCTGGAAATGATGCGGCACCATATTTCAGAGTTTTCAATCCGGAATTACAAACTCAAAAATTCGACCCAAATTTAACATACATAAAAAAATGGGTGCCAGAAATTGGCACTACAGCATATCCACAACCGATTATAGCGCATAAGTTTGCAAGAGAACGGGCATTAGAAGCATACAAAAGCGCGTTAGCCAGCTAGCGCGCTTTTGTATGCTTTTTATTTTACGCTTACTATTTCTATATCAAAATCTAATGGAGTGCCTTGTGCAAGACTAGATGGAAGGACTAGGCGAAGTTTTCCTCCATCGGTCACTTTGCCCGGCAAAATAAGCTGCCAACCCTTATATAAATCGCTTAAAACTGCTGTAAATGTTCCCGAAGTATTTTGATCCACAATTGTACCATCCAAACTTCTTGCTGTGTAATTTGCAACAATCGTAGAATTTAAGCTAATGCCAACAGTGCCTGTTCCTGGGGATAAAATGGTATAACGCGCTCCTGAGGGATCTTTGGTGAGCGTTAGACTGTTTTTAGTTTCAAAAGTATTTAGTTCCAGGTCATCTATTTCACTTCTTTTGGATTGAGTGTACAATCCTAAATCTACCAAGATATTCTCGTTAGAACCCACATTAATTGCACTTAAACCGTTTTTTCCAAATGCAAAATTAGAGGGCATAATTAAGGTTGCCTTTCCACCGCGTTTTAATTTAGAAAACACCTCTCTAATCGGCGTAAAATTATACGCAACGCCGGCAATATTAAATTGGTTGGTATAGCCCAAAAATGTGCCTGGTATCGCTAAGTCAGAAGTTTGATTTAAGACAGTGCCGTTTAACAGTTTAAAACTGTATGAATAAAAAACGGAATCGGAGTTTTGAAGCGCTTCGCCTGTTCCTTGGTCGATAATATTATAGTAATAACCAGTTGAATCCTTGGTAAAATTAAGGTTGTTACTGGTAATGTAAGTCTGAATTGCTCGATCATCAACAGATTGAATTCCTTCATAGTCTTTTTTGCAAGCACTAATGCAGAGTGTCAACGCCAATAACGCCAACAGATTAAATTTTAAAGATTCGTTCATGTATTTACTTTACGTCTGTAAGAGTTATGGTAAAATCTAATGGTGAGTTTGCCGGAATACCTTGTTTTGGCACCGTTCCGTAACCATAATAAGAAGGGATAATTAATCTGATTTTGCCGCCTTTCTGGATTTTTGGCAATCCGATTTGCCAGCCTCCAATAAGGTTTCCTAAAGGTAAATCCACAGGTGTGCCGGTTGTTTTATCAAAAACATTTCCATTAAGTAACCTTCCTGTATATGCTACAGTCACAATGGTATTGCTGTTAAAACTTACATTTCCTGATCCGGCAGTAATAACCTGATAAAAAACGCCAGATACATCTTTTATCGCCGGGATGCTATCAGCAATAAATTTCCTAATTGCTAAGGTATCTGTCTGAAACTGTGGGTTCGGATCGTAGTTGTCGGTTGTTGCAGATTTTTTACAAGCTGTAAAAAAGCCAGCAACTAAAAAAAGTACAATAAAATATTTTGCTTTAAACATAATTGGCAAAATTACATTTTTATTGCTGATCGTACAATTTTTAACCAATTTTAACAATGATTCAGATTAATTACTCAAAGTTGCGTTTAACAATTTATTTTCAGTGCACCATTTTTATTGAGGACAATAGCCGATCAAAAAGGGTACTTTTTGTCTAAAATGGATATCTATTTTCCGCAATCATTTTAATTGCAACTTTCTGTCGGGCTTCTTTAACATTAAAAGGTTCCATTTTAGTAAAACGTCTTAAGCCAACCAACATCATACGTTGTTCATCACCCTCTGCGAAAGCCCATAATGCCTCTTTTCCGGCCTTGGCAACAGCATCTACCGCCTCAACTAAATAGATTTTTAACAAATTAAAATGAATGTTTGAAGCATCTTCTCCACGGATAGAAGTTAGTTTTTGAGTTCTCAACAAAGCGGATTCAGCCACATAAACGTAACTTGCCATATCTGCAATGTTCATTAAAATTTCTTGTTCTTTACTTAACGTCATCATCAACTTTTGCACAGCAGCGCCCGCAACCATAAGAGTTGCTTTTTTTAGATTGGCAATAATTTTCATCTCAGCTGCAAATGGGGTTGTATCTTCTTCGCCAAAATCTGGAATGCTCATTAATTCTCCGGCTACGGCAGTTGCTGGAGTCATCAAATCTAACTCCCCTTTCATGGCGCGTTTCAGCATCATATCTACGGTAAGCAATCGGTTTATTTCATTTGTTCCTTCAAAAATCCGATTGATTCTTGCGTCACGATAAGCTCTATCCATTGGCGCATCTGCAGAAAAACCCATTCCTCCATAAATTTGCACGCCTTCATCAACTACATAATCCAATGCTTCGGAACCCCAAACTTTTAGGATGGCACATTCAACGGCAAATGCTTCAACAGATTTTAATCTAGCTTTAGCAGAATCCATTCCATCGGCAACCAAATTATCATAAGTATCATCTATGTTCTGCCCGGCGCGATAATTTGCAGAATCCACGGCATAGATTTTAGATGCCATTTCAGCAATTTTAAATCTAATTGCGCCATATTTTGAAATTGGTCGTTCAAATTGAACACGCTCGGTAGAATATTGGATGGCTTTATTCAACGTAGCTTTCGAAGCGCCAATTGCTGCGGCAGATAGTTTGATTCGGCCTATGTTCAATATGTTCACGGCAATCTTAAAACCATTCTGTCTTTCGCTAAGTAAGTTTTCAATAGGAACCGGACAATCATTAAAAAATACCTGACGCGTAGAGCTCCCTTTGATGCCCATTTTATGTTCCTCCGGATTCATGGTGATCCCACCAAAATCTTTCTCAACAATAAAGGCACTCAAATTTTTATCGTCATCAATTTTTGCAAAAACGATAAATATGTCGGCGAAGCCAGCGTTTGTAATCCACATTTTCTGACCGTTGATGTGGTAAGTTTTTCCGTCTTCGCTTAGCACCGCTTTTGTTTTTGCCGCATTCGCATCCGAACCTGAGTTTGGTTCAGTTAAGCAGTAAGCAGCTTTCCATTCGCCAGAGGCTAGTTTTGGGATGTATTTCTGTTTCTGTTCGGCATTTCCATAATATAAAATGGGTAACGTACCGATACCTGTATGAGCAGAAAGTGCCACAGCGAAGGAATGACCTTTGCCTGCTTCTTCTGTAACCAACATAGAGGTATTGAAATTTTTACCAAACCCTCCATATTCTTCGGGTACAGACACGCCTAAAATGCCTAATTCGCCTGCTTTCTCCAATAGATTTGGCATTAACGTGGTGTCTTTTTGAGAATCGATTTCATCCAGCTTATTGTTCACTTCTGCCGCCAGAAAGTCGTTTACTGTTTTGGCAATCATCTTTTGTTCTTCATCAAACTCTTCAGGAATAAATACATCCTGATATTTAGTTTCTTTGATTAAGAATTCGCCGCCTTTAATTTTTTCGTTCATTTTTTGTAGTATTTAGTAGCGAGTATCAAGAATCAAGACAGGGCTCAAAACTTGCATCTCGCCAATTGTTTGTCTTAAAAAGTATTTAGTGAAGAAGTATCAAGTATCAAGTAGCAAGAATCAAGACAATTTACCATATCTTGATACTTGATTCTCATATCTTGATTCTTATTACATTAATTTCCTCTCTAAAGAATATATCATCTTCTGTATTTCTGTAACTCTATCAATAAGGCTTAATGTCAATTCGTCGTTTAACAATTTTAACCGGTTTGAAATGATGAGTTGTGTTTCTAATTCAAAAGCAGACCCCTGGCTAATAGTTAAAAAGTGCTTGAATTGAGGCGCACTTCCTCTTCCTGAACCCTCTGCTAAATTCGATGAAATGGACACGGCACATCTTTTCATTTGAGATATCAAACTAAATCTTTCATCAGCTGGCAATATTGCCATTGCTTTATAGATTTCAACAGTCAAATCAATAGCTTTTTGCCAGACTTTCAACTCTTTAAAATTATGCATTCCTCTAATATTAACTTTTAGACATTCATCTTAATACACCATACTTATATCTTGATACTTGATACTTGATACTCATGTCTCGATACTCCCTTAAAACACCTCAAAAACCCCCGCTGCTCCTTGTCCGGTTCCAACGCACATGGTTACCATACCGTATTTTTTATCTTGTCTTTTCAATTCGTTTAATATTTGTACCGTTAATTTTGCACCGGTACAACCAAGTGGGTGGCCAAGTGCAATCGCACCACCATTTACATTTATTAAATCTGGATTTAAGTCTAATGTTCTGATTACGGCTAAAGATTGAGATGCGAAAGCTTCGTTAAGCTCAATTAAATCCATGTCGGATTGTTTTAGCCCTGCTTGCTTTAGCGCTTTCGGAATGGCTTCGATTGGACCGATGCCCATAACCCGTGGCGGAACGCCGGCAACGCTATAGCTCACTAACCTTGCGATAGGTTCTGCATTTAGTTCTTTCATTTTCTTTTCAGAAACTACCAGCACAAAAGCTGCACCATCTGATGTTTGAGATGAATTTCCTGCAGTAACCGTTCCCATAGCATCAAACACAGGTCTGAGCTTTGCCAATTTCTCTATTGAGGTATCTGCTCTAGGTCCTTCATCTGTATCGACTACATAAGAACGTGTTTTCTTTTTGAGATTTTCATCTAAGTAATTTTCTTCTACCGTAATTGGTAAAACGCCATCTTTTAAATGACCATTTTCTATCGCATGCAAAGCTTTTTGATGTGATTTGAATGCAAATTCATCTTGGTCTTCTCTACTTACTTTATATTCATTTGCTACAGCTTCTGCCGTTAATCCCATTCCCCAATACCATTCGGGATTGTTCTTTGCAACTTCTGCATTCGGAACCAGTTTCCATCCGCCGAAAGGCATACCACTCATAACTTCTACGCCACCTGCAATAATACAATCCGCCATGCCTGCTTTAATTTTTGCAACAGCAGTCGCGATGGTTTCTAGTCCAGAAGCACAATATCTATTTACGGTAACGCCCGGCACTTTATCGGTATTCAATCCCATCAGTGAAATCATCCTGCCAATATTTAAGCCTTGCTCAGCCTCTGGAGTAGCGTTCCCGACAATTACATCATCGATTTGCTCTTTGTCTAAGTTAGGTACAGATTTTACCAACGCATCGATTACTTCTGCAGCCAAATCATCGGCTCGTGTAAAACGAAATACACCTCGAGGCGCTTTTCCAACTGCTGTTCTATATCCTGCTATTATGTATGCTTCCATTTTTGGAGATTTGAGATTTGAGACATTAGATTTGAGAACCCTCAAAACTGCAACTCAAATCGTGAATTTATTTTTCTATTTTTTGCTGTAACATTTTCTGAAAGCCATAAGTCATTTTCTGTAATTCATCAATTTGAGTTAGCAGAGATTCCAAATCTTTAGAATTTAACATTAATAATTTATTCGCTATTAGTAATTGAGTTTGTAATTCAAAGCAAGACCCATTTGCTATTCCTAAAAAGTTATTGAATTCCTTTAGAGAATTTCGACCCGCACCCTCAGCAATATTCGAGGGAATTGAAACAGCGGCTCTTCTAATTTGACTTATCAACCCAAAACGTTCATCTTTTGGGAATGTTGAAGTTACATCGTAAACCTCAACTGTCAAATCCATAGCCTTATTCCAAATTTTTATATCTTTTAATTTGTTCATGTGTAGGGCAAATTAGTAGCTGCATGTCTCATATCTCATATCTCACATCTAAACTCTCTCTAGTTTCTCAACGGTTTACCTTTCGTAACTATCGACTGTATTCTTTCCAACGTTTTCCGTTCTCCGCAAAGCGATAAAAAAGCTTCTCTTTCTAAATCAAGCAAGTATTGTTCTGTAACTAGTGTTGGAGAAGACAAATCGCCGCCGCACATTACGTAACCTAGTTTTTCTGAGATTTTTTTATCGTGCTCAGAAATATAATGTCCGGCGTACATGCTATTTGCACCTGCATAGACAATTCCTAAACCTTGTTTACCCAAAACCATAATGTCTTTACGCTGTATTGGTTTGGTGTAACCTGCATCTGCCAATTCAATTGCCTTCGCTTTTGCATCTGCGAGAAGACGATTCCGATTCATCGAAATGCTAAACTTATCTTTTTGCAGATAGCCCAATTCCAAAGCTTCGTAGCCTGAGGTGGAAACTTTCGCCATTCCAATAGTTAAAAAGCGATCTTTTAACGTATTCTGTGCAATTTGATCATCTTTCAATTCATCAGAAGCGCGTAAAGCAAATTCTTTAGTTCCTCCACCGCCTGGAATAACACCTACGCCAAATTCTACCAAACCCATATAAGTCTCTGCTGAAAGTTGAACGTGATCTGCGTGCAGACTAAACTCACAACCTCCACCTAAAGTTAGGTTGAACGGTGCCACAACTACTGGAATAGAGGAATATCTAATCCGCATGGAAGTATTTTGAAACGCCCTAACGGCCATATTTAATTCGTCCCATTCTTGCTCAACAGCCATCATAAAAATCATCCCAACATTTGCACCCGCAGAGAAGTTGGCGCCATCGTTGCCAATAACTACACCACGGTAATCTTTTTCTGCCATATCAATGGCTTTGTTTATTCCCGCAATCACATCACCGCCAATCGTATTCATTTTTGTGTGAAATTCTACATTAAGAATTCCATCGCCAAGGTCTATAATAGAAACGCCAGAGTTTTTCCAAAGGGTTTTATTCTCTCTAAGGTTATCTAAAATGATAAATTCCTCTGTTCCAGGAACAGCTAAGTAAGTTTTAGTTGGGATGTCATAGTATTTTTTTACTCCGGCTTCGATTTTATAGAAGGAGTTATGCCCTGCATCTAGCATTTCTTTTACCCAATTTGCTGGCGTATTTCCATATTCTTGCATGCCTTCGATAGCTTCTTTAACGCCAATGGCATCCCACATTTCAAAGGGTCCAAGTTCCCAGCCAAAACCCGCGCGCATGGCATCGTCTATTCGATACAACTCATCGGAAATTTCTGGAATTCGGTCTGATACATATTCAAACAAACCGAATGATGAATGTCTAAATAGCTCGCCAGCTTTATCTTTACCCTTTGCGAAAATAGGCATCCGTTGGCGTACATTTTCGATAGATTTAGTCATTTCTAACGTAGCGGACTTAATCTTTTGCACAGGTTTATATTCCCATGTTTTTAAATCGAGCGCATGTATTTCTGTTTTACCTTCTGCAGATTTGGTTTTTTTATAGAAGCCTTGCTTTGTTTTATCGCCCAGCCAATTGTGTTCTTCTAATTTTTTAACAAAATCTGGCAACTCAAAAAGCACATGCGCTTTGTCGTCTGGCAAATTATCAGATAAGCCTTTAGCAACCTTGATCATGGTATCTAAACCAACCACATCAGAAGTTCTGAAGGTTGCAGATTTTGGTCGACCCATAGCGGGGCCGGTATATTTATCTATTTCTTCTACGGTTAAATCTAATTTTTCTACCAAGTGGAGCAAAGCCATAATCGAATAAACGCCAACCCGATTTGCAATAAAAGCAGGCGTATCTTTACACAAAACCGTCGTTTTACCTAAAAATTTATCGCCATACTGCATCAGAAAAGTAATTACATCTTTGGAGGTTTCTTTAGTAGGAATTATCTCTAAAAGTTTTAAATAGCGCGGCGGATTGAAAAAATGTGTTCCGCAGAAATTCGCTCTAAAATCTTCAGACCGTCCTTCGGCCATTAAATGAATCGGGATGCCAGACGTGTTGGATGTAATCAATGTTCCTTGCGTACGAAATTGCTCAACCTGATCAAAAACCTTCTTTTTAATATCCAGATTTTCTACCACCACTTCGATTATCCAATCGCATGCCTTAATCTGCGACATATCATCTTGGAAATTCCCAGTTGTAATATTCTGTAACACACTTTTTGTGTAAACAGGAGAGGGGTTACTTTTTGCAGCAGTTTGCAGCGCTAAATTTACAATGCGATTTTTAACTAATGGATTTTCTAAAGTTAAGCCTTTAGCTTGTTCTTCTGCGCTAAGATCTTTAGGAGCAATGTCTAAAAGTAATACTGCTGCGCCGATATTTGCAAAATGACAGGCAATTCTAGAACCCATTATTCCCGAACCTAAAACCGCAACTTTTTTAATGTGTCTTTCCATAAATGGATCTATTTAATTTAGTTCTGCTTGCTATCGACCTTTTTCTAAATTTTCTACTTCTTTGTAATCAACTGTTAGCTCATTTAATTTTATGAGCAAGTTTATAAACTGCTGTTTCTCTTTCTTAGTAAAGTGTTCATCAAGATATTCATTAAAATTTCTAACCACACCTTTAGCCAATTGCTTTTTCTCTTTTCCCAATTGGGTTAGTTTCACGCTCACAGATCTTTTATCTGCGCTAGATATTTCACGATAAATTAAACCGCTTTCCTCCATATTTTTTAACATGCGAGAAAGGCTCGTTGCTTTAATGCCCAATAGAAAAGCTAGATTGGAAACGGCTGTACCTTCGTCATCATTTATGTTTATAAGCATATAACCAATGGCTTGGGTGATCCCGAAATTTGCAGCAAGTTGATTGTATCGATTGAAAATGTTCTGCCACGCGAATTTAATGTGGTAATCAATTGTCTGTTGATGTTTCATTGTATTTATTATGCTTGCATAACAAAGCTAATGAAAGAAACTCGAATTGTCAATATTAACTTTTAATAAAAATACGCAGAAGCAAGCCTAGATTTTAAGAGGTGACATTGAACGGTTAAATATCATGGGTAGGCAAACCAGGAATATTCAGACAATCAAACTGTGAACTTCAGCGCTTCCACTTTTCAATTATTTTTCTTCGGCTCCCGTAAAAAACCTTGGAAAGTAATGGCTTGCCTGTAGGTGCTATTTGCAACTAACGTTGCATATCCGTTTTGAGAAATACTTAACACTAAACGATAGCTTTCGCCTTTGCCGTCTTGTGTATCAATTTTAATGTTATAACTGCCTTTTCTTCCTGCACTTTTAACATAGGAAAATTTCTTGGAATTGAAATTTATTCCGCCTTCTGATGGGTTTATTGGCGCTTGATAAGCACGCCCAAAATACGGAAGATGAGCTATTAAACTGTCTGGACTTACGCTAAGTATGTAACCGGATCCGGTTAAATTTATAACGCTACCACCAAGATTGCCGGGGATATTACTTAATACCTTTGCGATATCTGCAGTTGATAACGGATTTGCAGAGTTTGCTACAAATGTGTAATTTTTTTCTTCTACGATTCTTTTTGTAGTCGCTTTATCTGTTTGACCATAAGCCAAAGAAACGAGCAGTAGCAGGCACGTTGTAAAGCAAAATTTAATGACTTTCATACACCGGATTTTATATAATTACACATCAATGATGCGCAGGTTCATCAAATTCCATAAGGCAGAAATTGATTACAGTGATCAAGTTACGAAAAAATTCATAAAAAAAAGCCACTACAAATTGCAGCGGCTTCAGGATCTGTGATAAAGGTAATTTTAGTTAAAATCTTCAGCTTTTAAAACTGTATTAGTTTTAACATCGGTAATGGTGATGGTAAAGTCTTGGGCGCCTTGTGGAGTTTGAACAGATTGCATCATGTTATAAGGAAATAATACATCGCCAACTTTTCTGTAGTCTTTATACTCAGTCGACTGAGTTATTTCTACGGATCCTTTTTTAGAAGTTTTTTCATCTTTTAAAAGCAACCCGGTTTTTACATCGTAGTATTCGGTTTTTTTCAGTCCAGATGGTGAGGTAACAATCAATTTATAGGCATCTGCATCGCCAATTTTTACAGTCCCTGCCGCCTCTAATTTTGTTCCATCTGTTGAATAATAAAGCTGCTTTACAATGCCTTTTTCCTCTTTTTTAGCTATTAAATCTTCGCCGCTCATTTCACTTTTTTGTCCCATTTGTAGTGTATAACCGGTATTTCCGTTAAACGCCTCTTTCATTGCCGTTTGGCCGCCCATGGTAACTTCTACGCTAGTTAGGTTTGGCGCCATACTTTTAATGTCTATAGCCAATTTTTGCCCTTGCAATGCCATTTCTCCCTTCTGTACCACAGAAGTGATTTTTTTAATAGCCGCTTCTCCGCCCAGCGCTTTTATATAATTGCCTATAATTTGCATCGGAGCTAAAGCAGGTGCAGTACTATTTGAAGCGGCAGTAACAGGGTTAGCGTAATTATCGAACATGCTAACACTAAAACCGTTTTTGTTTAGCCCTTCGACAAATGTTTCAGCTTTGCCTACAATTACAACCCGAGTGTCGGTATGGTTAAAGTACTTTTTCGCAACGCGCATAACATCATCTGCCGTAACCGCATTCATTTTTTGAAGATAAGTTCTATAAAAATCTTTTGGTAAATCATTTAGCAGGATGTTGCTTGCGAAAGCTGCGGTTAAAGCCGGATTTTCCAAACCCAAAGCAAAAGAACCGCTATACAGGTTTTTGGAGTTTTGTAATTCTTCGGTAGAAACTTTTTCAGTACGTATGTTATTTATCTCCTTTAAAAACTCTACCACGGCGCTATCTACTTTTTCGTTTCTTACTGCTGCACTCGCGGTAAATTTAGTTTGAAATCTGCCTGCTCCAGTGTTTGAGTACGCACCGTAAGTAAAACCATGTTTCTCACGTAGGTTTTTAAATAACCTTGCTTCTGCGCCACCTCCCAAAATATTGTTTGCCAACAGTACAGCGAAGTAGTCTGGGCTGCTTAAAGGCAAGTTTATAAGGTTGGTAACTGTAATTTCAGCCTGCACGGCATTGCTTAAGTCAATTACATCAACTTCGGTTTTTGACAGATTCGCAACGGGCTTTAAAATAGGGAATTTTAACGCTTCACCTTTCCAATCGCCAAAAGCTTTCTCAGCCAGTGCTTTTGCGTCACTTGGTTTTATATCTCCAACAAAAGTTAAATAACCTCTGGATGGGGTGACATATTTTTTATATTCAGCCTTTACATCTGCCAAACTTATATTGTTGATGGATTTTTCAGTTTCGAATTCGCCATATGGGTTGTCTTTTCCATACGAAAGCGCATTTACTACCCGAGCGGAAATCGCCGATGCGCTTCGTTCACTAGATTTTAGTCCAGTTAGGGTTTGAGACTTTAACTTCTTGAACGATTCTTCTGAAAAAATAGGATTGCGCAATCCATCGGCCATCAACATAAAAGCAGTTGGGAAATACCTAGTTAAGGCAGATGCAAAACCTCCACCTGAATTTAAACTGACTTCTGCACCAACTTTGTCTACAGCCTCATCAAACTGCACCTTCGTTTTGCTAATTGTTCCTTCATTCAACATTCCACCCATCAAACCATTTATGCCTGCCTTATCCGCTTCTTTAATCGGTCCAGCATCTATGCTGTAAGTGGCCGTAATTTTTGGCAGTTTATGGTTTTCTACTACAAGAACAGTAATTCCATTAGGTAACTTATACACAGTAGGATCTCCGATCGTAATTGTTGGCGCTGGTCCAGCTGCGGGCGGGTGCGTTCTATCTATAATTTGTGCTGAGAGCGTTTGTGCACCCAAAGCTGCAACAACTATCATGACTATTTTTTTCATTTTACTCATTTTATAAAATCGTAATCGGTTATTTCTTCGGTAAATAATAGAGTACAACACGTTGATTGGGATTTAAATATTTTTTAGCTACCGCTCTAATTTCTTCTCTTGTGATAGATTTTACCGAGGCGAGCTCCTCATTCACATCGTTAGTGTTTTTTTTATGAAAAGTATATCCATCTGCCAGATTCTCTGCAACGCCCAACATTGTGCTATTTTTACTTACATAACTGTTCTCAAACTGGTTTTCGAGTTTCTGATAGTCTTCTTCGCTGATAAGATCTGTTTGAAGTTTTTTTACTTCTTCGTCTATGTCTTTAAGCAAATCGTTTAAAGGCGTATTGTTGTTGGGGAGTGCTAATGTAATGTAGGCACCGTAATTCTCTAAAGTGTAATTGAAAGCAGCAACTTGTAAAGCGGTTTTCTTTTCATCGACCATCTTTGCTTTAAGTCTAGAGCTACCCCCTCCAGATAGTAGATTGCTAACCATGCCCAATACCTTCGTGTCTTTACTTCGCATTCCTGGAACGCGGTAAGCGGCGAAAACTGCGGGAATTTGAATATTGGCATCATATGCAGTGTCTATAATTTCTTTGGTAATTGGCTTCAAATCATATTGTTTGCGGATAAGATCGGCTCCTTTCGGAATGGCGTCAAAATAAGCAGCTACCAATTTTTTTGTCTCTGCTAAATCTATATCTCCGGCAATTGTTAGTACTGCATTATTCGGGATGTAATATTTTTTAAAGAAGGCTTTAAACTCTTCGAGTTTCGCAGCATCTAAATTGGCCATAGAACCGATGGGTTGCCAACTATATGGATAATTTTGAAAAAGATCTTCGAAAATCTTTTCGGCAAACTTGCCATAAGGCGCATTGTCGATTCTAAGACGCTTTTCTTCTTTCACAACTTCATTTTGCGTCTTAACGCCAACCTCATTAATAACCGGATGCAACATGCGTTCACTTTCAAGCCAAAGGCCAAGCGCCAACTGGTTAGAAGGGAAAAGCTCATAGTAAAAAGTCCTGTCTTGTGTGGTATTGGCATTATTTTGACCTCCGTTGCTCGATACCAACTTCATAAACTCTCCACGTTTAATGTTTTCTGTTCCCTCGAAAAGAAGGTGTTCAAAAAAATGGGCGAATCCTGTTCTGTTCTCATCCTCATCTTTAGATCCAACATGGTACATAACCGAAACGGCTACCACCGGCGCAGTTTTATCTTCATGTAGAACGACGTGCAGACCGTTGCTGAGATCATATTCATTAAATTGCACTTTTTGTGCTAATGTAGGTAACCAAAAGCCGGTAATGAACAATGCTAAGAGTGTTCTTTTTTTCATTTTAAATAAGTTTTTTAAAGTTGTTAAATTAGGTTTTTAGAAGCGTCGAGCAAAATAAATAATTTATCTTAAAATTTAAATGTCATCGCTAGATAATCCAATTAATTGCAACCCTTCTGCGATTAAGAATATTTACCATAAAGTTTTTGTAGGGTGATTGCCACTGCAAGAAATGCATTTAGACCCGCTTCTCTCTATCGTCTCGCTAACGGTGTAATCTGTCTCTCCAATCAGGTTTAGGGCTTTGTAAGAAACTGAAACCTGTGCGAGTTTAAGTTAATTTTATTGTCGCCTATCATTTAATTGTACAATAGCTTAAAAAAAAGATGCTTCATGTTTTTGAAGCATCTTTTAAATCAAATATTCTGTTTTATTTATCTCCAAGCTTTATAAGCATTAATTAAGCCATTGGTAGAGCCATCATGACTCGTAACTTTGTCTTGTCCCTTTAATTCTGGAAGAATTTTTTTAGCCAGTTGTTTGCCGAGTTCCACTCCCCATTGATCGAAACTAAATATATTCCAAATAATTCCCTGAGTGAAGATTTTATGTTCATACATAGCAATAAGACTTCCTAAACTATGTGGCGTAATTGTTTTTAATAAGATGGAGTTTGTAGGTCTATTTCCTTCGAATACTTTAAAGGGTGCTAATTTCTCTATTTCTTGCGCTGTTTTACCGTCTTTTTCTAATTCCTCCGATACTTCTTCTTTACTTTTTCCATTCATTAATGCTTCCGTCTGAGCAAAATAATTGGAAAGGAGAATTTCATGATGCTCACCAAGAGGATTTAAGCATTGTGCCGGAGCAATAAAATCTGCAGGAATAATGCGCGTTCCCTGATGAATTAATTGATAAAATGCATGTTGGCCGTTTGTACCAGGTTCGCCCCAAATAACCGGACCAGTTTCATAATCGACTACATTGCCATTTCTGTCTACATGTTTTCCGTTACTTTCCATATCTCCTTGTTGAAAATAGGCAGCAAAGCGATGCAGATATTGATCATAAGGAAGAATAACTTCGGTTTCTGCATCGAAAAAATTTATGTACCAGATGCCTATCATTCCTAAAATTACCGGAATGTTTTTTTCAAAAGGAGTAGATTTAAAATGATTATCTGTTGCGTGAGCTCCTTCAAGGAGTTTCTTAAAGTTATCAAACCCTAAACTTAGAGAAATAGAAAGCCCAATGGCGCTCCAGAGCGAGTATCTTCCGCCAACCCAGTCCCAAAACTCGAACATATTGTCTGTGTTGATGCCAAACTCTTTTACTGCTTTCTCATTGGTAGAAAGCGCCACAAAATGTTTCTCTACATCCTCTTGTTTGCCTCCATGTGCCAACAGCCAATTGCGTGCGGAATGCGCGTTGGTCATGGTTTCTTGGGTAGTAAATGTTTTAGAAGCAATGAGGAATAATGTTGTATCTGCCCGAAGGTTTTTTAGTTTCTCTACCAAATCCGTACTATCTACGTTAGATACAAAATGCATATTTAAGTGGTTCTTGTAATGCTTTAGTGCCTCCGTAACCATTACCGGTCCTAAATCAGACCCACCAATTCCAATATTTACAATATCAGTAATTGCCTCGCCAGAAAAACCTTTCCATTCGCCATTAATTACCCGATTGCTAAACTTTTCCATCTTGGCCAATACTGCATTAACCTCTGGCATAACGTCTTTCCCGTCTGCATAAATTGGAGTGTTGCCCATATTTCGTAAAGCTACATGGAGCACAGCACGATCTTCGGTTTCATTTATTTTCTCACCATCGTACATCGCTTTTATCGCTTCATCTAATTTACATTCTTTAGCGAGTTGCATTAACAACGAAAAAGTCTCCTCATCGATTCTATTTTTGCTGTAGTCTAATAGGATATCTTCGAAAGCGGTCGAAAAGTTTTCGAAACGTTTAGAATCAGAAGCAAATAAATCTTTAACATCTTTTTGTTCGATTTCTGCAAAGTGATTTTTTAACTTTTTGTAGGCTTGTGTTTTGGTAAAATTTATTTTAGGTAACATATTTTATTTTTATTTATCGTTGACAAAACAATTATTACAATTAAACATTTTAACTAGCGGAAGGCATCTACTACAATGGCCTTCCGTTTATTAAATTAACATCGGTAAATTAACAATAAAACAATTAAAATGTTAGAAAATTTAATTCAACTCGTGCGCGACAATGTGCAAGAGAGCGTTGTAAACAACAATGAAATTCCGAACGAAAAGAATGACGAAGTTATTCATGCGGCATCGACATCTATTTTTGATACGCTGAAAGATAAGCTCGCTTCTGGTAATGCCTCCGAATTGGCAAATGTGTTTAATAATGGTAACGCAGAAAATTCGCCCGTTGCGCAGCAAGCGGCAGGTAGCTTTACAGATAAATTAGCTGGCATGGGAATTAATGCGAATACAGCGAAAACCATCGCTGCCTCGGTCATTCCAATGATTATTGCTAAACTAACTAAGAAAACTGCCGATCCGTCGGACAGTTCCTTCAACATAAAAGATATCTTAGGGAGCCTTACTGGCGGTTCTGGAGATGGCGGGTTAGATCTTGGGAGCGTGATGGGCATGTTTAATGGTTCTGGAAATGATGGTAATAAACAACAAAGCAGTGGAGATATGATGGACAAATTGAAAGGTTTGTTTTAGCGGTCCTCAAAAAAAAATATAATATTAAAGGGCAGCAATCTAAATAAGGTTGCTGCTTTCTTGTATTCGAAACAAGTCTTTATTTTTCTGCAACGAGCTACCGGCTTTTCTATATCAAGGAATTGTCGTTTATCATTGAAAAATGATTGGTAATTAATAGGTTAGAACAAACTCGTTTGTGCTCGAGGCACTTTAAATAAACTATGGTCTAAATTAACTTCTTTAACGTTCAAATTGTTTAGTCGGCAATGCAGCTTGAAATTTTCGCTGATCAGCTTTGCAATGTTACCGTCGCCCTTAATTCTATCTCCAAAACGACTATCGTTAACGTTTCCTCCATGGCAGCTTTTTATGGAATTCCAAACCTTATCAAACCGATCTGGGAAATTTTTTCTCAACCAGTCTTCAAATAATTCGGCTACTGCGCCATTTAATCTAACAATTGTGTAGCCCGCTCGCACTGCTCCTGCATTTGCTACAGCTTTTAAAACTGCAGGAATTTCATGGTCGCTCAGTCCAGGCACTAAAGGTGCAACCATTACACCAACTGGAATTCCTTCTTTAGACAATTCTTCTACCACCTTTAACCGTTGTTTAGAAGTGGCCGTTCGAGGTTCCATTTTCTGCCTCAAATCCTCGTTCAGGCTGTTAATGGAAACATAAACCATACATAAATTTAGTTTTGACATTTCTTGAAGCAAATCTTTATCTCTTAGAATGAGCGAATTTTTTGTAATCATCCCGATAGGTTGTTTATATGCCAGTGCAATTTCCAACAGCTGACGTGTAATTTTAAATTTTCTTTCTGCCGGCTGATAACAATCTGTATTTCCGGAGAGGGAAATGGTTGCTGCATCCCAGTCTTTCCGTTCTAAAAATTTTTTAAAAAGTTGTGGTGCTTCTTTTTTTACGATAATTTTTCGTTCAAAATCTAAACCTGCGCTATAACCCCAATATTGATGCGCATTGCGGGCGTAACAATACGTACATCCGTGTTCGCAACCTTGATAAGGATTTAGAGAGTAAGCCATTCCAACATCTGGACTAGCTACCTTATTTACAATCGACTTAGAATTTTCGAAAATAAATGACGTTTTTTTGTCTGCTTCTTCCCATTCGTCTATTCCTTCTACGTGTTCTTTAAGATAAATATTGTTTACAAACTTATTATGAGGATTAATTTGCGCGCCTCTTCCTTTAAAATAACCGTTTTCTGCCGACTCATCCATCAACAAAAATACTAAAAATATTAGTAATTTAAAAGTGGTTGAAGCGATCTACAATGTAATTGGAATGGTTACCCAAGAAGCTCCCTTGCATTCTGCATGGCAGATTCGCCGGGGTTTTTTCCACTTAGCATTTCTGCGATAACTTCTACACGTTCGTTTTCCGACAGTCGTCTGATGCCGGTAGTGGTTTTATCTTTTTCTTCATTTTTATGCACGAAAAAGTGCGACTTACCTTTGGCAGCAATTTGTGGTAGATGCGTAATTGAGATCACTTGCATGTTTTCGCCCAACTGGGAGATCACCTCGCCCACTTTTAATGCAGTTTCTCCAGAAATTCCGGTATCAATTTCATCAAAAATTATGGTAGGCAAGGAGGTGTGCTGCGCTAAAAGAGATTTTATGGCGAGCATCAATCTAGAAAGCTCACCGCCAGAAGCTACTTTATTTATGGGCGCTAAAGCTTGACCAGCATTTGCGCTAAATAAAAGACTAATGTTGTCTAATCCATCTTTACCCAATTCAAGCAGTACATTTTGTTCTATTTTAAGAACAGCATTTTGCATCCCGACTTGCTGTAAAGTAGATGCGGTTTGCAGTTCGACAATTTTAATTGCTGCTTTTCTATTGCTACTTAATTGTTTCGCTTTCGCTAACAATTGTATTTTTAATTGATCAATTTCTTTATTTAACCGGTCTATTTCCACATCAAAAGAAAGCAATTGATCTAAATTTTTTTGAAGTTGAGCTTGAATTTCTAACAATGCTTGATTGTTCAATACCCTATGTTTTTGTTGGAGGGTGTAGAAGACGTCCAGTCTTTGAGTGGTAGTTTCTAACTGATCGGGATGGTAAGCAGTATTTTCGCTTAGATTGGAAACTTCATCCACAACGTCCTTAATTTCTATCGTAGCAGACCTTAGGCGGTCAGCAAAGGAGGCTATTGCGGGGTCAAATTTCTCAATGTGTTGGAGTTGCGATGTGCTTTCTTTCAACAAATTTAAGGTAGATTGCTCTGTGCCATCTAAAAACTCCAAGGCGGAAAAAAGCCCTTTTTTAATCGCTTCTACATGACTTAACTTTTCCAAAATCAGCTCTAATTCTTCTTGTTCGCCTATTTTAAGATTTGCTTGGGCCAATTCGTCAAATTGAAATTGCTCGTAATCCTGTTTTAATTTTGCTTCATTTGCTTCACTGATAACGCTGTTCAGGCTTGTTAAATATCGGCGAAGTTGTTTGTACTTCGTTCGATAATCTGAGAGTAAGGGACTGTGCTTTGCGAGTGCATCCACCATTACGAGGTGAAATGCTGGATCATTTAATTCCTGTGTAGCTTGTTGAGAATGAATGTCGATCAGTTTTTCGCCTATCTGCTTCAAAATGGCCAGGTTAACCGGCGTGTCGTTTATAAAAGATCTAGACTTGCCATCGATAGATATTTCTCGTCTTAATAAGTTTTCTGCAAAGAAGTCTAAATCGCTTTCTTCAAAAAGATTTTTTAGCGCATGATCTTGTAAAGCAAAGGTTCCTTCTATAATGCACTTTTTTTCTTGATTGAAAAAATATTTGCTTTCTGCGCGTTGTCCCAGTATCAGCGAAAGCGCGCCCAAAATGATAGATTTACCTGCGCCTGTTTCACCTGTAATGATGTTTAAGCCGCGCTCAAAAACGATATCGAGCGAATCTATTAATGCGTAATTACGAATAGAAAGTTTCTGTAGCATAGACGGCGCTAAATTAATAAATAAAGATTAGCCATTTTAATTGCATAAAGTAATTTTATAAAGTCTTATTTTAAAATGTCATCCTGAACTAACGACGGATTTGAATTCCAATGATGAGTTCCAATAATTAGCGTAGTTATAAAAAGGAAGAAAGTAATAAAATTTAATTAAAATTTGGGCGTTGCCCAAGGGCCCGCGCTTTACGTTTCAATCTTTTTTTTAAGAGCTCGTTCCTCGCAAAAAAAAGTATTTTCACTGTAATCGCTAACGCACGCCACATGCCGCCATGCGAGCGCCAACGACAGGAACGGCATCCTTTTGCTCCACTTTTTTGCGTGGCAAAAGATATAGTGGATGGCGTGCCCAGGCGCCCCAAAAAATCTAAAACTAACAGCACATTTCGTTTTCTTAAGGACACGATCTGAGGAAAAAGGTCTTCGACAAGCTCAGACTGACAACCGACTTTTACTTATTTCTAGTTCGTCTCTTGTCTTAAGATTTTCAGCGGAGGTTGATTTAAAATATTTCTACTTCCCAAAACACCAGTTAATACAACCATTGCTAACACAGAGCCAAACAGGATGAGCGTCGCCCAAATTGGAGGAATAAAATCACTGCTAAATACAAATTTTGCCAAAGCCCAACTTCCTGCGAAAGCAAGAATTAATCCTGCGGCAGCGGCAAATAGACCCAAAAATAAATACTCTATGGCATTAATACCGGTAATTTGCTTCCTGCTTGCGCCAAGCGTTCGCAACAGAATACTCTCTTTAATTCGCTGACTTTTACTAGTTAAAACAGCAGAAACGAGCACAATCCATCCTGTAGCCATACTAAATCCTGCCATAAACCGAATGACAAACGAGATTTTGTCGAAAAGATCATCTAATAATTTCAGCGCAAGATTTAGATCAATAACAGACACATTTGGAAAGTTTTTGACCATATTCCCCTGAAACTTAGCAGACACGTCAGGAGACGGCACTCTGGTGGTTATGACGTTGAACTTCGGTGCATCTTCTAGAACCCCTGCAGGAAATACTACTCGAAAATTGGTTTGGAACCTGGTCCAATTAACTGCTCTTAAGCTACCCACAACTGTAGGAATCGTTAAACCCTGAACATCAAAAACAATGGTGTCTTTTAATTTAACCCCAATACTTTTTGCATAACGTTCTTCTAAAGATATAATTACGGTTTGGGTCGAATCGACACGTCCCACCCATTTGCCAGCCGAAATTGTTTCTGCTTCTGTTAAACTTTCTTGATAAGTTGATCTAATTTCATTTCGATAAGCACGTTTATTTGTACTGTCTGATTTTGCTGTTTTACCATTTATTTTTTCGATCCGCATGGTAATGACAGGAACTTTGCTCATGATAGGTAGGTTGTAGGCATTGGCTAGTTTTTCAACTCCATCTAACTGGCTTGTCTGAATGTCAAATAGTACCATATTTGGTTGACTACTGCCGCCGCTTATCTTAACTTTTTCAATCAACATGGCCTGAACGAAATACAGCGTACAAATAAAAGTGGTAGATAACCCAATTGCAACCGTGAGCATTAATGTCTGATTATTTGGGCGGTAGAGATTTGCGAAACCTTGTCGCCAAACGTAGGCAATGCGCTGCGGTAATAATTTTTTAACCAAAAACATTAAAAATTTGGAAAGCAAGTAGAGCAAAATAAAAGCTACTGCGATGGAAATTGTGAAAGCTGCGGTTTGTGTCCAGCTTTGCATTTGAAGATAAGTAAAAAGAAAAATAAAACCCATCATCAACACATAAACGAGGTAAATTAGCCAATCTTTTGGCTTTTTACCCGCTCCCTCAAAGGAGGATCTTATCGCATTAAGTGGAGAAATTTTTCTGACAGAAAGCAATGCTGGTAACGCAAATAAGATAGAAATTATAAAGCCAAGTAATATTCCTTGAGCGATAGCGCTCCATGAGATGCTGACGTTTATTTCTATAGGAAGAAAGTCTTTTAAAACTAGGGGCAGCAGAAATTGTATGGCCGATCCTAGAATTGCGCCCAAAAACGCAGCCATTAAGCCATAAAATCCGATTTGAATTAGGTAAATAAAGAATGCATCTCTAGCTTTTAATCCTAAACACCTTAAAATGGCAACTGCACCAAGCTTCTCTTGAATGTATACATAAACCGAGCTTCCAACGCCAATGCAGCCGAGGAGTAATGCGATAAAACCTGAGAGCGACAGAAACCGGCTTAAATTTTCAAAAGATCTGCCTGTGCTCTCCTTCTTTGAAGCGACCGTTTCTGAATTGAAGTCTTCTTTCTGAAGTTTCGGCTCTAACTTTTTTAGTTCTGTTTCTGCGCCATTTGCATCATTGTATTTGTAATAAAACTTATAACTTATTCTGCTACCTGTTTTTACAAGATTGGTAGCATCTAAATATTGCAAGGGCATGTATACAATTGGCGCGATAGAGGAGCTAATGCCAGTTTGTCCGGGAGAACTTTCCATAATGCCGGCAATTTTAAAATTTAGATCTCCAATTTTCACAGAATCGCCCACGCTAGCTTTAAATTCGAGCATTAATGTCTGATCTACCAATACGTCTTGTTTGTTTCTAAAAGTAGCTGTGGCATTTGCTGGTATGGTTGCAATTTTCCCGTAATAAGGATATTCACCTTGCAAAGCCTTCATTTGGATCAACCTGCTGCCACCACTTTTTTGAAAGTAGATCATAGATGGAAAAGTACGCTCTTCAGAACGCTCGTCGCCGAGACTATCTAACGTTTTTCGCATGGGCTTGCTAATGCCTTGCCTGCTTTCTAAAGTTAGATCTGCACCGGTAAGTTCTTTGGCCTGATTGTCTATGTCTTTTTGAAGGTTATCTTTAAAAGAATATACTGCAACCAAAGCCGCAATTCCTAAGACAATCGAAGAAATAAATAGCAACAATCGCGAGCGATTTTTTCTACTATCTCGCCATGCCATTTTAAATAACCAAGCAATACTCGTACTAGAAGATGTTAGTTTTTCGTTATGCATGAGTCACCATATCATCAGCCATTACTGCGCCGCCTTTAATTTTTATAATGCGTTGAGTTCTTCCTGCAAGTTCTAAATCATGCGTTACAATAATTAGCGTAGTGCCTGCATCTGTGTTCAAATCGAAAAGCAATTGGGTTATTTTCTCACTCGTTTCATCGTCTAAATTTCCTGTTGGTTCATCTGCAAAAAGAATGGCCGGCTGATTTGAAAATGCCCTTGCTAAAGAAATCCTTTGTTGTTCTCCGCCTGATAATTGGACGGGATAATGGTGGCTCCTGTCTGCCAGACCAACTTTATCCAGCAGATCCATTGCTTTGGATTTTGGATTCTTCGAACCGCGCAATTCCATAGGTACCATTACGTTTTCTAAGGCGGTTAGTGTTGGCAAAAGTTGAAAATTCTGAAAAATAAATCCCACATATTGATTCCTGAGTGCCGCACGTTTATCCTCTGATAAATTTTCTAAAGCAATTCCGTTCAGCACCACGCTACCACTGCTTGTTCTGTCTAAACCCGCACAAAGCCCTAATAAAGTTGTTTTCCCGCTTCCAGAAGGCCCGGTTATAGCTGCTGTCGAACCTTTTGATATTGCAAAATTGATGTCTTTTAAAACGATTAGCGATTTGCCAGCACTTTGATAAACTTTGCTTACGTTTTCTACGCTTAATATAGAGTCCAATATTAGAAATGGTTTTGATTGCCGTTTAAAACTTATTTTTTTAATTCCTGTTAAGATAACAATTCTAATTGACGAATTTTGTTAAACTATGTTACGAAACCATACTCCATTATTAATTGTTTGTTTTGCTTTGTTGCTGTCATGTCAAAATCAGCAAAATCAAAGTGATCAAGCTGATGCCACAGATTCGGCAACCACAAAAGCGACTAAGGTATCTGGTGAGTTAAAGGAGAATGTTCTTTTTTTTGGTACAAGTTTAACAGCAGGTTATGGGTTGGATCCTACGGAAGCTTACCCCGACCTAATACAAAATAAAATTGATTCTTTGCATTTGGCCTACAAGGTTATAAATGGTGGTTTGAGTGGAGAAACATCGGCTGCGGGGCTAGAACGGATAGATTGGTTTTTAAAAAAGCAACCAGTTGCTATTTTTGTGCTAGAGCTTGGAGCAAATGATGGTCTTCGGGGGTTGCCTTTAAAGGACACAAAGAAAAACTTGCAAGAAATCATTGATCGTGTAAAGGCAAAGAACAAGAATGTTAAACTGGTGATGGCCGGGATGCAAATGCCGCCTAATTTAGGTAAGAAATATACCGCAGATTTTGCAGCCATTTTTCCTGCGTTGGCGGAAAAAAACAAGATGAAATTAATTCCGTTTTTATTGGAAGGCGTGGCTGGCAATCCAAAGCTTAACCAGCAGGATGGGATTCATCCAACAGCACAAGGAGATAAAATACTGGCAGAAAATGTTTGGATCGTATTAAAAGAAATGCTTTAAACAATTATAATTAGCATTTCATAATTTCTCATTTTAACTTTAAAGATGATACAGAAAATATTGATTGCGACAATTGCATTAGCGCACTTATACATCCTTTATTTCGAAATGTTTGCTTGGGAAACCATTGGGAAAAAGACCTTTAAAGCGTTGCCGGAAAACTTGTTTAAGCCTACCAAGGGGCTAGCTGCAAACCAAGGACTTTATAATGGTTTCCTAGCTGCCGGCTTAATTTGGAGCTTTTTTATCGAAGACAAGGTTTGGTCTAATAACATTGCGCTGTTTTTTCTTTGTTGCATAATGATTGCCGGAATTTAAGGCGCGTTTTCTGCATCTCGCAAAATATTTTTTGTCCAGGCCGTTCCCGCTATTATTGCTATAATTGCTGTGTTAGTAAACAGTTAACAGCGCATTTTTTATCAAGCTAAGTGTTAAAAGTGCATCGCATAAACCCGAAACTCCCACATATGATAAGAATAAACGACGAATTACCCTTATCCGCATTGCGCGAAATAAAGATTGGCAACATGGTTACCGATACTTTTAGCAAAACCGGCCTAGTGGAAAAAATTGATTATGCCGACGATGGCCTTTACAGCATCTTTAAATTTTCGCTAATTACCGGAAGGGTGATTGAGGTGAGAAGATAATCGAGGGGTAAAGATTAAAGAGCAAAGACAAAACGCAAATCGCCACCGCAAAATAGGCGCGTAGCAGTTCAAATATTATCTCCTCTGCTTTCTATTTTATAAATCTAGTTCTTTTAGATTTATTTCGCTTTTAATGTCAATTAAACGCCTAAAATTAAAATATAAAGGTGAAAACAAAATCACAGGGATAAGAAAAGTTCCGTAAATATGGGAGCTTTTCCCTGCCAAGAATATTATAGTGTACGATGCAAGAATTATTATGATTAAAACTAAAAGCACTGAATTTAATATCTTTTTTAATTTAAATAATTCTTCATCGCTTAAATCATTTGTTTCTTTAAATATCATTTAAATTTGATTTTTTTTTCAAATACTCAGCAATATCCTCTTTTTAAATCTGAATGCGCTCCACTGTAATTTCTGGTTTTGAATAAGCAATAATTTTACTAACCGCTTTGTACCTTAAATCTCACCGCTCAAATCTGATCTCCGCCCTACTTATCACCCAAAATTATTGGAGCTCCTTTTCCATTGCCCATAATTATTATTTTTGTATTTGGCGATGTTGCAATTTCTCTTTGCGTTAAAATTGCTTCGTATTGAAGTTGCTTATCGCTCAACCCGGTTGAAAGAATCTTCTGATAGTCTGCTATACCCTGTGCTTCTACTCTTTTTCGTTCTGCCTCTTGTCGCTCTTTTTGAAGTACAAACGTCATTTTTTGGGCGTCTTGTTCAGCATTTATCTTTGATTCTATACTTGCTTTTACCGATGCAGGCAGTGTAATGTTTCTGATCAATAAAGATTGTAATTCCAGTCCTCTGCTATTAAATGCTTTTTCTATTGTAGAAAATATTCTGGATTGAAATTCGTCTCTTTTGCTGGAATAAAGTGCTACCGCATCATACGCTACTGCATTGTCTCTAATCGCTGTTCTGGCGATTGGGCGCACAATTTTGGCAAGATAATCTGTACCGATATTTTTTAAAATTAACGGAGCAGAGCTTCCCTTTACTCTAAAAAGAACTGATAAATCTATTACAACCTCTAGTCCGTCAGCGGATAGCACCCTTAGTGCGTCATCACCAGACTTTGATCCTTCATCATTAACACCACTCATGGTGTAATTTTGCGTCTTCACGTCGAATGGGGTAACTTCTGCTATCGGATTTATAACGTTTAATCCGCTATAAAGCACATCATTGTCTACTTTTCCAAAAATGGTTTTGACACCAACTTCTCCTGCATCAACCACTTTAAACATAGAGGTAAGACCGCCTACAACGACGATAAGAATACCTACTATTTTTATAATATTGCCATAAGCTGCCACTTGGTTATCTTGTTTAGAGATTGCAAATCCAACAACTACAATTAAAATTCCGAGTACAATTAAAAACATATTTTTTTGTTTTGATTAATTTTAAATATACATTTTTTTTTCAAGGGACGTGCCTGGTTGCCCTTAAACCTGTAAATATGACGCTGCACTTTTATTGCTTAAGTTTTCGGTATGCCTTTTATTAGTGCTGCAAACCCGACTTAATATTTGGTTTGATTTTTTTACAAACCACAGTTAATCATGCCGTTTGCTTACTTTTTTTTTGATAAAATTTTTAGCAATTTTGCAAACTGGAATTTTCGGCAGATTTTGTTGAAAACCTCCTTCAATTTTCCTTAAAATATGAGCAAAAAATCTGTCGACCTTGGCGAGCAAAAAGATGTAGAAGTTTATGGTGCAAGGGTACATAATTTAAAAGATATAGATGTAAAATTTCCGAGAAATCAGATGGTTGTAGTTACCGGATTAAGTGGTAGCGGCAAATCTTCTTTAGCTTTCGATACCATTTATGCCGAAGGTCAGCGTCGCTATATGGAAACATTTAGCGCATATAGTAGACAATTTATGGGCGGGATGGAACGTCCGGATGTAGATAAAGTTTCAGGGTTGAGTCCGGTTATTGCCATCGAACAGAAAACCACCAGTAAAAACCCGCGTTCTACTGTCGGGACCATTACCGAAATTTACGATTTTATGCGTCTTCTTTTTGCGCGTGTTGCTGATGCTTATTCTTACAATACTGGAGAGAAGATGGAGCGCATGAGCGAAGGCCAAATTTTACAGACTATTTTTAACAAATTCGATGGTGTTGCAGTGAATATTTTAGCGCCTGTTGTAAAAGGTAGGAAGGGGCATTATAGGGAGCTTTTTGAGCAGATTAGAAAACAAGGTTATGTAAAGGTAAGGGTAAATGGTGAGGTGAAAGACATCGCTGCAAAAATGCAAGTCGACAGGTATAAAATACACGATATAGAAGTGGTCATAGATCGGTTGATTATAGAGAAAGACAATAAGAAGCGCTTATCAGACTCCATACAAATTGCTATGAAAATGGGGAAAGGTGTTATAAAAATTAGCGATAAAGACAATAATGTGGCACATTTTAGTAAGTTTTTAATGTGTCCTACTACCGGGGTTTCTTATGATGAGCCTCAACCAAATAGCTTTTCTTTTAATTCTCCTTACGGCGCTTGCGAGCGTTGCAACGGACTCGGTTATGTATTCGTGGTCGACAAAGATTCGGTTATTCCAAACCCAAAATTAAGTATTGTAAATGGTGGGTTAGCGCCACTTGGCGAATATAGAGATGTTTGGATGTTTCAGGTTATTAAAGCGGTAGCAAAAAAATATGGCTTCTCACTTTCCGTTCCGATCGAAAAGTTGAGTGAAGAAGCAATTGATATTCTTTTAAACGGGAGTGAAGAGCTTATAAAGGTTGCTGTAGAATACAATAAATGGAACGTTCAGAATTATAACATTACCTTCGATGGGATTATTAAGATGATCGAGGAGCAGAATGAAAAACGCGGTGATGGAGGAGACGATTTAGAAGCATTTAGAAAACTGCAGACTTGTCCTGTTTGTACTGGTGCCAGGCTCAAGGAAGAAAGTCTACATTTCAAAATTGATGGAATGAACATTTTCGATTTGGCTTCGATGGATATCAATCATTTAAAGGCGTGGTTTAAAGATCTTGATGAGCGCCTGAACGATAGACAAAATACCATCGCTAAAGAAATCTTAAAAGAAATAAAAGCCCGAATTGGTTTTTTGACCGATGTAGGGTTAAATTATCTTACGCTTGATAGAACCTCTCGAACACTTTCTGGAGGTGAAGCCCAAAGAATTAGGCTTGCTACCCAAATTGGTTCTCAACTGATGAATGTAATGTACATTTTAGATGAGCCAAGCATTGGTTTGCACCAGCGAGATAACGAAAGGCTGATAAAGGCCCTGAAACACTTGCGAGATTTGGGCAATACAGTTTTAGTTGTTGAGCATGATAAAGAAATGATTTTGGAGGCAGATTGGGTCATTGATGTAGGCCCGGGTGCAGGAATTCATGGAGGAGAGATTGTGGCTCAAGGAACGCCATCACATATTTTAAAAGCAGATACTTTAACAGCCGCTTACTTAAATGGAAAAAAAAGTATCGCAATGCCTTTAGTTAGGAGAAAAGGCAACGGAATGAAATTGTCTCTTATGAAAGCGACAGGAAATAATTTAAAAGATATTTCCGTAGACTTCCCGCTTGGAAAATTTATAGCTGTTACAGGAGTTTCAGGTAGTGGAAAATCTAGTTTGATTACAGAAACGCTTTATCCAATTTTAAATCATCACTTTTTTAGGGCTAAAAAACATCCTTTGCCTTATGAAAAGATAAGTGGGCTAAAGCATATAGATAAGGTTATCGAAATAGATCAAGCACCAATTGGACGCACTCCAAGGTCAAATCCATCCACCTATACAGGTGTTTTTTCAGACATCCGAAATTTATTTGTTCAGCTTCCAGAAGCAAAAATAAGGGGTTACAAGCCTGGTCGTTTTTCTTTTAACGTAAAAGGCGGTAGGTGCGAGACCTGCAAAGGCGCGGGTTTGCGATTGATAGAAATGAATTTCTTACCAGATGTGCAGGTGCCTTGTGAAGAATGCGGTGGGCGCAGGTATAATAGAGAAACATTAGAAGTTCGCTTCCGCGGGAAGTCTATTAGCGATGTGCTGGATATGAGCGTTGAGGAAGCATGCGTGTTTTTCGAAAACATCCCAACCATTTATCGTAAAATTAAAACGTTAAACGATGTCGGCTTGGGGTATATTACACTTGGTCAGTCTTCTGTTACTTTATCTGGAGGAGAGGCACAACGCGTAAAACTTGCAACCGAATTAAGTAAAAAAGATACCGGGCAAACTTTTTACATTTTAGATGAACCTACCACTGGACTACATTTTGAGGATATAAACGTGTTGCTCGGTGTGTTAAATGAGTTGGTTGAAAAGGGAAATACCGTTTTGGTTATCGAACATAATTTAGATGTGGTAAAAGTTGCTGATTGGGTAATCGATCTTGGTGAAGAAGGTGGCGCCGGCGGTGGAAGAATTCTATTTGAAGGTACTCCAGAAGGATTGATGGAAAATCCGATAAGCCTGACAGGGAAATTTTTGATGAAAGAGGTTCAAGGTTGACGGTTTTGGAGCAAAGAACAAAGAGCAAGGAGCAAAGATCAGGCGTATCCAAATTTCTCACATCTAATAATTAGACGAATAAACAACTTGCAACCAAACTCGTAACTTATAACACGCAACACGTAACTTAACTAACCATGCAACTGACCGACACCCACACCCATATTTATTACGAACAAGAGCCAGAGAAACAAGCGGGACTAATAAATCGTTGTTTAGAAAATGGCATAGAGCGATTGTTTTTGCCAAACGTAGATGTAGCTTCAATTGCGATGATTGATGATATGGTGAAAAAATATCCGAAGCATTGTTTTGCGATGGCGGGGCTTCATCCATGCGATGTAAAAGAAGATTATCATAGCCATTTAGACGATATTTATGCGACTATTTCTAATCGGAAGATTTACGCAATAGGAGAGATTGGCATCGATTTGCATTGGGATAAAACTACACTTATTCAACAGCAAGACGCGTTTCGTAGACAAATTGCGTGGGCTAGAGATTTAAGTTTGCCTATCGTTATACATTGTAGAGCAGCATTCGACGAAGTTTTTGAGGTGTTGGAGAGCGAACGAAGCGAAAAGTTAAGAGGTATTTTTCATTGTTTTACTGGCGACTTAGCACAAGCAAAACAAGCGATTGACTTAAATTTTTATTTAGGTATTGGTGGAGTAGTTACCTATAAAAAAGCTGGATTAGACTTAATTTTAGCGCAGCTTTCTATTAATAGCTTAGTTTTAGAAACAGATAGTCCCTATTTGTCACCGGTTCCTTTTAGGGGGAAGCCCAACGAGAGCAGTTATTTGATTTACATTGCACAAAAACTAGCAGATATTTATAAGTTATCGATGGAGGAAGTCGCTAAAATTACTACAGACAATTCTAAGAAAATCTTTGGAGTTTAAGGCACTTTCTCTGGGTTGTAGATTTGCAGAATTCATGAATATGTGTAGAATTTAGCTATCTTGAGAAAATGATATTTACTTGCCATTTTTTGAAATTTGGCAGACTTTTTATCTACGCAGAACGTAAATTTCCCATTTATTTAAATTTAGTCGATGAGCATTAAATTTGTACTTTGTTTATTACTTGTCTACATTAATTCAGTGGATCTTTGCGGGCAAACTAAATTTAAAACACTCACCGGCAATTCTGGTAAAAGCATAGAAAACTACGGCATCCGTCAAGATGTTTATGGAACTTGGATGGGAAGATCTAGTTGGGCTGATCTCAAGAATGGCAACTGGCTTATGGTACCGGAAAGTGGCAATCCAAAGTGGAGGCGAGACCATTTCGATCGTGCTACAGATGTTGGCGTCCCGCTTATTCCTCACGATAGTGGTCAGGATCTAAATGAATTGCTTAAGGCGGCAATTTATGGCGAACAAGATAGTACCTATCTATCGCTTGGTGCTGCGCTTGCTCATTATTGTTCAAAAACTGTTTTTGCCCGTATTTGGTGGGAATTTAATATGTATCCTGTAAAACAGGATAATAAATTGTTCATTGCTGCTTGGCGAAGAGCAATTCCACTCATTCGAAAGGGTTTTAAGCAGGCCGCGGTCAAAGGCCAGATCTTAGAAATTGTATGGTGTACCAATGCAGGCGTTCCAAATCCAGAGCCCTTTTATCCTGGTGATGACGTAGTCGATATTATTGGTTCTGATACTTATGGAATGGTTTGGGGCGATGCTGATCCCTCAGCAGCGCAGATGGTCCACAGAATATTAAAAGACCCATACATGTTAGAGTGGCAAACTAAATTTGCCAATGCACATAAAAAACCTGTCTGCCTGGGAGAATGGGCTAATGTTGCAAAAAAAGGACTGCAAAAATCTGAAAGTCATGGCATTGGCGATTTTCCAGAATATATTGATGTAATTTATGATTGGATACAGACTAATAAATACGGGTGCAGATATGTATGCTATTTTAATTTGGAAGATGGAGGAATTCTAACTTCGCTTGATAAAACTCCGAAAGCCTTGCTGAGATTAAAAGAGCGAGCGGCAGAGGCCAATCAGAAGTAACCTATTTCGGCATAAAACATTTTATAACCTAGTTTTAGTATTTCACAGAAATTAAGAATGAACCTAAGAATTCATTGATAAGTCATAATCTCCCCATATAGTCCATCTTCCCGCAAGAACACCTTTCTTTTTTTGGATTTCGAAACCAAGGTTAAATTTCTTGGCTTATTGCGTATCACAGTTAAGCGAAAGGAGTACATTAGCGTTGTAAAGATCTGTGTTACTTGCAATTCTTAACCAATGCAACTGTTTTATTTATGCTAAGTGACTGAAGAAATTTCGTCTTTAAAGGTATAGAGAAAATATGTTCTGAATAAAATGATTATTGGCTTTCGCTAACGTTCAGTAAATCAGCGTTATTTAAGATTAAAGAATTTGAAATGAACATTTTATAATCAGTAAACTGTTTAGATTGTTTCTTCTAAATTTAGTAAAAACCTTGATTTTTATTTGAGCGCTTTTACACGCTCTACACTTAATCTTTTTTAGTCTAAAAGACAAAAAAAGGATATCGTTTCGATCGTTAGCGCTAGCGAGTCGCCAAGAAAATAAAGTACGTTCGAAAAGTGACGCAAGATAAATTTCTAGTTATAGGAATCTGTTATATTTACACCAAATACTCAAACAAAGTTTGATCCTCATTTAAATCTATTGCTTCAAATTTAAAATCTTTCATGCGTTGCACAAGGCTTGCAAAATCTTCTTTGTTCGTAAGTTCAATTCCAACCAAGGCTGGACCGTTTTCTTTGTTTGTCTTCTTAATGAATTCGAAACGGGTAATATCATCTTTTGGTCCGAGAACCTCGTTTACAAATAGTTTTAGAGCGCCTGGTCGTTGTGGAAAGCGGACAATAAAATAATGTTTCAGACCTTCAAATAAGAGAGATTTTTCCTTTATCTCTTGCATTCGCTCAATGTCGTTATTGCCACCACTAACAATGCAAACCACATTCTTCCCAACAATACTCTCCTTCAACTGACCCAATGCAGCTACTGCTAGAGCACCTGCCGGCTCTACGACTATGGCGTCTTCGTTGTATAATTTTAGAATAGTAGTACAAATTTTTCCCTCCGGGATAAGATGCATTTGGTCTAAATAATCTCTACAGTACTGGTAGGTGATATGGCCAATGCGTTTTACTGCTGCGCCATCTACAAATCTATCTATCTGGTCAAGCGTATACGGACCACCTTTTTCCATCGCGGTAAGCATAGATGGCGCTCCTAAAGGTTCTACGCCAACCATCAAAATTTCTGGCTTTATGGTTTTCAAATAAGCACCAACTCCAGAGGCTAGTCCGCCACCTCCAACAGGAAGAATCACGACATCAACATTTGGTAAGTCTTGATAGATTTCTACGCCAACAGTACCTTGACCCTCAATGATTTTCTCATCATCAAAGGGCGGAATAAATGTAACCGAATTTTCTTTGCTGTAGGCCAAAGCTTCCTTCAAACAGTCATCGAAAGTATCACCCACCATAATAACCTCCACATTATCGCCACCAAACATATAGGTTTGTTTTACCTTTTGCTTAGGGGTAATTTCTGGCATGTAGATTACGCCTTTAATATTTAGTTTTTTGCAAGAAAAGGCAAAACCTTGCGCATGATTTCCCGCGCTAGCACATACCACTCCATTTTTTAATTCTGCTTCAGAAAGCGTGCTAATTTTGTTGTAAGCTCCGCGCAATTTATAGGAGCGCACAATTTGTAAATCCTCGCGTTTTATATAAATATTGGCATTATATTCTGCTGATAACACTGCATTAAATTCTAATGGAGTTCGTTTTACAATTCCTTTAAGTCTTTGATAGGCTTCTTCGAATTGAAGTTTATGAGGTACCGTAGACCCAACTTCTTGGTCAATCCCCTCAATTTTTCTATAAGTTTCGAAAGTAATGTTCTTAATGTTTTCCACGTTGATTGTCGACTTAATTCTTATAAAAATTTATTAACCGCATCTAAGTAGGCGTTTGCCGATGCCTTTACAATGTCTGTGCTGAATCCGTAGCCGATAAAAGATTTACCCTCGTAATCTAAACGCATATTTACCTTGCTGATATCATCGCTGCCTTTATGCATCGACTGGATAGCAAATTCTGTAATCTTAACATTTTGATGGGTAAGGGTTTTAATGGCGTTTACAGTCGCATCAACTGGCCCATTTCCCTTGGCAGTTGCTTCGCTTAATTTCCCATCTACTTCTAATTTTACAGTGGCATTTGCAGTGTTCTCATCACCACAAATAACTTGTAAATAACTTAGATTGTAGCCGTTTTTTATAGAAGATGCTTCTCCATCACTCATTAAGGAAAGTAAATCATCATCTGTGATGTCTAATTTCTCATCAGCCAAAATCAAAAAGCGCTCATATACTTCATCAAGGCGAATTTTATCGTTATCATAACCTAATCGCTGTAAATGGTGTTTCAAGGCATGTCTGCCGCTACGGGCAGTTAAAATGATATCGGCACTTGCTAGGCCAACATCTTCTGGATTGATGATTTCATAATTCTCTCTGTGTTTTAAAAAACCATCTTGGTGAATTCCAGAGCTGTGCGCAAATGCATTTTTACCAATTATCGCTTTGTTTGGCTGAACTGGCATACGCATCATCCGGCTAACCATGCCACTAATATGGGTAAATTGCTTGCTGTTGATGTTGGTGTGCAAACCCAAATTGTGAGTTTTTATAACCATGGCAACTTCTTCCAAAGCAGTATTTCCAGCGCGTTCTCCGATGCCATTTATAGTACATTCAATCTGTCTAGCACCGTTAATTGCACCAGCTATGCTGTTCGCTGTGGCCAAACCTAAATCGTTGTGGCAATGAACCGAAATAATCGCTTGGTCGATATTTCTAACGTGTTCTTTTAGATACTTAATCTTTGCGCCGTATTCTTCTGGTAAACAATACCCATTGGTATCTGGAATGTTTACCACAGTCGCACCAGCAGCGATAACCGCTTCTATCATCTGTGCCAAATAAGCATTGTCTGCCCTGCCAGCATCTTCCGCATAGAATTCGATATCCTCGACAAAGGTCTTAGCATATCTTACGGCCTCAACCGCCCGTTCTAATATTTTCTCTCTAGTGCTGTTAAATTTATACTTTATGTGCATGTCTGATGCACCAATCCCTGTATGAATTCGAGGGTGTTTTGCATATTTTAGAGAATCTGCAGCTACATCAATATCGCCTTTTATGGCACGAGTTAATGCACAGATGGTAGGTTCTTTAATTGCTTTAGAAAGTTCTACCACACTCTGAAAATCACCCGGACTAGAAATTGGAAAACCAGCTTCGATAATATCGACGCCAAGAAGTTCTAACTCTTTGGCTATTTCTATTTTCTGGTTGGTGTCTAATTGGCAACCAGGAACTTGTTCGCCGTCTCTTAATGTAGTGTCGAAAATATATACTCTATTTGGGTCGTGGATCATGATTTTTCTTTATTAGCTATTCTGGTTGATAAAAATTTAAGAACGGTTTTACCCATTTCGGCAGTGCCTAAAACTTTATAGCGATTGGTGTTTGGGTCGGCAATATCATTTGTTCTAAAACCTTCCTCAAGCACGTCATTTATGGTATCTACAATCAATTTTGCTTCTTCTTGTAGCCCAAAACCAATATCTAGCATTAGGGCTGCAGATAGGATAGAAGCCAAAGGATTCGCTAAATCTTTGCCCGCAATATCGTGAGCAGAGCCGTGGATGGGTTCGAAAAAACCAATACTTTCTCCAATTGATGCCGAGGCCAACATACCCATAGAACCGGCAATTTGAGACGCTTCATCTGTTAAAATATCGCCGAACAGATTTGAGGTAAGCACCACATCAAAACGATTGGGGTTTTTTATAAGTTGCATCGCCATGTTGTCTATAAAGATATGCTCCGTCTCTACATCTGGGTATTGTTTAGAGATTTCTTGAACAGTTTCTCTCCATAATCTAGAGCTTTCTAACACATTTGCCTTATCAACTGAACAAAGTTTTTTGCTTCTTTGCTGTGCTGCTTTGTATGCTTTGTGTGCGATGCGTTCTATTTCATATTGGTGATAAATCATCAAATCTGAAGCTGTTTTTCCATCGTCTTCCCGCTTTTTGTCGCCAAAATAAACATCGCCAGTTAACTCCCTAAAAAACAAAATATCAGTTCCTTTTAAAATGGCTGGCTTAATACTTGATGCATGAAGCAATTCATCAAAAAGCAAAATTGGACGTAGATTTGCAAAAAGACCAAGTTCCTTTCTGATTTTTAGAAGGCCTTGCTCTGGCCTAACTTTAAGGCTAGGATTATCGTCATATAAGGCATGACCAACGGCGCCAAATAATATGCCGTCCGTTTTTCTTGCTTTCTCTAACGTCTCTTCTGGTAGTGGATTCCCGGTTTTTTCTATTGCCGCATGACCCATCAGAGCTTCGTCAAACGTGAATTGATGGTCAAATGCTTCAGCAATATGTTCTAACACCGCTTTTCCCCAAGTGGTTACTTCTGGTCCAATTCCATCACCCGGAATCACTAAAATATTTTTTTTCATAATCTTAAAGATTTATATGCTTTCAATGTTCTCAACGTACTTAAAGTTGTGAACGCCCTCATCTGTTTTTACTATATTTTCTATGAGTATTACTTCGCCATTTTCTAATACTATTCGTTTTTCAATGCATTTTGGCAATGCGGTTTCAAAATGCCCTACATAAATTAGTGTCATTCCGTTTGCACTTAGCTCGTCTATCAACTGATTAAAATCTTGAGTTTGCTGAGCATCTAACCCTTGACAAGGTTCGTCTAAAATTAACAATTCAGGATTTTTAATAATTGTTCTTGCCAATAATACCAAACGTTGTTTGCCTAGTGGAAGCGAACTTAGTGTCTTGTTTTTCTGACCTTTTAATCCAAAATATTCTAATAATTCATCTACCTGCGTTTTTTTTGTATAGGGCAGCTGTTGATAAAGGCCAACGCTATCATAAAAGCCAGACGCAACGCTTTCCCAAACTGTTGCAGTTGTATCAAAATACCAATGAAATTCTGGAGATATTAATCCGATGTGTTGTTTTATCTCCCAAATACTTTCTCCACTTCCTCTTTTGCTGCCAAATAAAGAAAGGTCGTTCGCATAAGCTTGTGGATGATCGCCGCTGATCAAGCTCAATAAAGTAGATTTACCTGATCCGTTGGCACCTTGCAGAAGCCATTTCTCGCCTGCTTCTATCTTCCAGTTTACGTTTTTTAAAACCTGCTTTTCGCCATAGCTGATGTTCACATCAACCATCTCTACGATGCCTTTTGATGCATAGACAGGAGGCGTTTTTAAAAAAGAAGGAATTTCACTCAAACTTTTTGTAGAGATTTTCGAGGAGTTCCGAACTGAATCAACCTCAACCAACTTACCGTCTATAATTTCTGCGAAATGAGTTATCGTATTCGGCAGTTCACTGTCGTTACAAATTATGATTAATTGAACCCCTTTTTTTGCGGTTTCATCCAGCAAATCATTAAGATTTTTTCGACTTATTGCATCCAAACCTGTGTACGGTTGGTCGATAATAAGTAACTGCGGTTTTAGCCAAAGGGCCTTTACAAGCTGTAGTTTCTTGTGTTCGCCGCTAGACAATTCAATTAATTGGGCATTTCCTAAGGAGGAAAATCCCAAAGCATCTAAAATTGGTTCTACTTGGTCGAAGAACAATGCGTGTTCTTTTCCGTAACTCAGCAATTCTGCGGGAACGGTAGAAATTTCTTTGCTTTGGTTGCTATTGTAGCGCTGTTGGTAATAGAAATTGGCAACTCCCTCTAAGTTTTTAAACTGATACCAGCTTTCAACATATATCGCTTTGGCTGGAAGTTGGGAATACAAATCGAAGTTGATTTTTACTTCTTCTATCTTATTTACTTGGGTTACAATAGTTTTTGCCAAAGCTGTTTTTCCGCTTCCGCTGATGCCTGTTAATACCCAGTTTTCTCCGCGCTTTATCGTCCAGCTCAAATCTCTTAGTACCGGCTGTTGATGGTAACTTAGGTTTAAGTGCTGGATAAAAACTTTCCAGCCCGATGAAGGGGATGTTGAATTTCTATCGCGAATGGGAATCGGGTTAAGCATTTTTTCAGTTTAAACTCCCTCTAGGGGTCGGGGTATTTTCGTACGCCTCTATTAATTCTTTTTGATTTAAAATAAAATCGATGTCATCGTAGCCGTTTATCAAACAAGACTTTTTATAGGTATTAATCTCAAAAGTCTCTTGCTCGTCGGTTTTAACAATTGTAAGCGTTTGATTATCTAAATCAACTTTTAATTGAGCATCTGCATCTCCATTTATAACCTCGAAAATTTGAGTTAAAAAATCTTCTGTAACTTGGATAGGTAGCAAACCATTGTTCAAAGCATTTCCTTTAAAAATATCGGCAAAAAAACTGCTAATAACCACATCAAATCCTGCGTCTTGTATCGCCCAAGCTGCATGTTCTCTGCTACTGCCACAACCAAAGTTTTTTCCGGCAACTAAAATTTTTCCGCTGTAAGTTGGGTCGTTTAGTACAAAGTCTGCCTTCGGAGTATTGTCGTTGTTAAATCGCCAATCTCGAAATAGATTTTCTCCAAAACCTTCACGCGTTGTTGCTTTTAAAAACCGCGCAGGGATAATCTGATCTGTATCTATATTTTCTATGTTTAATGGCACAACGGCCGATGTTAATGTGGTAAACTTTTTCATCTCAATATTTTAAATTGCGAATTAGCTATTCGCTTGTACTTTATTATTTTTATTCTAATTGATAGACTTTACCCGTTGTTGCTCCTAAATGGTCTCAGAGAGATTGCTTCGTGCCTCGCAATGACGAAGCGCGCCTTGCAATGACGATTGAGGGAAGCGTTAGTCTTTGGTCTTTGCTCCTTATTCTTTGCTCTTAATCGCTTTCAACCTCAGCCTTCTATAATCTGCTATCCATTCTCCGTTTATGAAGTAATTGGGTTTTAATATTTCTACAGCTAAGTTTTTAATAGCTTCAGCTTGTTCTTCTTCTAGATTTTTAAATGCATGTTGTGCAAATTGGTTAATCCAATTGTATATGCCTTGTTCGCCTTTTAATGGCGTGGGCCGATCGAACAGCCACATTTGCTCCACTTCAAATCCATTTGATTCTAACAAATTGGCATAGTTACTAATTGATGGGAAATACCAAAAGTTAGTTTCTATCTTATCAGCTAAATTTAGTTTTATTGCTGCCGCATCAATTGCATCGGTAATGCTTTTAATGTTTCCTTTGCCACCAAATTCTGCTACGAGTCTTCCTCCAGGTTTCAAGCTTTTAAATAATCCAACAACTAATGCTTCTTGGTTTTCTATCCAATGGAAAGTGGCATTGCTAAAAATGGCGTCGAAACTTTCCGAATAGGGCAATTTAGTTGCATCCACCACTTCAAAATTTATATTTGGGTAAGAAGCTTCAGCGCTTTCAATCATCTCTTTTGATGCATCTATACCGAGAACTGTTGCGCCACTTTCTACAATTTGCGCAGCCAGCTGACCAGTACCACAACCTACATCTAAAATCTTTTCGCCAGGCTTTGGCGCGAGCCATTGCAAAACATCCGATCCATAGTCAGAGACGAAATGGTGATGTTTATCGTAAAGTTTACTATCCCAATCTATTTCTGGCATCTTACCCCCTAGACCCCTGAAGGGGCGTTTAACTTTCTTTTGTGAATACTATTTTTCATTATTTCTCCCCGTTACAGTCTCTCTTAGGGCTATAAGGTTACGTCTATATAATGTTCGACGATGGGAGCAGGCTCGTAAAAGTGTTGAAGTAATTTCTTCCATTCCTGATATTCTGCAGAATTTCGAAACCCTACAGTATGTGCTTCCAAGGTTTCCCAATGTACTAGCAGCAGATATTTGTCAATTTGTTCTACGCATTTTTTCAACTCATGAGAAATATATCCTTCCACTGAGGAAATAATTTTTTGGGCTTCGCTAAAAGCCTTTTCAAAATCTGGAGATAATCCTTCTTTTATAGTTAATGTTGCTACTTCTAATACCATTTTCTTATTTCTTCTTGTTAAGATTGCCTCGTTCCTCGGAATAACGATTTCCTCGAGGGAGATTTTGGCTACTTGTCTTTGTTCTTTACTCCTTATTCCTTACTCCAAACACCCTTAACCTGCAACTTCTCTTATATCCACAATCTTTCCCATCACCGCAGCAGCTGCGGCAGTAAGTGGGCTAGCCAAAAGCGTTCTAGCATTTTGTCCTTGTCTGCCCTCAAAATTTCGGTTTGAGGTAGATACACAATACTTTCCTGCCGGGATTTTATCTTCATTCATCCCCAAACAAGCACTACAGCCTGGCTCTCGCAATTGAAAACCTGCTGCTTCAAAAATTTTGTCTAAACCTTCTTTTTTTGCTTGCTGTTCTACTTGTTTTGAACCGGGAACAATCCAAGCGATAACATTATCTGCTTTGCGCTTACCTTCTACAAATGCGGCAACTTCTCTCAAATCTTCAATACGAGAGTTTGTGCAACTTCCGATAAAAACATAGTCGATTGGTTTTCCAATTAGCGCCGAATCATCCTCAAAACCCATATAATTTAGGGCTTTTTGGTACGAAAGTTTTTCTTTCTCAGGTTGTGATGCCGTTGCCGGAATGTTTTCTCTTATACCCATTCCCATACCCGGGTTGGTGCCATAAGTAATCATTGGCGTAATATCGGCCGCATCAAAAGACAACACTTTATCAAATGTTGCATCGGCATCGCTATACAAAGTTTTCCAATAGGCTAGTGATTTATTCCACTCTTCGCCCGAAGGAGCAAACTCTCTACCTTTTATGTAATCGAAAGTAGTTTGGTCTGGAGCAATTAATCCACCTTTGGCGCCCATCTCGATGCTCATATTACAAATGGTCATCCGTGCTTCCATACTTAAAGCTTCGATGGCGTCGCCTGCATATTCTATAAAATAACCTGTGCCACCGGCGGCAGATATTTTAGCGATAATATACAGAATGATGTCTTTTGCAGAAACGCCTTTGCCCAATCTTCCATTTACCTCAATTTTCATGGTTTTCGACTTTTGCTGCAGCAAACATTGCGTTGCAAAAACCTGTTCTACTTGAGAGGTACCAATCCCAAAAGCAATGGCGCCGAAAGCTCCATGAGTGGATGTATGACTGTCGCCACAAACAATTGTTTTTCCAGGTAAGGTAATGCCTAACTCCGGGCCAATCACATGGACAATTCCTTGAAATGGATGACCTAACCCGTAAAGTTCAACGCCAAATTCTGCGCAATTTTTAGTCAACATATCTACCTGATATCTTGAAAGTTCTTCCTTAATCGGTAATAATTGATCTAAAGTTGGCACATTATGATCGGCTGTTGCTACGGTTTGTTTTGGCCGAAATACAGACAATCTCCTTTTACGCAACCCATCAAAGGCTTGCGGCGAAGTTACCTCATGTATTAAGTGTGTGTCTATGTATAAAATATCAGGAAATCCTTCTTCGCTTTTTACAACGTGTGCATCCCAAATTTTTTCTACTAATGTTCGCCCCACCCCATCCCTCCCCGAAGGGGAGGGAGCAGACTCGCTATGTAATGATTCTTCTAACATGATGCTTTAATAAATTCTTTTTTAATCCTTTTACGATTTGATTTAATCCGTCTAAAAGCCCCCTTTGGGGTTGGGGGATTAAGCCGTTTTAATCGCCTTCATTGCAGTCATCGCTTTGCGTAATTTTGCCCCAACTTTTTCCACTTGATGAGAACGAATTGCATCATTTACTTCAATTAGTTTTCTATTGTCTACGCCTGCATCCTTACCTTCATTAAAGTTTTTCCCAACCAAATCCGTATCAACATTTTTCATGAAATCGGCCAAAAGTGGCTTACAAGCTTGGTCGAATAAATAACAGCCATATTCTGCGGTATCAGAAATCACTCGGTTCATTTCGAACAGTTTCTTACGTGCGATGGTATTTGCAATTAGCGGCGTCTCGTGCAATGATTCGTAGTAAGCAGATTCTGGTTTAATACCTGCGTGTACCATCGTTTCAAAAGCCAACTCTACGCCTGCTCTAATAAAAGCAACCATTAATGTATAATTGTCGAAATATTCTTGCTCGCTAATTTTTACATCACCTGCAGGAGTTTTTTCAAAAGCTGTTTCTCCAGTTTCTGCCCGCCATTTTAAAAGGTTTTTATCGCCATTGGCCCAATCTTCCATCATGGTTTTGCTAAACTCGCCGCTCATGATATCGTCTTGGTGTTTTTGGAATAACGGACGCATAATGTCTTTTAATTCTTCAGAAATTTCAAAAGCTTTTACTTTCGCCGGATTGCTCAAACGATCCATCATAGCCGTAATACCACCTTGTTTTAAGGCTTCTGTGATTACCTCAACCCCATATTGCACCAATTTAGAAGCGTAACCTGCGTCTATTCCCTTTTCTATCATTTTATCAAAAGAAAGAATGGAACCTGTTTGAAGCAATCCACAAAGAATGGTCTGTTCGCCCATTAAATCTGATTTAACTTCCGCCACAAAAGAGGAATTTAAAACACCAGCTTTATGTCCGCCGGTACCAACTGCATATGCTTTCGCCTGTTCGAAACCTTTTCGTTCTGGATCGTTTACAGGATGCACTGCGATAAGTGTTGGTACGCCGAAACCACGCACATATTCTGCACGAACCTCGCTACCGGGGCACTTTGGCGCTACCATAATTACGGTAATGTCTTCGCGAATTTGCATGCCTTCCTCTACAATGTTAAAGCCATGAGAATACGAAAGTGTAGACCCTTTTTTCATCAATGGCATAATGGTTTTTACCACTTGTGTGTGCTGCTTATCTGGCGTAAGGTTAATCACCACATCTGCACTTGGAATTAATTCCTCGTAAGTACCAACTGTAAAATTGTTCTCGGATGCATTTTTCCACGAGTCGCGTTTAGCATCTATCGCCTCTTGTCTTAATGCATAAGAAACGTCCAGGCCGCTATCTCTTAGGTTTAAACCTTGATTTAAACCTTGCGCGCCGCAACCAACAATAACTAGTTTTTTTCCTTTTAAAGCACTTACGCCATCTAAAAACTCGTCGTTGCTCATAAATTCGCAAACGCCCAGTTGATCTAATTTTTCTCTAAGTGGTAATGTGTTAAAGTAATTCGACATTTTTTTCTGTTTATTTTTTTCTGCGTATCCTCATTATTGTTGGGACCGCAGTGTGTTAATATTCTTATTTAATTTTTGAAACGAACGTTAATGGGTATTCTATTTCCAAGTCCCATTTTCGGTTTCAACTTTTATTCACTCCAACTCATTCGGGTTAATTTTATTAGGGCCACACAATAAATTAAATTGCCTTTTTTCTCAGATTATATTAGTAATTTTTTTATTGCTAAAGCATAACCAAGGTGCATATTATCGTGGCCAACTGTGGTAATTAATAATTCTTCTGGGTTATTCATTACTGCACCATAGGTAGCTGTTGCGAATGGAACCATTGCTGAAAATGCACCATTTGCATAATCTTCTTTTATCTTCTCGATACTCGTCAACGCCATAGTTTTCAACTCAGCGATTTCCTCTGCGCTAACTGTATAGGTTGGACGTGTATCTTTCTTGTAAAACTCGCTGTATTTTATGGAGCTTGCATCTTTCAAAACCCCTGTACGAACGTAGCAAAGTAATTCTGTAGTGACTACAATATGCCCAAAATTCCAGATGATGTTGTTGCTGCAGCCCGCTGGTATTTTATTTAATTGTTCGTCAGTTAAACTATCTATCAATCGAATAAAAGAGCTTCGGGTGCTTACTATAAATTCAAATATTTCTTTCATTTCGTTATTTAATACTTAGATGTTTTGTTGTTTAGTATAATTCCATTAATCGTTCCTTTCTACTGTAGTTTACGCTTTCTACCTTAAGCTCTAGGCTTTCTGCTTTGCGAACTACATGGTAAAAATTTTGCTTCCTTTTTCTAAAAACTCATTTTCTACAAGCTCTTCTCCAGGTTCTTCAGCTTCAAATTCTTTTAGTTTTTCGTGGAAACTAGCGCTATCTTTTATAATTGCAACCCGAGCACTTCTCACAAACTCTATCAATTCATAAGGCTCTAAAGCTTTAACTAAAGCATCTGTTTCTTCTCTATGACCAGTTACTGCAAATACAGTATAGTCTTTTCTAATTACCACCGCACTTGCGCCATACTGTCTAAGTAATCTTTCAACGGTTACTTTTTCAGCAATTTCATCTGTTGATACCTTATAAAGGGCGAGTTCTTGCCAAATTATTTCATCGTTTGTATTGAAATAAACTTTTAGTACTTCTATCTGCTTCTCTATCTGCCTAGCGAGCTTTCTCACCACCTCATAACTTTCTTGGATTACAATGTTGAATCTGTGAATGCCATCAATTTCGGACGGTGAAGTATTTAAGCTCTCTATATTTATTTTTCTCTTAGAAAAAATAATTGCAATCCTATTTAGCAAACCGATTCGGTTTTCCGCATAGACAATGATGTTATAATCTTGCTTCTCTTCAAGATCTTTTGCGGCTGGGGTATGTTTAATGGTGTTTTCCATTGTGCTTTATTTTCGTTGTTCTTTCCAAAAGATTGCTTCGTTCCTCGCAATGACGATACGGTTTTGTTTATTGTTTGCAATGACTATACGGGTTTACGATTGAGGGGAGCTTCGGTTTTTGGTCTTTGACTTTCCTTCAGCCTTACGCCTTCCAATCCTCAACCTTACTTCAGTCTAATCTCACTTACGCTCATTCCCTGCGGCACCATCGGGAAAACGTTATTTTCTCTTCCTACCATAATCTCTAATAAGTAAGCCCCTTTATGATTGATCATTGTTTCGAGTGCAGTTCGCAACTGCTCGCGTTGGTCTACCAGTTGTGCATCAATATGATAGGCTTTAGATAATGCCACAAAATCTGGACTTGTAATATTTACAAATGAATAACGCTGATCGTTAAAAAGTTGTTGCCACTGTCGCACCATACCCAAAAAGCGATTGTTTAAGATTATGATCTTCACTTCTGCGCCAAATTGCATAATGGTACCCAACTCTTGAGGCGTCATTTGGAAACCTCCATCGCCAATAATGGCAATAACAGTTCTTTCAGGCGCACCATATTTTGCACCTATCGCTGCTGGCAATCCAAATCCCATTGTACCTAATCCGCCAGAAGTTATGTTACTCCTTGTTTGATTAAATTTTGCATATCGACAAGCAACCATTTGGTGTTGACCAACATCGGTAACTATAATTGCATCGCCACCTGTAATTTCATTTATGTTGCGCAACACTTCTCCCATAGTTAGCTCATCTCCCGCTGGATAAAGCTCTGGAGTAATTACCTGATCTATTTCTTGTTGGTTGTAGTCTCTAAATTTGGCCAACCAATCTTGATGGGTTTTCTTTTCAACAAGCTGAGTTAATAGTGGAAGCGTTTCTTTACAATCTCCCCAAACGCCCACATCTGCTTTTACATTCTTATCTATTTCTGCAGGATCGATGTCTAGATGAATGACTTTCGCTTGTTTTGCATATTTGTCTAGTCTGCCGGTAACTCGGTCATCAAAACGCATTCCAATGGCAATTAGTACGTCACACTCATTTGTAAGGACATTCGGACCGTAATTGCCATGCATGCCTAACATGCCAACATTTAATGGATGATCGGTTGGTATAGCGCTCTCGCCAAGAATTGTCCAAGCTGCCGGTATACCACTTTTTTCTAAGAATGTCTTGAACTCGTGTTCAGCTCTACCTAAAACTATTCCTTGTCCCCACAACACAAATGGCTTTTCTGCTGCATTAATCAGCTTTGCTGCTTCTTCTATATATTGAGGTCTAACTTTCGGTTTCGGTCTATAACTGCGTATATGTGTACACTTTTGATAAGGTGGAAACTCTTCTAACTGGATCTGAGCATTTTTCGTAATGTCTACCAACACTGGTCCTGGTCTACCGCTTTTCGCGATATAGAAAGCCTTGGCCAACACTTCGGGAATTTCCTTTGCATCTGTAACCTGGTAGTTCCACTTAGTAACTGGAGTGGTAATATTGATCACATCCGTTTCTTGAAATGCATCTGTACCTAACAAATGCGCAAAAACTTGTCCGGTGATGCAAACCAGCGGAGTGCTGTCTATTTGTGCATCTGCTAAGCCTGTTACCAGATTAGTTGCGCCAGGACCGCTGGTTGCAAATACCACGCCCACTCTGCCACTAGAACGCGCAAAGCCTTGTGCGGCATGGATTCCACCTTGTTCATGGCGAACTAAGATATGCTCCAATCTATCCGCATAATCATAAAGTGCATCATAAATTGGCATAATTGCTCCACCGGGATAACCAAAAATGGTAGTCACACCTTCTGAGATTAAACCATTAAGTAGTGCTTGAGAGCCAGAGCCTTTAAAACTCCCAACTTCTGGAAGTGGGCTTTCTTCTATTTCTGTTATTATATCTTGTTGCATAGTTTTTAACTTATGTCTTTGCTAAATTTTTATTAATTTTTAATTTTAAAACCAATTCTATTTCTGTCCTTCCATAGATTATCCATGGCATCATAAAGTTGATTGAGTTGAATGTCGTGTTCGTCAATTCGCTCTTTTATTTCTTTTAATCGTTCGTTATCCTCATGAGGTTGAAGAAAAATTCTTCTTACAGCAACAAAAGTCTTCATAATAGCAATGTTCATATTTATGGCGATATCGCTCTTAAGTACGCCGCTTAGCATTGCAATTCCTTGTTCGGTGAATGCGTAGGGCAAATATTTTCCCGTTCTATTTTGCGGAGTATCCATCATCACAAACTGTGATGATGGTGTAGATTCTTCATATGCGGTCACAAATTGTGACCGCACACTTTCCCATTCCTGTTTAGTTAGCCTAAACATAAAATCACCAGGGAAATGCTTTATATTTCTCTTAACTGCTTGGTTTGAAACCTTTGTTTCCACTTCGTATAAGTTTGCCAAATCAAAATCAAGCATCACGCGTTCTCCTCGAACTTCGTGAATTCTGCTTTGTATACTTTTGATTATTTGCATAAATTATTGTAAACTAATTTAAATTAGATATCGAGTTCTTTTAAAGCGGTAGGATTTAAAACTCATCCGTAACGCATCCACTTGCTGCATCAGAAACTGTCTTAGCATATTTATATAAAACGCCTTTTGTTACCTTCAATGCTGGTTGCACATAGTTTTTCCTTCGCTCTGCGATGATTTCATCGCTCACTTCTAATTTGATGATGTTATTAACAGCATCGATTAAAATTCTGTCCTCGTCTACAACCAGTGCAATTAAACCACCTTTATAAGATTCTGGCGTAATATGACCGACAACGAAACCATGTGTTCCACCCGAGAAACGACCATCGGTAATTAATGCTACAGATTTGCCCAAACCAGCACCAATAATTGCTGAAGTTGGCTTTAACATTTCTGGCATTCCCGGTGCACCGATAGGTCCGGAGTTTTTAATCACAATCACATCGCCAGGTTGAACGCGACCACTAGAAATACCAGCAATTAGGTCATGTTCACCATCAAACACTCTCGCCGGACCTTCAAACTTCTCACCTTCTTTTCCACTTATTTTAGCAACAGAACCTTTTTCTGCTAAGTTTCCATAAAGAATTTGCAGATGTCCTGTTGGTTTGATCGGGTTGTCTAACTTGTGGATAATTTGCTGATCATAATCAATAACTGACTTTATTTCAACCAGGTTCTCGGCCATTGTTTTTCCAGTTACCGTTAGACAATCGCCATGCAACAAACCTTCATCTAATAAATATTTTAATACGGCCGGAATACCGCCATATTGATGCAAATCTTGCATTAAGTATTTTCCGCTCGGCTTAAAATCAGCTAAAACAGGAGTTTCATCACTCATGCGCTGAAAATCATCTTGCGTAACTTCTACCCCAATAGATTTCCCCATTGCTATTAGGTGCAACACTGCATTGGTACTTCCTCCTAAAATGATAATGGCGCGGATTGCATTTTCAAAAGCTTTCCTAGTCATAACATCAGAAGGCTTGATGTCTTTCTCGAGCAAGATTTTGATGTATTTTCCAGCGTCTAAACACTCTTTCTTTTTATCGTCGCTTATCGCGGGATTAGAAGAGGAGTAGGGTAGACTCATACCTAGCGCCTCGATAGCCGCCGCCATGGTGTTTGCGGTATACATACCACCACATGCGCCTGCGCCCGGACAAGTATGTCTAATAATTCCTTGATAATCTTCTTCAGAAAGATTGCCCGCTATTTTTTGCCCCAAAGCCTCAAACGCAGAGACAATATTCAGTTCTTCACCTTTATAATGTCCAGGTGCTATTGTACCGCCATAAACCATAATGGATGGTCGATCTAAACGTGCCATAGCCATAATTGCACCCGGCATATTTTTATCGCAACCCGGTATGGCAATTACGCCATCGTAGTATTGTCCGCCGCAAATGGTTTCTATGCTGTCGGCGATAACATCTCTACTTACCAAGGAGTAGCGCATGCCATCTGTTCCGTTGCTCATCCCATCACTCACACCAATGGTATTAAAAACCAAACCGACCATGTCGTTTTCCCAAACACCTTTTTTTACCTCTTTTGCAAGATCATTTAGATGCATATTGCAGGTATTTCCATCATAACCCATACTGCAGATACCTACTTGGGCTTTCTTCATGTCTGCATCAGTTAAACCAATGCCATAAAGCATTGCCTGCGCTGCAGGTTGAGTAGGATCTTGTGTAAAGGTTTTACTGTATTTATTAATTTCGCCCATTTTAATTTGAGGTTAATGTTTAAGATCGTGTTATTTTCTGAGGATCAAATCTTGATACTCGATTTTCGAAACTTGATTTTTACTATTAGATAATCACTTCGTAATTCACTTTTTCTAAAACGAGATTCTTATATGCTTTTTGAATGGTATAGCCCACGCTTTCAGTCCACTTTTGTGGTAAATTATAATCGTCGATAGATTCGATCCCCGCAATTTCTGTCGCTGTTCCACATAGGAAGGCACTGTTTGCTTCTTTTAATTCTTTGACAGTTATTTTCTTTTCTATGCAGCCAATGTCCAAAACACCGCATAATTCTAAAACGGTTGCGCGTGTAATTCCTGGTAAAATATTCCCTAACGAAGGCGTAATTAGTTTGCCGTCTTTTTCTATAAAAATATTTGCGCCGGATGCTTCTGCCACAAATCCATTCATATCCAGCAATAATGCTTCATCGAATCCTTTTTTATTTGCAGCAGTAGTTGCCAAAATAGAATTCACATAATTGCCTGATAATTTAGCTTGCATCGGAACCGATTTAGGGTTTGGCCGTTCAAATTCTGATATGCCCATTTTAAGCAAATTGCTCCCAGAATATGCATCCCAATGCCAAGAACAGATAAATATGGAGCTGCCCGTCGGTTGATTTAGTTTCATGTTTGGATCACAAAAAACCAAAGGTCGAATGTATGCGTCTTTTAATTTATTTGCTTTCAGTAGCTGATAGCTGGCATCTATTAGCTCTTTTTTATCCCAAGGAAACGGAATATTTGCCAAATTACAAGAAAGTTCCAGGCGATCGAAATGTGCGGCCGCTTTGAATATTCTACTCCCGTTGTGTGTCTTGTAAGAACGTATTCCCTCAAAAGCACCAAAGCCGTAATGAAGCGATTGACCGAAAAGACTTGTACTGGAGTCGATCGCTTTTTCGAACCTTCCGTCTAAATAAATAACTGTATTGTTGTTGTAATAATTCATTACGTTTTTAAATTAAAAAAAAGCGTCCTACTTGGGGACGCTCTTATTTATTTTGTTTTCTAAAATCAGTAGTTCAGCGCCTATTTCTTATGTTTTATATTTAAACCGAGCAGCAGTCCGACAAAAATAAAATTGCAGTTGCGGTTTTGATAGGTAGAAATTCGGTTGTTTAATAGGGTTATCATAACATCAACTTTTATAAAAACCAATTTAAGACTTGATTTAGAAACACACAAATTAAAGTAAAAAAATATATTTTTAGAATATTATTTGTTATTTATATGGTATAATAGTTGTAAAGTTCTGTTATTAATATACTTTTAGAATTTATATTTGCTTCGATTTGTACCGAATATCAAAACGGTATTTGGTATATATAATGCAAGCATTGTATATTTTAAGGTTTTCTGCTCGAAAATGACTAAATCATCACGACAATTCCCAATTTGATTTAATTTTTACCACTAGAATTAAGCAGTTAAATTTGGTTGATATAGTTTCCAATTCCCTTAATTCCGATCTAAAGGAATGTTTAACGTCCAGGTTGCGGCGAGCGCTATCAAACTTGTCGCGTCACGCGTTTTACCGCACTGAGCTTCTTATCCGCTGCTGTCAGCGTTATCTAGAAGGTTGGCGCAACAGACCGTGTTGTCTCTGAATCAAAAAGCCTTTGATAGAAAGTGATATTTCTAAGAAAATATATAAAGAGTAGACGGAAAGGCAGACATACTCCTTTATCGATTTAATATCTAATTGAAGTTCACAGCGTTAAAGGTGCACAGCTAGGTTTCTGTATAGAAGTGTTTGGGACTTAAAACCGCCACTATTGAATACTGTTAATTTATCCACAGCTGCCACTCTAAGATAGCAACATTGATGTAATTAATTTCCAAAAGCGCAAACTGAGCATAAATAAATTTTTGTCAGGGCACCGCTTAGTATATAAATACGATGCGGCGATAAATACATTTTAGGTAAAATCAAGTTTAAAAAAAACCTCCCGGAATTTAATCTGGAAGGTTTAAAAAAAATATTATTAATTTTATCCTATCGCCTCTGCCAGCACCACGATCTTGTTGTTAAGCGCTTCGACGACTCCGCCTTTTATAAAAAACACTTCTTCCTCGGCCTTGCCGGTTTTTACAACTACCTCACCATCTTGCAACGTAGAAATAATTGGAGCGTGATCAGTTAAAATTTGGAAAGAACCAAGCGTTCCGGGAAGTGTAACTGAAGTGGCGCTGCCTTGAAAAATTTTTTTGTCGGGGGTCAGTATTTCTAGATTCATTTTTATGAGATATGAGATATGAGATATGAGATATGAGATATGAAGCTTAGGACACAGACATCCCAACTAAAATCTTAGATCTAACTTCTCACATCTTAATTAGCTTCTGCCAATAATTTTTTACCCTTTTCTATTGCTTCCTCTATGCTGCCAACAAGGTTAAATGCTGCTTCAGGATATTCGTCTACCTCACCCGCAAGAATCATTGTAAAGCCTTTGATGGTTTCTTTAATATCAACCAATACTCCTTTAAGTCCAGTAAATTGTTCTGCCACAAAGAAAGGCTGAGAGAGGAAACGCTGTACGCGTCGTGCTCTAGAAACAACCAATTTATCTTCTTCAGACAATTCATCCATACCTAAAATGGCAATAATGTCTTGAAGTTCTTTGTAACGTTGTAAAATCTCTTTTACATTCTGCGCACAATTGTAATGTTCATCGCCCAACACCGCTGCACTTAAAATTCGCGACGTAGAGTCAAGTGGATCTACCGCAGGGTAAATACCAAGTTCGGCAATTTTACGCGACAATGAAGTAGTAGCATCTAAGTGAGCAAAAGTTGTAGCCGGCGCAGGATCGGTTAAATCATCCGCAGGTACATAAACAGCTTGTACAGATGTAATGGATCCTCGTTTTGTAGAAGTAATACGCTCCTGCATTAAACCCATTTCTGTAGCTAAAGTTGGTTGATAACCTACTGCGGATGGCATACGACCTAATAGTGCGGACAATTCGGCTCCTGCTTGCGTGAAACGAAAAATGTTATCGATAAAGAAAAGGATATCTTTTCCATCACCTTCTCCATCTCCATCTCTAAAATATTCTGCAACTGTTAAGCCAGAAAGTGCAACTCTTGCACGAGCACCAGGAGGCTCGTTCATCTGTCCAAAAACCAGCGTTGCCTTACTTTCTGCCAACTTTGCAATATCCACAGCTTTGAGATCCCATCCACCTTTTTCCATCGACTCTAAAAAGTCGTCGCCGTAGTTTATCACTCCAGATTCTATAAACTCACGTAATAAATCATTACCCTCGCGAGTACGCTCCCCAACACCGGCAAAAACAGATAAACCGGCGTAAGCTTTTGCGATGTTGTTTACAAGTTCCATAATCAATACAGTCTTGCCAACACCGGCGCCGCCGAATAAACCAATTTTACCACCTTTTGTATAGGGTGCTAAAAGATCTATTACCTTAATTCCAGTAAACAAAACTTCTGTTTCGGTAGATAGATCTTCAAACTTAGGCGCCAAACCGTGGATCGGTTTGCCATCGGTGTTGTCTACTTGATTTATCCCGTCGATCGCTTCACCAACTACATTAAACAACCTGCCTTTAATTTTGTCGCCAATAGGCATTTTAATAGCAGATCCAGTATCTAAAACCTTAGCTCCACGCACCAAACCATCCGTCGAATCCATAGCGATTGCTCTTACGCGGTCTTCGCCTAAATGCTGTTGAACCTCTAAAACTACTTTTTGTCCATTTTCTTTCTGCACCTCAAGTGCATCGAAAATACGAGGTAAGTGGGCATCATCAGCAAAGCTAACGTCTACTACCGGGCCAATAATTTGTGCAATTTTTCCTAAGTTAGGCATATCTGTTTGTTGTAAATCTATTAAAGCATCGAATCAAAGCGCCTTTAGAAGCGCTCAAATTGGATGGCAAAGTTAAGTTATTCTTGCTAAATTCTAAATACTTATGTTATATTTTTTTGGCCTGGGCACCAAAGGTATAATTAAACTAAAATTGATGTATAAATTTGTCTTTACTTGGCCTCTAACATTTTAGTCTTCTAACTACATTCGAGCGGTAGCTGCAAGTCTAAACATCCTTAATGTAATTCAACTGGTAAATACAACTTTTCTCAGTTTAATATCAGATGTTGTTTATATTTTTAATAACAGTATTTGGCAATTTCTCAAATTGGTGCGGGCATAAATTTGCAGCCAAGTTAAGACGTCATATTAGCTAAATGCGCTAAAATCTAACGCCATACAATGAAAAAAACGAGTTAGATGAATAAATTTTTGATTACCATTTCGGATTTTGGCAATCTCCGAATACTTAGATTATATGTATTAAACAGTATCTTTGCATTAAAATAAAAATATGTCACTACAGATTGGCGATACCGCCCCAAATTTTACCTTGTATAACTCAGAACTTGCTAAAGTTTCGTTAAGTAGTTTTTTAGGAAAGAAAGTAATTATTCATTTTTTCCCGATGGCGTTTACCGGAATTTGCACCGAGCAACTTTGCGCGGCTCGTGATAATTTTAGCTTTTACGAAGGTATCAACGCTCAAGTGTTGGGTATTTCTGTGGACTCTCCATTTACTCTTGCGAAGTTTAAAGAAGATCAACATTATCAATTTTTATTGCTATCGGATTTCAATAAAGAAGTTTCTAGCGCTTACGGTTGCCTGTACGAGGAGTTTGTTTTCGGATTAAGGGGGGTTGCAAAGAGAGCTGCTTTTGTAATTGATGAGCAGGGCAAAATTGCTTATTCGGAGGTCTTAGAAGACGCTGGAAATCTTCCAAATTTCAAGGCTATTGATGATGCATTGAAAGCTTAAAAAGATTAGCCAAATTTTTTTCAAATAAAAATTGCTAAATCGAATCGCAAGGCTTACTTTTGCAATCCAGTCAGCAGGGGGGCGTTTCGATTTTTTGGTTTAAAAATAATCGTCTCGAGTCTTTTAGAAGATGAAGTTGCTTGGAAAGCGTTTCAAATAGATTAGATGCATTTGTAGCTCAACTGGATAGAGCACCTCACTACGGATGAGGAGGTTTGGGGTTCGAATCCCTACAAGTGCACCATTTTTATGAAGCCTTGTCGCTCCTTGGCGGCAAGGCTTTATTTTCTTAATTAAAAATCTAAACAAGTTCGATGCTTAATTTAGTTCTTTTTGGCCCTCCGGGGGCGGGTAAAGGTACCCAGTCTGAAAATCTGATAAATAAATACAAACTTATTCATGTGTCTACAGGCGATATTTTTAGAGCGCATGTAAACAACGAAACAGAACTCGGTTTAATGGTAAGCAAGTTGATGGCCGATGGAGAACTTGTTCCAGATGCCATTACCATTTCTATGTTAGAGGAGGAAGTCGATAAAAATCCTGATGCAATTGGTTTCGTTTTCGATGGTTTTCCCCGTACCGTGCCACAAGCAAGGGAGTTAGATCTATTTTTAAAACGTAAAGGCAGCAAGATAGACGGCGTTATTGCGCTAGATGTAGATCAAACCGAGTTGACTAAACGCATCGCTGAAAGGCATAAAACAAGTGGCCGACCAGATGATGATGCGCAGAAACTGCATAAGAGAATATCCGAATACTTCGAAAAAACGATACATGTATTGCCTTATTATGAAGAACAAGGTAAGCTAACAAAGGTTAACGGAATGAACTCTATTGAGACCGTTTACAAAGATCTTTGCGCGGTTATTGATAGCTTTTAGAAAACATTTTAAAATTTTTTATCCTATTTCTTTTTCACTTCCATGTCGCAAGGTTCTAATTTTGTAGATTACGTTAAAATCTGTTGCCGATCTGGTAAGGGTGGCCAGGGATCATCACATTTGCACCGAGATGTATTAACTGCTATGGGCGGCCCAGATGGTGGCGACGGTGGACGCGGCGGCCACATCATCTTAAAAGGAAGTGCAAATATCTGGACTTTGCTTCATTTAAAATATCGCAAGCACATTATTGCCGAAGACGGTTTGGCTGGTGGAAGCTCGCACAAATCAGGCAGACAAGGAAAAGATGAAGTTTTAGAAGTTCCCTTAGGAACCATTGCAAAAAACGCTGAAACTGGTGAGGTGATTTTTGAAATTACTGCGGATGGCGAAATACAAATATTAACAAAAGGTGGCCGCGGTGGGCAGGGAAATGCTCATTTTAAAACGCCTACACAGCAAACACCTAGGTACTCTCAACCTGGAGAATCCGGAGAAGAAGTTTGGAATGTATTAGAATTGAAAGTGTTGGCAGATGTAGGATTGGTAGGATTTCCAAATGCCGGTAAATCTACCCTTCTTTCTGTGGTAAGCGCCGCAAAACCCGAGATTGCTGACTATCCTTTTACTACAATTGTGCCGAACCTAGGCATCGTCAGGTATCGTGATGATCGATCTTTTGTAATGGCAGACATTCCGGGAATTATCGAAGGTGCCTCGCAAGGAAAAGGTTTGGGCTACCGTTTTTTAAGACATATAGAACGGAATTCGGTACTGCTTTTTATGGTACCTGCGGATACGCAAAGAAGCATCAAAGAAGAGTACGAGATACTGAAAGACGAGCTCGAAAAGTACAATCCCGAATTGATGCAGAAGCCACATCTTCTGGCAGTCACCAAATCTGATATGTTAGATGAGGAACTTACTGCAGAGATGAAATTGGATTTGCCTAATGTCCCAAGTCTATTTATTTCTTCAGTTGCGCAGAAAGGTTTGACAGAATTGAAAGATATGATCTGGAAAGCGATAGAGTCATAGCGAAATTTTTAGATCAAAGAATAATAGGCCAAAGAAGACCTGACGCTTCACCTTACAATTCACCGATAAAACACCTTCCGTAGAAGGTGGCAGCTGTGGTGGTTTTTTTTGTTTGTTAATGCTAAAAGCGCTATAGGTCGTTTACAATCTGATTTATAAAGTGCTGAAATTCCCTAAGAAATTCTAATAAAAAACCGAGAACTTAAAATTCCCGGTTTTTTATTTGACAATAATTCTTCTTTAAAAACTAGCTATTCTTTTCGTGCTCATGTTTAGCCTCTTCAACCGTGTGCTCCACATGATCTTTTTCTTCAGCCAGTTTTTCCTTTGTAACTTCTACTACATCTTTTATATCTGACTTTGCTTTTTTGGCAGTTTTCTGAACGAAATGGGGGATTTCATTCTCTATGTCTTCTTCAATTGCTTCTACACCAAAAACCTTTTCACGCACCAAGTTGTACTTATCCTTAATGCCGTATTGTAAATCTCTAGCTTTATCGGCAATTTTTTCTCTTGTATCTTCGCCTTTATTTGGCGCAAACAACACACTAACTATAGTACCAACTGCTATACCAGCTACTAATGCAAGCGCTACTTTAAGGTTGTCATCTGATTTTTTCTGTAGGCAATTCCCTATCAATTTTCTGTATTTCATAACGTTTGTTTTATCTTTAACAAAAAAGAAATATTAAAGTTTTGTAAGTTCTAGCTTCTGTTTGTAACAGAATTAATGTCAAATTAGTTAACAAAATAACATGATAACCGCTAACATTAGAAACGATCATTATACCTGCATTATTACAGACGGGGCACAGGAAATTAAAGCAGATGAACCTCGAGATATGGGGGGAAAAGAAGAAGGTTTTACACCGCTAAACCTTTTATTGTCTGCTTTGGGCAGCTGTTTGGCGATAACATTACGCATGTATATTGATAGAAAAGAGTGGGTTGTTGAGAAAATTGAAGTAAACATTCGTATGGATAGCGAAAACGGCGAAGATGTTTTTTACGAAGAAATTACTTGTTGGGGCGCACTAACCGAAGCGCAAAAAGAGAGATTGGAAATGGTAGCACTTAAATGCCCAATTGCAAAAATTTTAACAAAAGGGAATACAATCGTATCCCGTGTTTTATAAAACATTTTTTATCTTGCCATTTAAAACTGTGAGTCTGAGATCCACCTAAATTAATTAAATGTTAAAATACCTTTTAATTGTTGCCCTAATTGTTTTTTACTGCACGTCGATTTCTGCCCAACAAGTTAGGCCAGAAAAGTCTGCCGATATTTTTAACGCGCTAAAAACACTAAACCATCTGCCAAAAGTGTTGTACATCGCGGCACATCCAGATGATGAAAATACTGGATTATTGGCTTGGTTAATAAATAATCAACACGTACAAACGGCATATTTGTCTTTAACCCGAGGAGATGGAGGGCAAAATTTGTTAGGGGCTGAACAGGGCGCAGCACTAGGTTTAATTAGAACGCACGAGTTATTAGAAGCAAGAAAGCTAGATGGCGCCGAGCAGTTTTTTACTCGGGCGATAGATTTTGGTTTTTCTAAAAATACCACAGATACTTTTAATCAGTGGAATGTCGACAGTCTTACTGCCGATGTGGTTTGGGTAATTAGAAAATTTAAACCTGATGTGATTATTTGCCGTTTTCCGCCAACAGCTGCCGCTGGGCATGGCCAACACGCGGCATCTGCCGTTGTTGCGGCCAAAGCATTTAAGCTCGCCGGCGAGGCAAGCGCATTTCCCGAGCAACTAAAATTTGTTACACCTTGGCAATCAACAAGGTTGTTATGGAACACATTTAACTTTGGAAGCGTAAATACTACATCAGAAGAGCAACTTAAAATTGAGGTTGGACAATACGACCCTCTACTGGGTTTGGGCTACGGTGAATTGGCTGGCATTAGCAGAAGCCTACACAAAAGCCAGGGTGCAGGAACTAGATCAATAGCAGGTAAAAAGACGGAGTATTTTTCATTGGTTGATGGTAAGCCTGCTCATCACACCTTGTTTGACGGCTTAGAAATGGATTGGAAAGAAAATAGACAAGATGCAATTGGAGAAGGATTGCAGAAAATAATTGCCGATTTTGACTTCGGTCGCCCAGAAATAATTTTACCAAGGCTACTCGAGTTGCGAAAAAAAATAGCCTCAATAAGAAATAATGATTTGAAGCATGATAAATTAAAGGCAGTTGATAAAATTATATTGAGTTGCCTAGGTTTTATGGGCGAAGTTATTACAGATGAACCGGAGGCAATTGCAGGAAAGACTTATCCTTTTCAATTAAATCTTATTGTTAGAGACTCAAATAAAGTTAAATTAAAAAGTATCAATTGGTTGGGACAAAAACAGGCATTTGACCAAACTCTACCCAATGATGAATTGGTTTCCTACAAACGTGATATTCAAATCGCCAAAAGTGCATCTTTAACTCAGCCATATTGGTTGGCAAAATCGCCAAAAAATGAAGCAACTTTTAGTGTTACGGCAGATTCATTAATTGGCTTGCCCGAAGCACCCGCTCAACAAAATGTAACGGTTACATTAACCCTCGGCGGCGACGATTTTGATGTGAAGTTGCCTCTTTCCTATAAAAAATTAGATCCAGTTCGTGGAGACGTTGTAGAAGGGTTAAGGATTGTGCCTATAGTTGATGTTAAGATTATGGAGCAGGTATACTTTGCAAAAAAGAATGAAGATTTAACAATTCATGTTCAGTTTAAATCAAAAGAGAATGTGCCAGATGGGGAAGTGGAAATTTTGGATGGAGATGTGTTAGTAGCAACTTTTAAAGACATAAAGCTTGAGGCGGCTGCCATCTTTAACGAAACATTTACCATTAATACAGCTGCATTGGGTAGGATAAAAGCAGATCAGAGCAAATTGCATGTCGTTTTTAAAGCTGGGGGGATAGATTATGATAGGACACAAGAAATTATTCAATATCCGCATTTGCCAACACTACAATACTTTACGAAAGCAGAAAGTTGGTTACTGAAGGGTGATTTAAAAGTAACGGCCAAAAACATAGGCTATATAAAAGGAGCGGGCGACTTAGTTCCTGAATTTTTAAGGCAGGCAGGATTAAAGGTTGATTTATTGAGCGAAAGCGATATTTTAAACCCTATAAAATTGGCTAGTTACGATGCGGTAGTGACGGGCATCCGGGTGGTAAATACCGAAAAGCATTATGGTAATTGGCAATCTGCGCTACAAAATTACGTAAAAAATGGAGGTACGCTGGTTATGCAATACAACACAACTCAAGATATGGCCACTCAAAATTTTGCCGTGTATCCATTAACTATCGGTCGTGGGCGGGTTACAGAAGAGCATGCAACAGTCACGTTTTTAGATCCAGGTAATCGTTTGTTAAACTACCCAAATAAAATAACAGCTAAAGATTTTGACGATTGGGTGCAAGAACGGGGAACTTACTTTCCCGAGAATTGGGATAGCCGTTACACAACACTCTTCGAAATGCACGACACTGGAGAGGGTGAGCAAAAAGGCAGTACTTTAGTCGCTAAGTTTGGAAAGGGAACATTTATCTATTCCCCGTTAGTGTTTTTTAGAGAGTTGCCAGCTGGTAACATCGGTGCTGCCAGATTATTCTTTAACTTTTTGTCGGCAGGGAAATAATGTCGAAAAAGGAAATTAAGTGGAACATCTGGTATTTTTTTCTCTTTGTGGCATTAATTATCCAAATCGTTTTATACTACTTGTTTACTAAACACTGGGCATGAGTGGAATAGATTGGGTGGTGCTTATTTTCACTCTGGCGGGCATCGTACTCTATGGCGTTTATGCTGGTCGGGGGCAAAAAAGCAATGAATCTTATTTAAAAGCCGATAGCAATTTACCTTGGTATGTGGTGCTTTTGGGCATTATGGCCACTCAAGCAAGTGCCATTACTTTTCTATCGGCACCCGGTCAAGCCTATACAGACGGGATGCGCTTTGTGCAGTATTATTTTGGGTTGCCATTGGCAATGATTGTCATCTCTATCACTTTTATCCCCATTTTCCGGCGGTTAAAAGTGTATACGGCCTATGAGTTTTTAGAAAGTCGGTTCGATCGGAAAACCCGCGTCCTCACGTCGCTACTATTTTTGTTTTCTCGGGGTTTATCTACTGGGATAAGTATTTATGCACCCAGCATCATCTTATCGACAATGCTAGATTGGAACATTTATATTACCAATGTGCTTACGGGCGGAATACTTTTGATATACACTTATATAGGCGGAGCAAAAGCGGTTGCACATACGCAAAAACTCCAGTTTTTAATTATTCTTGGCGTGATGGCTTTCGCCGGATATCTTCTAATTAAAAATATGCCCAATGGTGCGACTTTTAGCGATTCTCTCTACCTAGCCGGGAAATCTGGAAAGCTAAATGTAATCACCACAAATTTCGACTGGAAAGATAAGTACAACATATGGAGCGGTGTGATTGGTGGTTTTTTCTTAGCGCTTTCTTATTTTGGTACTGATCAAAGTCAGGTGGGACGCTATATTACCGCAAAAGATACCTCAACAGGTCGTAAGGGATTGTTGCTTAATGGTTTAGTGAAAATACCAATGCAGTTTTTTATTTTGCTAATTGGTGCACTTCTTTTCGCTTTTTATACGCTAAAACCTGCGCCAATCTATTTTAATGAGAGATCCTATCAATACTTAAAAGAAACGAAGCCAGAACAAGCTGCTCACTTAGAGCAAGAGCATAAAAAGTTGCAAAATCAATTTAACCTGCAATCAAAAAGTATTTTGGCTGAGCGAAAAACAAATTCATCGGCCTTGCCTAATGCTGTTACGGCTTTTAAAAAAACGGAAAAGGACATAGCAAATTTGCATGGGAGGGTTGAAGAAGCGATCAATAAGGCTAATTACAACGCAGAGCGAACAGATACAAACTACATTTTTTTATATTTTGTAAAGAACACTTTGCCCGTAGGTATGGTTGGGATGTTATTTGCCGTGATATTTTTGGCAAGCTGGGGCTCTATTTCGGCAGCGCTAAATTCTTTGGCCGCCTGCTCGGTAAAAGACGTGCATTTGATTTTTTTTAAGGAAGCTCCAAATGAGAAAAAAGAATTGCGATTGAGTAGACTGCACACATTGGGTTGGGGAATATTTTCTATCGGAGTTGCCATGTTTGCAACACAAATGGGCTCATTAATAGAGGCCGTTAATATTCTAGGATCCTTGTTTTATGGTCCAATATTAGGGATTTTCTTAGTTGCATTTTACTACAAAAGTATACCTGGTCAAGTGGTGTTTTTCTCCGCAATTTTAGCAGAAGTCACGGTGATAGGAATATATAATTTCGACATCATTTCTTTCTTATGGCTTAACGTGGTTGGGGCGGCTGCAGTTGGCGGGTTTTCTGCCGTAGGATTATTGTTTTACAAACCTAAAATACTATCTTAGCAAGATAACTAGCATAAATTTCACTATGAAAAAGGCATTTAAATCAATAGCGTTGTTGTTCACCGTAACAGCTATCGCTTTTACAGCGTCTGCACAAGACGCTGCACCTAAACCTAGCCCGGCTGCGACAGCAAAAGGCATGGTAAACGGGTCAGAAATAACAATTAACTATAGTAGCCCTGCGGTTAAAGGTCGCAAAATATGGGGCGGGTTAGAATCTTACGATAAAGTTTGGCGTGCAGGTGCAAACGAAGCGACTACTTTTCAAACAAGTAAAGACATTATGGTCGAAGGAAAGAAGCTTCCTGCAGGAACCTACAGTTTCTTTTTGGTGCCGAAAGAAAGCGGTACTTGGACAGCTATTTTTAATAAGGAAGCCAAACAATGGGGGGCTTTTAAATATAAAGAAGGCGAAGATGCAATACGCGTTGATGTAAAGACAAAAGCAATGAAAGCAACACAAGAACGTTTAGTATATAACGTTAACAAAAAAGGTTTTTCCATGAATTGGGATAAAATTTCTGTTCCTGTCATGATTAAATAAATTTATTTTTTTTCTACAAGACCATCTTCTTGAAAAGAAGATGGTTTTTTTTTGAATTTACGGCTGGTTTATTTTTCTTTTTAACATAAAAAAAATTGAGACGTTTATTTTTCTTTTTATAAGCGATAGCACTCAATGCATATCCACTTCAAATAAATATAGATCAACGTATTTAGCCGACATATATTCAGCTGCATCTCGCAACCTGATTGTCATCCTTAACAACTTATCCATTAGGTGTCATTGGCATTGAGTCTAACATTTATCCAAGAATACATACAGGTTGCAAATATTGGCCTAGGTTGTCGAAAGATTTAGGTGGAACTTTTTCGAAGAAATGGACAGCACTTTCTCGGGCGCTAAAATTTTAATTAATTTACAAACAGTAGAAGTTATCCGAAGGCCAAAAAAACGCTTAGCATAACAAGGAATTGCTTTTAAATGGGAGCGTACAGTAGTAGAATTTCAAAACTCAATAAAATTATTAGTGTTGGCGGCAAGAGAGTATTTATCACATCGTCTAATCCACCGTTATCGGAAAGGAACAAAATATGGATGTTCATGAAAAAATAAAATAGTAATTAAATTGATTGTTCTTTTGGGGATTTAGACCCGGTTGTGTGGTGAAAAAAACTCGATCGACCTGTTCGCAATCAATTTTAACAATTACAGCTCCTTTGGCTGTAATTAGCAAACTAGCACTGATGCCAGCAATACTTTAGAATTATAGGAGTTCCATTAAGGCATTCGTTGTCAGCTGGATGATAGGTTCCCGTTCATATAATTTAGAAGTCATAAAATAGTTTTCAGCGACTACGAAAGTCTCGTTAACCCTTTAAATCGGAAAGGCCATTTAAGGCAGACCTCATGCAAATGCAAGTAAATAATATTTTGGGAGATTTAGAGGTTGCCTTTTGACCAAAATGCTAAATTCAAAATCATTCAAAATGAGCAAAGGTGTAGTAAAACTTCAAATGGGAGTATTTTTATCTATTAAGTACGTATAAAATACAGGGTTATTTATTTTTTATTTAATTGATTGTGAGTTAGTTAAAAATTATTAACGAAATAATTTTTTATTTATTGTTTTTAAGGAATTTATTTAATTGTACATTGCGTTGTTTATCGGACAGCATGGGGGTATTTTGCTTGATAATTGTAGAAATAGTAAGTCAATAAAGGAACCGCTTCCACGTCTGTTCACACTGTGACATTACAACAGTATAAATTTTACCAACAGTTATTTTGCTTCCTGAGTAAATTTTAAAGTTTTAATAAAAAAGAAAGAAAATTAAATTATAGTAAAATATGAAAAAATCTCTACTCCTTGGAATCTGTATTTTATTTAGTTTCTCTGCTGCCATCGCTCAGCAGAAGGTAAAAGATGGAACAGTCGCCGGTGATGCGCTCCCCAATAAAGATGCTATATTGGAATTAGAAACAGCCAATAAGGGTTTACTACAGGCGCGCGTGGCATTGGTTCAGACTAACAATCCATCGCCACTCACAGCTCACGTTGCTGGTATGATGGTATATAATACTGCAACAGTAAATGATGTAGTTGCGGGGGTTTACTATAATGATGGTACAAAATGGATTTCTGCTAAGGGCGGCAATGCAACAATAATTGTTGTAAATCAACCTGGGCAAACAGGAATGCCGGGATTACCCGGTACGCCGGGCGGTCCTGGTCTCGGAACTAATATCGTGATCAACGATACAGGTACTTTTATTTTTAATCCGACAACAAACACTTATACTTTAATAAATGCTAAAGGAGATAAAGGCGATGCGGGAATGGTTGGAGTTGAGGGATTACCTGGTACAACTGGTACACCTGGCAAACCTGGCTCAGGATTACCTGGCGCCCCCGGTCCGGGAGTTACCATTGTAACCAACGACAGCGGGACCTATGTTTATAACTCAACTACCCAGACATATACCCGAATCAACGGTCCAAAGGGTGATAAGGGTGATGCAGGCGTGGTAGGTGTTCAAGGCTTACCTGGTACAACCGGCACACCTGGGAAACCTGGTTCAGGGCTTCC